>CAUHGY010000042.1 GCA_959605945.1 uncultured Clostridia bacterium | reverse complement strand
CCTTGCCGTAGTTCTTTTCTAACTGCGAAAAACTCTGTATTATCGGCACTATCTGCAATCTCCTCGACCTCGACGCCGAAAACATCATTTCCGCATCCTGTATCTTCGGAATAGTTCCGAACTCGTCGCAAAAGAACATGCACCTGTTTTTAAGCTTTCCGCCCTCTTCGTCCGCCACGGCAAGTATCTCTCTATATAGTTGCTGAATGATCAGCGAAATCATAAAGAACGTGGTCGGGGCTTCTTCCGGCATTATTATGAATATCGCGGACTTTTCCGAACAGAATTTCTCCGCGTCTATCTCCGTATCGAAACAGAGTATCTGCTCTAATTCCGAATCGAGAAACGCGTTTAGTCTCGACAGCGCGGTAGACATTACGCTTGCCATCGTCTGGTCGGAAGCGTTAAGCGCGGAACCCGCGAACCATTTAGCTTTATGCGTATCGGGCAGCATTTCCGTCAGTTCCTGAAATTGATTCTTTCCGTACTTTTCCGACGGCGCGAGCAATTCCTGTATGAGCTTAAACACCGACACTATATGCCGTTTTTGCGGCTCGCAAAACTCCGCCACGAGCAGTATCGTTGCCGTGAGTATTCCTTCCGCCGCGTCGTAAAAGTATGCATTCTGCCTGAACGACGAGGACTCCGCGCCAGACAGTATAATGGTTTTGGATATTATCTTTGCGTACTTCTCCGCTTTCGCCTTATACGCTAACTTTTCGGGGTGTTCCTTGTATAAATCCATATACTTATTGACGAGATGCAAAAGATTGTTTCCGTTGGATTTGGTGGGGTTTCTTAAATCTATCACCGAAACGTTATACCCGTACCCTTTCGCTATCTCCCCGTAATTCCGCATAACGTCGCCCTTGGTATCGGTCGATAAAAAAGACGTTCCGCTCGCGCAGGCGTACTCTATGCACGGGTACAGCCAGTACGCGGTTTTACCTACGCCCGCCGCGCCTATCATAAGCGCGTGTACGTCGTCCGTGTCTATCATAGCCACCGTTTTTTTACCCTTTCCTTTGCAGCCGACAACTATCCCCTGCGGAAGAACTTCTTCTATTCCTCTTTCGTTTATACAGGTCGGGGCTACCCCTTTCTTCGCCTGTTTCCGCCATTTGTTCGGCGTGAACGGTATCTGCCTGTACGTTCTCTTTATCTCGCGTTTAGTCGCCCACCGCGCCGAACCGTGCTGCCCGTCGCCTACCGTTTTGCTCTTTATCCCGTTTAAGTTATATACGTTTGACAGCAGCGTCACTCCGCCAAGCAAAACCGCCATTCCTGCCGCCGCTATTATGAGTATTGTAATCTCCGACATTCATTTACCTCCGTATTTCGTAGTATTACCTGTTCTTTCGCCGTCAATAAATCTTCATTCCAGTCCTTGCCTTTCGGTATTTTTATATTAAACTCAAGCCCGTTTTCTTTCAGTTTTTCTGCGATTCGGTATTCGGCGATTCGTCCCGCCCGGTCGTTATCGAGGCATAAAAACACCTTCGATATATTCGGATTGTCTTTGATCGTCTGAAACAGCACTCTGTCTCCTACGCCGCAACACGCCGCGTAGTTATGCTCCTGCCAGTCCTCGCCCTTTATCGCGATAAACGAAAGCATATCTATGGGGGCTTCGAATAAATACAGTTTTTCGCTTTTTCCCGTCCACCTGAACGAGTATTCGGGCGAGCTTCCCGCGGCGTTGCCTTTGAGCGAAGACTCTCCTTGCGTGCCGCGAAGATTAACGTGCTTTAAGTTACCGTTCGTATCGTAGCCCATAAACGCCACGTTATGATATTCCCGCGTTTCGCCTATGAGCTTCTTTTTGAAAAACGGCACGAGAACGTCTTTCGGAATACCTCGCCGAACGTTTAAATACGCGTACGCTCTTTTGGCGTCCTCGTTCAGTTCCGGCGGCTCAAATGCTTTTCTCTCTTTCGGTTTTGACTGCTTCGGCTCTTTTTGCGCGATTTCTCCCGCGCCGTTACCGAGAATATATTTTATCGCCTCTACGTAGGTTTTATTCATAAACCTCTGCACGAACGACACGGCGTTTCCGCCCTTCTGCTCGTACTGATGATACCATAAATTCCCGCGTATCGTAACCCGTTCGCTGCCTTCGCCCCACTCGTATTCCGAGCCGCTTCTTTTAAGTTTTTCTCTCGCGCGCATCAGCATTTCCGCAATATCCGCGTTCCTCGCCGCTTCCTTTTCTTTCGGCGTGAAGTATATAAATTGTGACATCGTTATTACTTTTTCTCCTACCATAGGTCATACAACTGTCGCAAGTCTTCGTCTTTCATAATCTCGTCGACCACGCCGTTTACGAGATTCTTTATACTTTTAAAAAAAGACGTATAACTTTTTACGCTATACGCCATATTTTTTATGTATTTAATTGTTCGCAGGAGTTCAGGTCTGTACAGAAATTCGGTTAACATACTATCGGGTGAAAAATTTGACTTTTTTGCGCAAAAAATTAAATTTCAAGAAAATTTATAAAGTAAAAATCGTCAGTAATTTACTGACGATTTTGTGGCTGCCCATAGCCATTGCGACTCGAACTACTAAAATCGCAAGGTTTATTCTATTGATTTGATCATTTTTCTTTTTTAACAAATTAAACCATATCTACTTTTTCTAATCTTTTATACTTAACAGCTTTTTCTCTATTTGCAGACTTAATTCATTTAACTCAAGAGCTTCTTTATGCCAAACTTCAAGTTCTGTAAGAGATGCCTTGTCCAAATCCACATTGACGTGCCCAATCAATCGGTTACAAAGATTTGAGAATTTTTTAGTAATTTCATCCGCTTCTAACTTTTTAGCATTTTCGCGTAAACCTTTTGTTGTCACTTCTCCGGTAATTTCACGGATCGTTTTCTTTTTTGCTTCGACATTAGAATTATATTCATCAACTTTAACTTTATGGCTTTCACTTAAAATATCTTTATCAATTTTTATCAGTTGTTCAACAGTAAAAGGTAAATCAGAGTCGGCTTGATATAAATAATTTAAGTGATAAGCTTCTGCATACTTTAAGAACATTTTAAGCGCCATTTTTACCCAACCATAGATAATTCCATTACCGATCAAATCGAGTCCCACCAGGGCAAATTCTTTGCTTTCTTTTTTCATAAGCATTGAATTTACAACTTTTTGACATTTCTCATCATCAACAAATTTTAACATTGCAATAATAGATGTTGTCTTATATTCATTGATGGTGTTGTTTTTAAGTAAAAAATCTATTACTCTTTTACACAGCACAGGATTATTTTGATAGTTCAATATTTTTTCATTATATATATATAAACCGTGAACTTTTGCAATGCTTGTTTTTCTTACGCTTTCATTTCTTACAAAATAATGATCTCCATTTTCGTAATAGTAATTCGAATTCGAAAATAAGTTATTAAAAGCTGAGTTAGTCAACACCTTCCACCCGTTACCGTCGGCATTATTATGAATTTCTCCTTGATATGAATCAACATTTTTAAGATCGACACATAAAGTTTCTTCAAATAATTTACCGTCAATCGGTAAAAAGTTATTTAAAATTTTAATTTCAACATTATCACTCTCATCAAAGGAAACAAAGTATTGTTCTGCTTTTACTTCATCTCGAATTGTTTCAATCGATAAATCGATAATCTCCTCATTAATCATCAGTAACATCGGCAGATTATTATATTCGATTATATCTCCTTGATATAGTCTTTTGTTAAATATAGAAACGTTTAATTGTGGATAATATTCATATCTGTTTTTCTCGTCGATCTTTAAAGTGGGAATCATGGAATTATCCATTATTTTTTTAAGTTGCTCTTCGTTAAAGATTTTTAGTTTTGAATATAGATTTTTAAAGTGATGATTTAAGCTACCTTCGCCTGTAATGTCATTTATATAATCTAAAATTAATTTTTCCCTGTCTATATCTTTATAGGTTCTATAAACTAAACTAGTTATCAGATATTCATCAAAAGTTGCCTTTTCAAAAGTATTATATTTGACTTTTATTTTCTTTATTTGTTTAGATAAGTTTAATTTTAGACTTACTTGCAGATTCATAATCTATTCCTCCGTCAAATTTAATATACTGGCCAAACCTTTTGATATCATCAATAATTTCAGCAAAATATCTTCTCTTTCCGCCATTTGGCATTTTCATCTCTATTGCAGATAACGTAATGGGATTTCCAAAAATGAACAATTTGTCTCTTGCTCTGCTCATTGAAACGTTTATACGTCTGAAATCCTTTAAGAAATTCCCACGTGACATATCAGTAACAACCGTATTGACTAAAACAATGTCCGTTTCCCTCCCTTGAAAAGCGTCCACTGTATCAATCTCAAAACTCTTAAACGCCTTACGAGCAGCGTTAATCAACTCTCTGTTTTCTTTCTGAAACTTATCGATTTGAGCCCCATACGGAAATATAGCCGAAACAGAAACTTTTTCGGGGTTCAATGTGTTTTTTATTATCATGTTTAAAACTTCTTTAGTTGCTTTAAGTTCTTCAACATTGAATCTTGAGGTCCCTTCAACAGCTTCCTTACCGTTTTTCACATCAATAAAGAAAACGTCTTTATCGTTAAGCATTGTATATTTATCCGTAAATTTTACTTTACCGGGCTTAACGCTTTCTCTTACTCCTTTTAATTGTCTATCATAAAAAATATTATAAGCATTCAAAACAGCTTTGACGGAACGATAATTTACGTTTAACGTTACAAGTCTACCAACCCTACGTGCTTTTTCAAGTGTTTTTGCAAAAACCGATTCTTCATAAGTTCTTTGAAGCTTTTCAAACATATCTTCATTATAATCCGGTAAATTTTCAACTTCTTCCTTTTGAAATTCTAAAAGCGGAGCTAGCTGATAGTCATCTCCGACCATGATAATTTTTTTAACATATGGCAGATACCTGAGAACTTCCGTAATCGGGCACTTTGAAACCTCATCGATAATAAGCCAATCATAGCCTTCGAAAAGCTCTAAACCCTTTTTGCCGCCGATAGCGCTTGTAGTTGTTGTTGCGCCTATTACTGAATAATCCGACGCACGTACACTTTCCGAAAATCTAAATTTCTTTTCGCCCTTAAAATTTTTAATGTCTGCTAAAATTTCCTCCGCAAGAGAACTATTTCTTGCCCTCTTATTATGTGATTCAAATTTTTTTGCCCAAGTTTTATAAATTGTATTGTCAATCTCCTGACCTGCATACTTATTTTTTCTATTCGTTATTCTATTGGGAATAATGGGATCGTAATTTTCCATTATTTCATCTAATACGTTATCGATTGCGACATGTGTCTGTGATGAAATAACAACTTTCTCTTTAAGTTCTTTTGTTATATATTGCACAATGGCATTTATAACAAAAGTTTTACCTGTTCCCGGAGGTCCTTTAATTAAACTTACCGGCGAACCATCTGTTGCCATTAAAAACGCCTGCTTTTGTGCTTCGTCTAATTGCTCTATGTATTTTTCTTTATTATCATTTGGCGTTCTTCTTGAATAATTTGACGGCATTGGTTTTTCGCCAATAACAAGCTCCAATAATTCAGCCGCCGCCCCCGATGCACCTTGATTAATAAGTTTAAGAGAATTATCAATTGACTCCAACTTAACTTTTTGCCCCATATCGTAAAGATGCAAATACCTAAAAACATTATTGAAATTCTTAGGCTCCCCCGACAAAACCAAACAGTCTTCGTCTACAATTATATTTTTTAAATCAAAACTATTATTGTTTAAAGTTCTGTCGTTTTTATCGGTTATCTCACTTTCCTCGCTAAAATATAAATTATCTGCAAAACTTTTTATCTTCTTTATATCTTTATTAGAAGCTTTTATTTTTACGTCAACAAGTCTAACAACTGAATCTTGCAGTTCATTAGATAAGTTTTCAAACTTATAGTCTTCTAATCTATATCCAATAACGATACCGTTTAAATTCTTAATTGCATACTCTTCTTCAACTTCTATTTCCTTTTGGTCAATCGAAACAAAATAATATGGTCTTAATACGGTTTCGATTAAATAATGCGTATTATTATTTAATTCACCGGATAACGATTTATAGAATTTAAAAATTTCCATAAATTCATCAAACTGAGAAAGATCATAAACCAACTCTCTCTTTTTTGATATAGTTGCAAGTTTTTCCTGCATAAATTCAATCACAACAGGGGTGTTGGAAAATGTGATTTCTTCATCAACACCCTTTATCGAATCAAAATCAGAATTTTCCTCTACAACAGCTCTTTTTACAAAAAATTCTCCGCCAAACGGTGCTCTAAACGAACACCCTAAGTTTCCGATTAGAACAAGACATCCTCCTTTCGCAATGCGATAAATTATTTTTATGCCGTTTATCGATGTAATTTTTCTTTCATCTTTTTTATCCAGCTGAATATCTAATCGGTTAGTAGTTAATTTTACCTTATGCCATTCTCCGTCGTTTACGGCATCAATAAGATCATTTTCTTTTTCCTTTGTTGACTCATTAAAATAGATTGCTTTTGTAAGTTTTAAATTTAACATTTTATACTCCAAAAAATATTTTTGTTACGTACTTTTTAATAAAATCATTTTTTACAAAACTTAACAAATTTTAATAATTTCTTATTTCGTTTATGATTATTTTTTCTTTATTTATTCCGACAGGTTTATCATAAATAGTAAATTCAATCGTATATCCGTCAAGGGTATTTTCTATAATATATTGATACAAAAAATCAAACTCAGGAATGTCAGATAATTTTTTATCAAAAATATTTGTTTGAAAATTGTATTCCGCTTGCCCATTATACATTGTACGGTGATCTAATTCTTCTTTGGTCGTCGCACAAATCCTAATGCACTCTCCAACTATTTCTATTGCCCCCAATAAAACTTTATTTTTGTAAGCATTTATCGATACTGCAACGATTACTTGTCCTGAAAAATATTGCGCCATATTATAACACTCGTCAGCGTTTTTGACATAATAATATTTACTGCTTGATCTTTCTGCATCTCGAACAATATATATCTCTTCTTTATATAAATTAAAAAATCTTTTCATACTGCTTTTATCCGACTTATGTACAAAAATTTCGGGCACCCTATTCAGATTTAAAGCAATAATTTTTTCCCTGCTTTGTTGTTTATTGTTGATTTTTACTTTCATTTTATTCCCTTATTTTATCACTTGAAAACAAAGCACAGAAATCGCCGCACATGGCGCATTTTTTATCTTCGCTGTGCTTATATTTTTTTAATGCCTCCTCAGTCATTTTAGGAATTATTGAAGCTTCAACAGAGCCCCGACATCCCACCTCACTTCTTTTATTTGCCATTTTAATATCTAAAGAAATATCCCCTGTTCTCGCAATATAGCCACTGTGAGCAGCAATTTTTGCACTAATGACAGCTTCTTTTAAATCATTTAAATTAGGCAAACCCAAATGCTCTGATCTCGAAACCGCCGTAACAAAATCCGCACCTGCACTAACGGCGGTTGCCGCGGCTATTGCTGAAGAAACATGGTCAAACCCCAACGCGCTATCTGTAGCAACGGTCAAAACCCTATAAGGCGTACCGCATATTTCTTTAGACTTTTTAACAACTTTTGGAATTAAATTTATCGGACAATGCCCTATTCCTTCAACCATACAGTAGACATCCTTATCTTTTGCCATTTTTACAAGTTCGGCATTCCTCTTAATTTCTTCCCAATACATTTCATTTTGATTTATAGCATCAAATATATTCGCCGGCCTAAATATCGCACCTAAACTAACTGTTACTCCGTAATATTTTGCTATATCTAAAATTTCATTAAAATATTTAAAATAATAATTTTCGTCACCCGTTTTCTTTATGTTTTCAAGCACCATTGTTCCACCACGGCTGGTACATGGAATAATACGAGAACCCTTATGAAAAAATTCTAAATCCTTTTTTATGACGCTTGCATGAACAGTAATTAAATCCAGTCCTAATTTCGCCTTTTTCTCAAACCCATCTAATACGTCAGTTTGTGTAAAAAAACCTTTTTCACAATATTTTACCATCGATGCAACATCATATACAGCTATAGAAGAAATCGGTATATCCGTCTCTTCTAAAATACGTTTTTGAACCTCATAGTTATTTGGCGTAAGCGTATGATCGATAATTATGTCCGCTCCATACTCTTCGGCAATTTTCGCCTTTTTAATCTCTATGGAAATATCGTCACATAACTCACTTGCGCCTATACTTGCCAACACCCTGGGATATTCACCGTCGCCCGCATATAGTTTTTTTGCTCTTTTCTTGTTACCGATTAAAATTTTCATAGTATTTTTTTCTTAAAATCACTTTATTTTTAAAATTTTTATAAGTTCTACTTAAACTTTGTTCAGATACTCCACAGATAGTGGCTATATGCTTTGCTGTCGGTAAGTCCCCATTTGTCTCGTAAAACTTTATAGCAGTATAATTATAAATCTTTTTATCTTCTAACAAATCAAATACTTTTTTTAGGTCATAATTAAAAACTTTAACTATTTCTACTGTTAAAAGCAGTGAAATCATTTGCTTTTGTCTATCTTGGATCTCAATAAACGTATCTTCTATTTTATTTATCAAATCTTCAACGCTATCTTGCAAAACAAGTTCTTCCTCTGGAGAGTGTTCTTTGCTTGACAACTTGTCAAATAAGTCTACTTCTTCGCCTTCATCGTTAGTAACCCTACCATATACACCAACCGCATTGTCATTCATTTGAACCAATTCACGAATTTTATCGTGAGATACCCCGATTATCGTTGCAACTTTTTTTTGAACTGACTCATCATAAATATCCAAATCTTTACTTTGCGTAAATCTGATAATTTTGCGGATCAATTCATCTTCTTTTGACGTTATCTTAATACCTTGCCTTTTGTTATCAATCAGCTCCTTTGCTCGGCTAATTGTAAAATTACGCTTCATTGCAGAGTTAAATAAATGTAAAAATTTACCTTCTTCTTGGTTATAATATTCGATACATTCCGCGGCAGTTTTAATAAGCGTTAAACTATAATCTTCAAGCGGCTTATTTTTAAATACATAAAACCTATAATAGTCGGTAAGTAAAGTTAATAAAACATATCGTTCAGTTTTATACTGCATTGGTGAACATTTTTTATCAATGCTAAAAAGCGGAGAATTATCTATTAAGTTTTCAAATTCTTCTTTTGAATACATAATACTTGCTTCTCCTTAAATTTCGAGTAAAGTATCTAATGCTTTAAGAGCATCCTCCGAATTTTTGTATTCCATAGCGTTTGTTACGGAATTAAGATAATATAACGGCGTTATATCGTATAAAATAGGATTAACAGGTTTAGTTTTTCCTGTTCCGCTACCATCATCTATAAAGTTTACTTTTCCATAAACAATGCTTTTAATTTTAGCCTTAAAGAATTTTTCGGCAAAATTCATAACAGAAAACATAATAATAGGTAACGGCTTCGGCCCATATGTTACATCCCCGATAATTTCAGCGTCATTTTCAAGCTTTTTTATCATATCACGAAGCAACGTTTCATGTATGTCTTTAGTTTCTTCAAAAGGAGTTGCTAACGTTACATACTCTATATCAGCACCAATTTTTCTGTTAATATCGTTCAATTCTTTTTGAAAAATCCCGGCATTAATTGCGCTGTTACCTTCCAAATCAACTTTAGATAAAAGTACAACCTTAACTTTTTCGCCTTTTTTCATACATTTTGCAAGTACGGAATTAACAGGAAAGATTACTTCACCGTCGTATTCAATAGATGCGTTACCATCAACAATATATTTAAATGCATGTAATTCTTTTTTCATCGGTAAATTACTAAATACAATTTTCATTATTCTTCTCCTTTTTTTATGCAAATTCCCACATATAATCTCTCCAATCAAACATTGACCTTTTATATGGTTTAGTTTTTTTGTATTTTTTGGATTCTGTTTTTTTATAAATTACTACGTCATATTCTTTTTCAATATAATGTAAATAAGACGGCAACTTATCTAAAGTTTTTCTAACAGATTCGCTATGAGCGTTTTTAAAGTTCCCAAGCGAATTTATGTTTACCCCTTTTTCAAAAAACGCTTTATTACTTCTACGAAACGTTTGACTAAATAATGTTTTTGTCTCCCCGTTAACCGTTACATAAAATGTTTGAATACTCTTTGCTGTTGTCCTGCAGAATACTTTTGTTTGCATTTGATTTTCTCCTATTTAGATTTTCCACCCTTATATAGAAACAAAATTTTCACAACTTAACATTTTTATCAAAAAAATTTAATTTTTCTTTTTCAGGGCTTATTACCTAAATAGGATTACACTTTACGGCAACTTACCAGTTTTTAATATTTTACCTCAAAATAATCTAATAGCTGCTTATATAAATCTTGCCCGAAACGGCAGGTCTCAAGTAAAAAACCTTTTTCTTCTTTCCACTGCCTTAATCCGTTATAATATTGAGACTTATATCTATCGTCTATATAAAACGGTACAATATCGTTTTTCAAGCACTCCTTAAACATAATAAGTCTGCCGATCCTGCCGTTACCATCTTGAAACGGATGAATAGTTTCAAACCGATAATGGAATTCAACTATATCATCAAACGTAACTTTTTTAAAAGCAGTATACCAATTAAGAAGTTTCTTCATTTCTTTTTGAACTTCCTGCGGTTTACAAGTTTCAACGCCTCCGACCGTATTAGGAAGTGCCTTATACTTTCCCGCGCCATAATAATCAGCAAACTTTGTTCCCGTCTTTAATAATGCTTGAAGCTTAAGAATCAACTCTTCAGTCAAATCTTCGGTCGCAAAATCTATTATGAAATCGATACACCTAAAATGGTTGTTCGTTTCTATTACGTCGTCAATCGGAATATTGGACGGTAAATTTCCGAGTGTTTTTGTTTCAAAAATATATCTTGTCTGATCCTCTGTAAGTTGACTGCCTTCAATATGATTTGAATTATATGTCAAACGAATTTGCGTTTCATGATAAAGCCGCCCTTTTAAGCCATGTGCTTTTTCATCACGCAATGTTTGCAAAATCTCATTGCTTTGAATTAAATCTTTTAATTCACAACCTAAATATTCGGCAATCTTTTTAAGTATTCGTTCCGCAATATCTTCGCCTTTTCCGATTTTAGCAATAGTTCTTGAAGAAATACCTATCTTTTCGCATAAAGCAGACTTTGTGAGACTCTGTTTTTTTAATAACATTTTTAATTTTTCTTGATTTACAATCATATGAGCTCCTTAAAGTAAAGATATATTATCATATTATCGCCAAAAAGTAAAGATTTTTATAAAAAATTTCACATATAATAAAGATAAAATAGAAAGCTTTGAATTGGCAGATTACATTTTTATATAAAATAATGTTCAAAACAAATTTTATTTTACTTACATCTTCTCCGTTTATATTAAATTCGTCTTTAAAATTTTATGATATAATTGTTTATCATATTTTTATGAGGGTTCTTATGGAAGAACAAAAGAAAAATTTAAAGTCCACTGTATTAAGGTTATATTATAGTGGCAAAACAGTAGCAGAGATTTCTAAAAAAACTGGCATCTCAAAAAGCACAGCATATTATTGGATAAATAATATCCGCGAAGAAGAAAAAGGTCCTGTCAACCTTAAAGAATTTCATATTCTACAACAAAAATGCAAACGATTAGAAACCATTATTCGTATTTTGAAAGCAACGCCTTGTTCTGCAAAATCAGATTTAAGCTACAGACTAAAAACTATAGAAGAGTTAGTAAGTGATGAATATAGCGTTAATATCCTATGCGAGGCTTTTGACGTTACTCGTGGCACGTATTACAATCATATCTTTCGTGGAAAACGTGGACAAACTCAACTTGTTAAAAGAAGACAAGAATTATTCCCTGTAATTGAAGAAATTTATCACGAAAGCAATCAAATATATGGCGCTGGAAAAATTGCAGCCGTATTAAAGGAACGTGGGATTGTCGTTACTGAAGGTTTTGTAGCATCCGTTATGCACGAACACGGATTGTTTAGCATACGTGGTGGTGCAAAAACACTTTACTACTTAAATCAAGCAAGAAAGAATAATATTATAAAGCAAAACTTTAAGGTGTCAAGACCTAATGAAGTTTGGGTAAGCGACGTAACCTATTTTGCCCTAAATCATCAAACATATTATATCTGTGTAATTATAGACTTATTTGCTCGAAAAGTTGTTGCAT
Source organism: uncultured Clostridia bacterium (assembly GCA_959605945.1). Classification (GTDB taxonomy): domain Bacteria; phylum Bacillota; class Clostridia; order Christensenellales; family Borkfalkiaceae; genus UBA1259. The sequence goes on along the minus strand of CAUHGY010000042.1, from coordinate 3,019 downwards.
GGAAACTTGGTGATAGAAACTCAACTAATCTAACCAAAGCAACATTGCGTATGGCTTACGTAACCAGAGAACCAACAGCGTCTTTAATTTTTCATTCTGACAACGGTAGTAATTATATATCGGATTGTTTTCGTAAATACACAAAACAATTAAATATCGTTCAATCTTTTTCTCGTTCACATAATCCGTATGACAATTCTGTATGTGAATCATTCTTTTCCAATATGAAACAAGAAGAATTATATAGAAAAGATTACAAATCAAAAGCCGAACTTATCCGGTCAATCAACGAATATATGTGTTTTTACAACGAAAAACGCCCCCATTCTATAATAAGATACCAAACACCAAACAAATTTGAAGCAACTTATTACGAAAGGCAAAAAGATAAGAAAATTAAAAAATAATCTTGCAAAATTTAAAATTTTAGTGATAACACATTAATTTTAACCTGTTTTACTTTTTTACCTTGGACAACGCATAATAAAAAGACAGGCGTTTTCGCCTGTCTTTTTCTAATGATTTTAAAATGAAAAACCTTGTAATTAGACTTCAATAGTTCGAATTACAAGGTGTATTCACCCGAGTCTTTCGAACCGAACTGATTTTTTCAAAGAGCAAAACATTAGTAAATTACTGACGATTTTGATAAAAGAAAAATACAAACATTTGTTCTTGTTTTGCCCAAAATGCCGTTTTTGCCAATCGTTTCAAAACTTAAACTTTAATGTAATTAGGAACTTATATCAACTCTTCTTATTTTTTATTAAAAATTTCTCCAACATTTATTTTTTATAAACGAACGTAAAATTGCAATATCTTCGCCCTCATAATAACGTACCAAAAGTTTCTTAAATTCAGGAACGTCTTTTTCAGGAATAACTATAAAACCACTGCCCTGCGAAATAAGATAATGATTGGCAAAAATAACTGCCGCACGCTTATTCCCGTCTAAAAATATTTGCGCCTTCATACAGTACAGACATAAGTCTATGGCAATATCAACCGCTTCTGTTTTTTGAGATATAAGTTCCTTTATCTTATCTTTTATATCGGCTTCAATAGGAATTGGCGGAATATACGAGCAACCGCCTATCGTAACCGGAACACCTCTTATTCTTCCCCCCTCGGCAAAAAAACCTTCATTTATTAAACGCGCAATATGACAAAGAATATAATAATCTGTATTACATGCAATAACATCTTTATCAAGAACAAACTCCCAAGCATGTTTTAGGTTAAGTATCTTCTGAACGTCGGTAGCGGTTACACCGTTTACCTTACCGTTTTCGATAATCTCTTCCGTTTGTGGAAAAGAAGTTGCAACGCCCTCCAAAACCGCTTGATCATAAATGTTGTTCTTCATGTTGACACGTGCAAAATCTATATTTTGTAAAACACGTAATGATAGTTCCCCCTCTGAAAATCCAAGTCTAGTAAGTTCCTTATTTATATATCGAATCTCTCTGTTTATTTCACGTACATCTCTTGATATTTTAAGTAAACGGTCATATAATTCGTCAGAATATTGCCCAACGTAAGTAGAGGTCAGTTTTCCTGCAATACGCTTACGCATATATAAGTACTTAACATTAGACCTATTCTTTATTTCCGGAGAACCGCTATATGGCAAAAACCTTAACCTTGCTTGTAAATCTGCCCGTCGCCTTAGTAATTCCTGAATTTCGCTAAAATTATCTTCCATCTTAACCTCTTGGGGAACTTTTATTGATTTAATTATATTATATTGTTCCCCAATAGTCAATACTATATGACAAAATTTTCTGCAAAGCAGAATTTAAATTTATGTTCCGCTTGCTGAAGAAAAACGTTTGCAATGCAAAGTAATTGACGTAAAATAATAAATAAACAAAAACATTCACAATAATAATTCGCATCTTTTTGCTTTTTCGCGTGCGGGGGTATATCACAATCGGCGCCATAAGTCAATGGCTAAAAATGGCACTTAAAATTTGAATTTTGAAATTAAGTCTTACTCATTCGAGTAAGGCCTTTTTCTTTTTACGCACCGTTTTTATCTTTTTCATTGACTTATGTCAGTCAAAGAAAAATAACACACTCAGCCGATTGTGATACTTTTCCCCTGCCGAAAAAGTCAAAAAACAAAAATAATAAGGAGATGAAAAAAAATGGAAGAAAAAAAAGTAGCTTACTCAGTTACACAATATAGCGGTAATGATAATTACCGTTATAAAGGTATCGGAAAACTTATAGGAAATGACTTACATATGTTCGGAAACAAGGTATTAGAAGATATAACAAAATACTGCCAACCTATTCCCTATAAGACAAATGAATTTAAAGGTTATTACGACGAAATAAACGAAATCGAAGTAGAAACAAAATTCGGAAATTACCAGACCGTCGAAGTTCAGACAGAGTACAAAGTCTGGTACAAAATAATTTAACAAGGAGAAAGAAAATGAACAAATTACAGCAAGTAGAAAACTTAATGAGTCAAGGTTACAGTGAACTTTCCGCATGGTACTTGGTTTACGGCGATGTAAAAGGAGATTGGACAAATCCTGAAGAAACAGACGATGCACTTTAAGGAGATAGAAAATGAAACATATTCAACAATACGATTACTTCGACGGTGAAAATTTTATTTATTTTGACGTATTAAGTCTGGACAAAAAGAAAAAGACTATATCTCTTATAGTACAAGCAAACGGAAGAATTACACATAAAGAATACGACTTATTCAAAGACAAAAAAGGCATCTATTTTGAATACGATCGTGTATTCGAAAAAATTTATTTAAAAAACTTTAAGGAGGTAATGTAATGAAACTGACTCTTGCCAATATCAAAGAAATTAAACGCAATTCCAACAGCCCGCTCTTGAAGCGGGTTTGCAATTATGTCATAGACCGTTGGAGTGAATATGACGACAAAAAACACATATTCACAGACGTCCTCAATTACGGATGTCAGTCCGGCGTTGTAGGAGAACTTATCTACTACACAGACACCGTGCGCTTCTACAAACAGTACAA
>CAUHGY010000041.1 GCA_959605945.1 uncultured Clostridia bacterium | reverse complement strand
ACGCGCACTTCTCTGCCCGCCTGAATGGCGTAACATTTTTCAACGCCCTTGAAACTTCCCGAGATCTCTTCGAGTTTTTGCAGTCTCTTGACGTAGTTGGTGGTGGTTTCGCGCCTTGCTCCGGGACGGGCCCCGCTGATGGAGTCAGCTGCCTGAACGAGAACGGCCTCTATTGTTTTGGGTTCCACATCGCCGTGGTGAGCAAGAATGGCATTGACGACGTTGTGATTTTCCCTGTATTTTTTAGCGAGATCGCCGCCTATCTGCATGTGCGTGCCTTCTATTTCAAAGTCAACCGCTTTGCCTAAATCGTGCAGCAATCCGGCGCGCTTGGCAAGCTGAACGTCTACGCCGAGTTCAGTCGCCATTACCCCCGCGAGATGAGAAACCTCGATGGAGTGTTTCAATACGTTTTGTCCGTAACTGGTACGGAATTTAAGTCTGCCGAGCAGTTTGATGATTTCGGGATGCAGACCGAATATTCCGCATTCGAACATGGCGGCTTCGCCGGCTTCCTTGATCTGCTGGTCAAGCTCTTTCTTGACTTTTTCTACCGTTTCTTCTATCCTTGCGGGATGAATTCTGCCGTCCTGTATAAGTTTTTCGAGCGCAATTCTCGCAACTTCGCGGCGGACTGGATCGAAGCCCGACACTATGACCACTTCGGGCGTATCGTCGATAATAAGTTCAATGCCCGTAGCGTTTTCAAGCGTCCTGATGTTTCTGCCCTCGCGGCCGATAATTCTCGCCTTCATGTCGTCTGACGGCAGCGGCACGACCGAAACGGTTATTTCCGTCGCCTGCTCGGTACTGCACTTCTGAATGGCAAGGCTGACTATCTCCTTTGCCTTTCTTTCTCCGTTTTCTTTGGCTTCGGCCTCGATGTTCCTGACCATGCCGGCGGCATCTTTTTTGGCTTCTTCGGTGATGCTGTCGATAAGCTGCTGTTTGGCTTCTTCCTTGCTCATCTGCGCGATTTTTTCGAATTCTTCCACCATTTTATCGTGCTGAGCGGCGATATCTTCGAGCTTTTTATCAAGCTCGGCTTCCTTGGCTTTCAAGATATTCTGCTGCCTGGTGGTCTCTTCGCTGCGCCTTAAAAGGTTTTCTTCCTTTTTTTCGAGACTTTCTTCTTTTTGATTGAGTCTGTTTTCGGTACGCTGGAATTCGGCGCGTTTCTCCTTGCTTTCACGCTCCAATTCGTTGCGTAATTTGATTTCCTGTTCCTTAGCCTCCAAAATGGCTTCTTTTTTAATAGTTTTGCTTTCTTCCCTTGCTTCGTCTAAAAGCCTTGCTTTCAGTTCTTCAAGAGTGCCTTGTTCTTTCTTGAACTCTTCTAACTTTTTATTGCCGCCGAGTTTGTACAAGACACACGCTACCGCCGCCGCGATAACTATCAGCGCGACGACCACTCCTATAAAAATGCCTGTATTAACGGATAAGAACAGGAAGCCGTAATCTGCACTGCGCATATATGTGCCCTCCTGTCATTGTGTTTCAACCTTGTGCGGAACGCGCCACACAACTGCTATTATATTTTATAATAAAATCAGACAAATGTCAATGATTTTCAATCGTTCTTATTGTTATTATGGACAGCGTCCATTATTTTTCCGCGCAACTCCTCTGCCGCTTCGGGATTGCTCTCAAAGTATTCCGCGGCCTTTTCTCTGCCCTGCGCAATCTTTTCGTCGTTATACGAAAACCACGAACCGCTCTTTTTTACCAGATCGTACTGCATGCCGAGATCGATAAGGCAGCTGCCTTTGGAAATGCCCTTGCCGAAAATTATGTCAAATTCCGCCGTTTTGAAAGGAGGCGCAACCTTGTTTTTGACTATTTTGGCTTTTGTATGATTGCCGTAAGCCGTGCCGCCGTCTTTAAGCGCGTCTGCTTTGCGGACGTCTATCCTGACGCTGGCGTAAAATTTAAGCGCTTTGCCGCCCGCAGTGACTTCCGGATTGCCGAACATGACGCCGACTTTTTCGCGCAATTGGTTGATAAAGATGATACATGTTTTGGACTTATTGGTTATTGCCGTAAGTTTTCTCAAAGCCTGACTCATCAGTCTTGCCTGCAAACCGACGTGCGAATCGCCCATATCGCCTTCTATTTCGGCTTTCGGTGTAAGCGCCGCGACCGAGTCGACGACAATGAGATCGATCGCTTTGCTCTGCACCAGATGATCGGTTATGTCCAGCGCCTGTTCGCCGGTATCCGGCTGAGAAACGTAAAGCTCATCGAGATTGACTCCGAGATTTTTGGCATAAACGGGGTCGAGCGCGTGTTCGGCATCGATAAACGCAGCAATTCCGCCGGCCTTCTGGGTTTCGGCAATCACATGCAGAGCGACGGTAGTTTTTCCTGACGACTCCGGTCCGTATATTTCGATTATTCTGCCGCGGGGAAGTCCGCCGACGCCGATAGCCACGTCAAGCGACAGACAGCCGGTGGGCAGCACTTCGATTGCCGTGTCCGCAGCCGACTGCCCCAACCGCATGATAGAACCTTTACCGTATTGCTTTTCGATCTGCGCCAACACGCCGTCCAGCGCTTTAGCCTTATTTGCATCCATATTTATTTCCTCTTTTAGATTTTATAAATTTTTCAGTTTGTTTATAGCCAGAAACAGCGCGGTGTTTTTCGCCGTTTCCGTGATTTCCTCTCTGGTTCCGGACAACAGATATTTATAAACGTGCACGCCGTCTTTCATACCCACGCCGATATAATTAAGTCCGACGGGCTTATCCGTTTTGTCGCTGCCCGGCCCTGCTATCCCCGTGGTGGATACAGCAAGCTCGCACCTGCCGGAAAGCAACAGTCCTGCAGCCATGCCGTAGGCCGTCTGCGGGCTTACCGCGCCGAACCTGTCAATGTCCTCTTTGGGAACACCGAGTCTCAAGCATTTGCTGTCGTTGCTGTAACAGACAATGCCTTCGTCAACGAACTCCGACGCCCCGGGATTCGCTATCACTGCCGATATCACCCGGCCGCCTGTAAAAGATTCTGCGGCGGAAAGCTTGATTTTTCTGATTTTCAAGAGGTCGAACAGCCTTTCGCCGAGAGTGGTGTCGAACTCGGCATAAATGCCGTCTTTAAGGCGCGAAACAATCATCCGCACCGCCGCGTCGAAATTCTTTTTATCGCTCTTCGCGCCCGATATCAGGTTCACAGTGGTATCGCCGCACACGGTTCTGACGCTGTATGAAAAACAGCCGCCGCCGTAATTCACGGCTTCCGACAGAACTTTTTTCAGTTCTTCCGTATCGCCGAAATATTTAAACGTCAGTTTTGAACGCGTTATGCCGTACTTGGTCTCGAAATACGGAATCACGTACCCGTCGCACATGGGAATTATTTCCCTTATATCCGACGGCAGCACTACCAGCGAAAACTCGTTGTTTTCCAGCATAAACCCCTGATAGGCGCCTTTGAGATTGGGAATTACCGCAGCGTCGATCGGAAGCATTGCGTAATCGCTTATATAATCCGTCCCCGAAGATTTGACAACCGCTTCGGCAAAACGCATGGCGTTTTCGTTTTCCGCAAGTTCGGTTTCCGTCACGTCGGCGATGATCTGCTTTAAATCGAACTCGGCATTTTCGCCGACAATTATAAGATTGTCCGCCGTGTTCATGAACTCTTCGAAACTTCTCTTGAAAGCGAGATCGTCCGACAGCGGCAGAATTTCTATCCTGTCGAGATCTATTCCGCCCTTACGGAAAGCGTCGGTGAGACTGATAAAATATTCGGCGTCGAACGTGTCTTCGGCGCGTTTTAAAAGGATGAGAGCCGTTTTCATTTTTCGTCTTTGAGCACGTTTCTGTTTTTAACAAAACATTCTATGCCTGAAATGACCGTCAGAAGCGCCGAAATTCCCAACAGCACCGTTCCGACAATATCCGCCGTATCATACACGGCCGGGGTTATTTCCGCCGCTGCAAGCAGCGCAATTATGCAAATATCGGTAAAAAAAGTCTTTATTTTTCCCGACTTATCCGCAGCGATAACTATGCCCTTGCCCGCGGCAATCAGCCGAAAACCGCTTATAATCAGTTCCCTTGCTATTATCAGCGCTACGAAAATACTCGCATACCACGGAAGAATGCATACCCCCGACGGCGGCACAAGCAAAACGATTAGCGCGGTTGACACAAGCACCTTGTCGGCTATGGGATCCAGAAATTTGCCGAAATCGGTGACAATATTATATTTTCTCGCTATATATCCGTCAAGAAAGTCCGTAAAAGCCGCAAGCGCGAAAATTGCCGCGGAAACAGCAAAATTGTAAGGAATTACAGTTACGTAAAATGCCGCGACGAAAAGCGGAATCATTATTATTCTTATAACCGTCAGTTTGTTTGGTAAGTTCATATCTTCTCCCCGTAAAGGTCATATCCGTCGGCGCCGATAATTTTGACATTGATTCTGTCGCCGCGTACCAGCGGAACATCCGAAAAAAAGTAAATTTTCCCGTCGACGTCGGGAGCGTTGAAATAAGCTCTGCCGCAGTAAAGACAGTTTTCCCCGTCGAATCCTTCCACATAGACGCTGAACGATTTTCCTTTGAGTCCGCGGTATATTTTCCCGATGACCTTTTTCTGCTCGGCGTAAAGTTTTTTAACCCGTTTTTTCTTGACGGCTTCGGGAAGATGTCCCGAAAGTCTGTCTGCGGGAGTATCTTCTTCACGGCTGTAAGCGAAAAACCCGGCATTGAAAAGTTCGGCTTCTTTCAAAAACGCCGTAAGCCTTGCAAAGTCTTCTTCGCTTTCCGTAGGAAAGCCCGCAATGAAAGTGGAACGTACCGCTATGCCGGGTACTTCTCTTTTCAATTTTTCAATCAGCGCGAGATAACTTGCCCCCGTGCCCTTGCGGTTCATCAGCTTGAGTATCCGGTCGTCCGCATGCTGAAAGGGAATGTCTATATATCTAATGAGTTTGGCGTTTGTTTGCAGTTCACGGATAAGTTCGTCCGTGATATTTTCCGGATAACAGTATAAAAGTCTTATGCCGCGCACGTTGCCGAGCGCCGAAAGAACGCGTATCAGTTCCGCAAGACTGCTCGCGGGCGTCAGATCCTTTCCGTAAGCGGCAACGTCCTGTGCGACGAGTATAAGTTCTTCTACAACCCCCAGTTTCCCGGCCTCTTCCGCCAGATCGTTTACGGGAACGGAGCGATATTTCCCGCGGATCCCGGGAATCAGGCAATACGTGCAGCGGTTGGAACATCCGTCGGCAATTTTAAGATAAGCGTAACCGTCCGTCGACAGAACTCTCTCTTTGCCGCATTCTCCGCGCGGAGCGCCCACGGCATTTACGCGTTCGCCCGAATACATCCTGTCAATAACGGAAAGTATTTCGCCGTAATCGGATACTCCGAGAAACGCATCCGCTTCGGTAAGCTCTCCGAACAGTCCGTCTATGTATTTCTGCGGCAGACAGCCCGTCACGACGAGCTTTTCGAGATTCTTTTCTTTAAACCGCGCGGCTGACAATATTTCTTCTATCGCTTCTTCACGCGCGGCTTTAAGAAACGCGCAGGTGTTAATTATTATTATCTGCGCCTGCTCCGGATCTTCCACTAAAGAATGACGCGTTTTTAGAATCGCAAGCATCTTTTCGGTATCCACGCGGTTTTTGTCGCACCCGAGCGAAACGACGCCGATTTTTTTGCCGTATACTGCCATATCAATAACCTTCGTCCGACGGCATGGGGCCGAAACGCTGTTCAAACCCCTCTCTCGTCAAAAGTACTTTTCGCGCTTTGCTGCCTTCGTTTCCGGATATAAAGCCCATGCGTTCCATCTTATCCACAAGGCCGCCGGCACGTGCATAACCTATCTGAAAACGTCTCTGCAACTGCGAAATGGAAATAGTGCCCGAATTGACGGCAAGCGCAAGAGCACGCAGGAAAAACTCGTTATTTTCGGTGTTTTCTCCCCTGTCATCCTCTGCGGCGGACATCTCTTCCTGTTTGGGGCGCACGGCGTTTTCAAGATATTCGGCAAGCTCGTCGTCGAAATATGCCTTATTGTGTTCTTTTATATAAGAAACTACGTTATTGACTTCGCGGGTGCTGATATATGCGCCCTGATACCTTTCGACTTCGGGCATGCTTGAGTTTTTATAAAGCATATCGCCGTTGCCGAGAAGTTTTTCGGCGCCCTGTTCTCCGAGAATTGTCTGCGAGTCGTTGAAATTCATAACCTTAAAAGCGATACGCGAAGGGAGGTTCGCCTTTATCGTTCCCGTAATGATATCTACCGAAGGACGCTGCGTCGCCAGAACAAGATGAATTCCCGCAGAGCGCGCTTTCTGCGCAAGCGCCCTGATCCGGCTTTCCAGATCCTTTTTGCAGGTTTCCATAAGGTCGGCAAGTTCGTCTATTATGATAACGATTTTCGGCATCTTGGGAACGGTGTCGCCGGCAACATTTTCGTTATATGCATTGATATCCACGACCATGCCGCCGCAATCTTCGAAAACTTTATAGCGTCTTTCCATCTCGTCATAAGCCCATGTGAGAACTGCAAGCGCTTTCTTCGGTTCCGTGATGATTTCATCTATCAGAAGATGCGGAATATGTTCGTACGCCCTGAATTCCACGCGTTTGGGGTCAACGAGAATCAACCGCAGCTCTTCGGGGCTGTAACGCATAATGAGACTCACTATCATGACGTTTAAGCATACGCTCTTTCCCGAACCTGTCGCTCCCGCAACCAGATAATGCGGCCCTTTGGCGAGATTGTCGCAAACCGAGTTGCCGACAAGATCCTGTCCGATGGCAAACATCAGACTATCCGATTTGAATTTTTTTCCGGCAAGCCCTTCAAGCACCTGTTTTAACCCGACCGTCACTTTGACGCGGTTAGCCACTTCTATTCCGACCAGGTCTTTACCGGGAATGGGCGCTTCTATACGCACGCCGTCCTTTGCGGCAAGGCGCATTTTAAGATCGTCGTCATAATTTAAAACTTTTTTAACCGAAATACCCGCGGGCATAGTGATCTCGTAACGCGTTATGGAAGGTCCCTGCACGTAGCTCTGCGGAACGGCGTTTATATGGAACTGTTCAAGCGTGCGTTGAATAATTTCCATTCTCTCTTCGTGGTTTTCCTTAGGAACATCGGTCGGCGGCGCATACGTTTCCAAAAGGTCGTAAGGCGGACGGAAATATTCCCTGTTGATGGGAGGAATCTCTTTCGGAGGTTTTTCGGGAACCGCTGCCGCCGTTGCCGGCTCTGGAGCATGCAGTTCTTCTTCAAAACGGCTGCGGCGCATGCCCGAAACGTTTTCCCCGCCGGTCCTGCCGCCGAATTGCGTGCTCTCACCTGCGGCGGTTTTTTCGGATGTATTTTCGCCGAAAAGTATCCCGCGGGCACGCCTGTCTCTGACTATCGGCGAATCTGCGGGTTTATCTTCGACAACGGGCTGCACGGCCTGCGGCTCGCTTTTTTCTTCGGATATTTCCGAGAAAATTTCTTCTTTGACATTGGGCGCGCTGCCTGTTTCGGATGCTTTTTCTTTGCCGATTGCAGGCGATGCGGTTTCCGCGCGTTCCACCGGTCTGAAGATCTGTTCGGGAGCGGAAACAGCCTTATCGGCAACCGTCTCCGTCTCTTCGATGCTGGCATATCTGCCGCTGAAAGCCGCCGCACGCCCTGCCGCGGAATTCGCGCTCTCGTCATGCTCGAACATGGGAATGGGTTTTACCGGCTCTTCCGCCTTCGGCTTGTCGGACGCAGAACGCGGTTCGGCCTGCGGCGCGGCCGCAGACGCTGTTCTCGCCATAGGTTTGGAAACGTTTACGCCGCCGCTGTCGGCAGGTGCGGCAGGTTTTGTCTGAAACGCCGCAGTATAATCTATCGCGGCGGGAGTTTTGATGTATTTTAATTTCTTTTCCATATCGTCGGCATAGTCTGCGGAATAACCTGTCTGCGCATTGCCTACGCCGAGCCCTTTCTCGCCGAATCCGAGTTTTATGCCCGCCTTATTTTCTTCCTTTTTAAGATCGCGCTTGCTTTTAAAAGCGAAATCATCCGCATTGCTGACAAAAAGATTTTTCTGCGCGCCGTGATTAAACTCCACGCCCTGTACGGGATATTCTCGTTCTTCGACGGCGCCGCCGTCCGGAAGAGACGCCATTTCCTCAAAATCGCTTTCCTTTATAAAGGATCCGCGGAATTTTTCCGTGCCTTCTTTTGCGGGCTTTGCTTTTCCCCTGTAATCGATAACCACCGCATAAACAGCAAGCACCGTCAGTACTCCCAATATTACATAGCCGCCCGCGGCAAGCACGCTGAAAATATATGCGACCAGTCCGATGACGATACCGCCGCCGGACGACGTGGCGATGCCCCCTGCGCCCATATTGTAAGATTCCGCAAGGTAAGCGCCGTAAGAGAGATTTTTGCCGTGCATGGTTATGCAATGAACAAGCACGGCTATAAGCACGGCTATGAGCGTAAACAGTATTTTACGCTTTTTGGAAAGACCGGTCTTTTTTCCGGCCACAATCAGCGCGCCCATGGTTATCAGCCACAAAAAAACCGGATAGGCAAAATAACCGAAAAGTCCCAGAAGGAAGGAATTCACATATAATCCCGGCAGCGAAAAAACTGCATCCCTTGTGATGAGACACACCAAACACAGCGCGGAAAACAATATCAAAACAACTCCGAAAGTTTCCGTCGTGAATACCGAACTCTTATTTGCTTTATCCTTATTTTTTCTCCCGAGACTGTTCAAAACGCACCTCTTGAAAACTATTCACATAGATTATACCAAAAATCGTCTTTTTTTACAATTCATTTAAATGAATTTCGGCATGATTTTTTTGCGGAATTTTTTTCCTTAACAAACCTCCGCGGCGGGCGCAACCGCACCCGCCGCGAAATAAACACGAACGCTGTTTTTTATATAGTCTTTCCGAACAAGCCGTTTAAATCCGCTCCGAAAACGGCGGTTTTCCGGCATGAAAGTCGCGAAAAATCATATAAAATCTTACTTTTCCTTATACAGCAGCCTGCGGCACTGATCGCACTCGATAACTTCCCCGTTCTTCAATCTGGTGATTTCGGACAGCGGCAGCTGCATGTTGCACGCACCGCAAACTTCGCCTTTAACTTCGAAAAGTACGGGAAAAATCTTATCGGCGCGTTTCTTTAAATATTTCTCCATCAATGCCGGCTCGACATTCTTTCTCAGCTCGGCAAGTTCTTTTTCTATTTTTTCTTTTTCTTCTTTCCGTGCCGCAACCAATTCGTTATATTTTTTTCCGTTTTCGGCATACTGCGACTGCATGGCTTTGGTGTTGTTTTTAAGAATTTTATAGTCCTTCATGACCGACTGCAATTCCGCGGAAATTTTAGCCGCCTCTTCTCCGAGCTGCTTTATTTTTGTTAAAAGCTCTTCCGCTTTCTTCAAAAGATAATGCGCTTCGGTATCGTCCTCCACCGTTTCGAGCGCGCGGGCGAACTCGTCCTGTTGTTCTTTGATTTTTGTCTGTTTTTCGGACGCTCCTTCAAAAGCCGCGGCAAGTTCGGCTGCACGGGCGTCAAGCCTGTCCAGATTATCCTCCACGTTTTCGAGAAATTTTTTGGCAATGACCGCTTTTTTTCTCTCTTCGCTGCCCGAAAGTTCGTTTTCTATCCTTTTCAAATCAGAATCTCTCGTCTGATATTTTAAAATAGCCTCCAACATAGCATATCTCCTTGATTTTTATTATCTGAATCTTTTATCAACCCAATATTCGGCTTGCGCCCTGCCTGCAAAATCGCCGTAAGTTTTCTCGTAAAAAATCTTAAATCCGTACTCTTCCGCCGCATAGTGGGGTATTATCAGCACGCACTTGTCTTTCTCCACCAGTTCTTTAATGACGTGATGCGGCATATCCGATGTCACCACCGCGTCGGCATCGAGACCTTTAAGAACTTCTTTTTCGGCGTGAGAAGCGCCCCCGCCGCAAAAACTGGCCGCCTTTTTCAGCTTTCGCGAAAGGCTGCCGTAACAAACGGTCTTTTTGGTGCCGAGAGCGCGCCGCGCTCTCTCCGCGAATTCCCCGAAAGTAATATTGCCGACGTCAAATTCCCTGCCGTAACCGTATGATTCGTCAAGACAATCCAGAATTTTAAATTTCTTGCCGCCGAGCGCCGTGCACAGCGACTGGTCGATGCCTTCTTCTGCTATATCGAGATTGAGATGCATCGAGATCACGTTCTTCTTTTTTTCCGCCGCCATAAGAACGGGCGCAGTTACCGCATCGGACATATCCAGTTTTTTTACAGGCATATATATAGCCGGATGATGGGTGACGATGGTGTCGCATCCGCGTCGGACGGCCGCCCTGACTGCCGCGAGAGACAAATCGAGCGTGTAGAGAACTTTTTTCACGTCACGGTGATGTCTTATTATGATGCCGCTGTTGTCATAGTCCCCCGCCGCAACCAATCTTTCGCTGAGTGAAAGCGGCGCATATTTTTCAAGCACCGACATAAGAGAATCGAGATCAAACATATTTTTTCAACCTTTCTATTTTTTCGGCCGTCTTTGCGGAATCCGCCGCGTTCATTCTCCCGTCCGAAAGATATCCGTTAAGTTTCGCTATCTGCTGCTTTACGCGCTTCACAAAAGCTTCGGGCCGTTCTTTGATATTGGTTCTGCCGAAAATTATTTCCTCATCCGTCAAAGCATCTCTGCCTTTCTCGAGCGTAATCAGGTCATAAAATTTTCCGCCGCTTATAAATACGCTGTCCGTGATGATTTTATACCCCTTTTCAACCGCCGTTATCCGCACTCTGTCGCAGTTTTTCATAGGTTGCAGAACCAACTTAGCGGGAAGCTCGGGCGCACGTTCCAGAATACCTTTTATTTCTTCGCCGCCCATTCCGGCAACGAGCGCCGCATCGCAAGGCGGCAGTTTTTCGAATCCGTCGGACACCACGGCCGAAGCCTTTCCGGCGGCTATGTACTCGGCAAGCAGATTTTCCGCCTTTTCAAGGCACTTTGCGCTGATATCCGACACTATCGCCTTTTTGCACTTACCGCTGTCGAGCATCGCCCCGGCTATGTAACCGTGATCGCACCCGACGTCGGCAAAAGTGCCGCAGGCGGGCAAAACCGAAAAGATTTTTTCAAGCCGATCGATCATATATCCACAAAATCGCGCAGTCTCTTGCTGCGGCTGGGGTGGCGCAGTTTTCTGAGCGCCTTGGCTTCTATCTGCCTTATGCGTTCGCGGGTGACGTTGAACTCTTTGCCGACTTCTTCGAGCGTGCGCGGTCTGCCGTCATCAAGCCCGTAACGCAGGCGCAAAACCTTTTCTTCGCGCGGAGTAAGCGTATCCAGCACCCCGAGAAGCTGTTCTTTCAGCATGGTGAAAGAAACGGCGTCCGTCGGCGCGGTACTGCCTTCGTCTTCGATAAAATCCGAAAGATGGCTGTCCTCTTCTTCACCGATAGGCGTTTCGAGCGAAACGGGATCCTGCGCTATTTTCTGTATCTCGCGCACACGCTCTTCCGATACGCCCATCTCTGCCGCAATCTCTTCGGGAGAAGGCTCTCTTCCGTATTCCTGCAGCAGCCTGCGGGATATTCTTATGACTTTGTTGATGGTTTCTACCATATGCACGGGAATTCTTATTGTTCTCGCCTGATCGGCAATAGCCCTGGTTATCGCCTGGCGTATCCACCATGTCGCATAAGTGGAAAATTTGAAACCCTTCTGATAATCGAATTTTTCAACGGCCTTCATAAGCCCGAGATTGCCTTCCTGAATAAGATCGAGAAACTGCATTCCCCTGCCCATATAACGTTTTGCAATCGAGACGACCAGCCTTAAATTGGCTTCTGAAAGCAAACGCTTTGCCGCTTCGTCCCCGTCCATCATACGGCGGGCAAGTTCGGTCTCTTCGTCCGGCTGCAAAAGCGGCACTTTGCCGATGTCTTTCAAATACATTTTCACCGGGTCGTCCATGCTTACTTCTTTGAGCAGCTGGTCGTAAAGATCCTTGTCCCTTTCGTACTCGTTCACTATCTGTATGCCGGCGTCGTCGAAAGCTTTATATACTTCTTCGAGTTCCAGGGGCGTCGCCTGGCATTTTTCCAGTTTGTCGAAAAGCGCTTCGGTGGTGATGCTGCCGCGCTTTTTATATTCCAAAATAATGTCGCTTACAACCTGCATGAGCTCTGCCGTTTGTGCGGGAGAACTCTGCTCGTCGGTATCGGCAATCTCTTTATCTTCGATTTGTTCGGTTTTTTTCAATTCTTCGTCCATAACCGTTCCTCCGTTGTTAATTGCGTTCAGGATAAAAGTTTGTTTTTTTCGGAAAGCAGAGCGCTCATTTCCTGCGCCAGTTCTCTGCGCTTGCCGGTGTCGGTCTCCGCCGCAAACATCGACGACAGCCTGTTTATGCGCTTTGTCAGGCTTTCCGCTTTGATCGTTTTGATGCAGTCCGCAAAATATACCGTCTGATCAAAGCGTTTATTTTCGTCTGTTTCCAGGCCCGCTATTCTGCCGAGCTCTCCGCCGTCTTCGCCGATAGTCTCGTAAAGATCGACGAACTTAGGCAAAGCGCCTTCTTTGAGCCTGTCCGCTATGTATTTCTGTATTTCTCTGTGCACGGGCATTGTAAATTCCAAAGTGTTTATATCGGTCTCGGATGCAAACGGCTTATTGAACAGATATGCCGCAAGCACAAAACGCTCGGCTTTCCGGACCTTATCTCCCGCATCGTCGTTAAAAGACGTATTTTCCGGCGGTTTGCGCTTCGCGGCGTCGTCGGAGCTGTAAAGATCTCTTTTTAAAGCTTCAAAAGTAACTCCGGTAACGTCGCGCACGGTCTTTAACAGATCTTCCTGTTCCGCGGCGGAAGTGCTTTCTCTTATCACTTTTATTGCTTCGCCGACGAATTTGCGTTTGCCGTCCGCCGTGCCGACGTCGTATGTATTTTTAAGAATATCCAGCTTGAAGTCTATGAGGGGTTTAGCCCGGGCAAGGCATTGCGAATACCCTTCCTTGCCGAGTTTTCTTATCACGTCGTCCGGATCCATCCCGTCGGGTAGAGTCACGACCTTTACGTCCAGCCCTTCCTCGCTGAGAATTTCAAGGCCCCTGACGGACGCTTTCTGACCTGCGAAGTCGCCGTCGTAACTTATAAACACCTTATCCGTATATCTCTTTAAAATGCGCGCCTGATCTTTGGTAAGAGAAGTTCCCATCGATGCGACCACGTTAGGAAATCCGCCTTGAACCAGCGAAATAGTATCCATATATCCTTCGACGATGATCACGCTGTCGAGTCCTTTCTCGTTTTTCAGTTTTTTAAGATTGTTGATGTTATAAAGTATATTGCTTTTATTGAACACCTGCGTTTCGCCGGTATTTTTATATTTGGCGAAATCCGCTTTTTCAAGAAGTCTGCCGCCGAAAGCGACAACCTGTCCGAACTGGTTGATAATGGGAATTATTAGTCTGCCGCCGAGCGCATCGTAAACCCTGCCGTCCTTTTTCCCCGCCGCGCCCGAAAGAACCATTTCTTCTTTGGTGTATCCTTTGCTTTCGAGAAAAGCGGGAAGCTCTCTGAAACCGAGCGAAGCGCCTATGCCGAATTTAGTTACATATTCTTTGGAAATGCCCCGCTTTGCGATATACTCGTTGTGTTTTTCGGCGCCCGCTGTATAAAGATTTCCGACGTAAAACCTTGCGGCATCTCTCAAAAGACTGTAAATACGTTCCTTTTTTCTTTTGCTTTCCTTTATCTTCTCGTCGTCGTATTTGACTTCGGGAAGCGCCATTTTGACTCTTTCCGCGAGGAAACGGACGGCATCGTTAAAATCAAGCGCTTCGATTTCCATAACGAAACTGATAACGTCGCCGCTTTTGTGGCATCCGAAACAATAGTAAAACTGCCCCGCCGCATTGACGGAAAAAGAAGCGGTCTTTTCATGGTGAAACGGACACTTTCCCCAATAGTTTCCTCCGCGCTGTTCCAGCCGCACGTAGCGGGATATTATGTCGACTATGTCATTTTTGTTTTTAAGTTCATCAAGGAACCTGGCGTCGAATCCTCTCATTTATAATTTCCAGTTATCGGGTGTAAATATATCTGTAAAAGTTTTTACCGCATACATATCGGACATTCCCGATATATAGTCGCAAAGCACGGTGTCGATATCGCTTTCGTCCAGTCTTTTCACATAAAAAGACGGCAGTTTTTCGGGATTCTCCTTAAAGTAGTTGTAAAGAGCGGAAATCATTCTGTCGGCTTTTTCTTCTTCGTTGCGGAATGTTTTGTCGTTATAAACGCGTTCGAACAAAAAAGCGCGGAGCTCCGCGGTCGCGTCGGCGATCTCTTTTTCCATTTCGACACGGTTTTTGCCATCGCTTGCCCTGTATATGGAATATACCATGGCGTTTATTCTTTTGCTTGACGTTTTGCCGAGAATTTTAACGGCTTTTTCAGGCAGATCCTCCGCCGTAATAAAACCTCCGACGATGGCGTCGTCTATATCGTGATTTATATAGGCTATGCGGTCGGCTATGCTTACCGCCTTTCCTTCAAGCGTCATGGGGTTGCACGACATTTTGTGGTTTACTATGCCGTCGACCACTTCTCTGGTCAGATTGAGTCCCCTGCCTTCGTTTTCAAGAAAGTCCACCACTCTGCCCGACTGTTCGTTATGCTTAAACCCTTTCGGATTCAGTCTGTTGAGTATGCGCTCTCCCGAATGCCCGAAAGGCGTATGCCCCAGATCGTGACCCAACGCGATAGCCTCAGTCAAGTCTTCGTTCAGGCTCAGCGCCCTTGCAATGCTTCTCGCGACCTGAGAAACGGTCAGAGTGTGCGTCAGGCGCGTTCTGTAATGGTCGCCTTCAGGCGCGAAAAATACCTGCGTTTTGTTTTTAAGTCTCCTGAACGCCTTGCTGTGAATTATTCTGTCTCTGTCCCGTTGAAAGTCCGTTCGCATGGGACAGGGTTCTTCTGCTTTAAGTCTGCCCGCGGTCTGCTCCGAACGGCAGGCAAACGGCGAAAGAAAAATTTTTTCGATTTCCAAGGTTTTTTCTTTCATGATTTCCCCCGGATTTTAAACGTTTTGAAAATAAAAATTTAAATATAATATTCTTCCATTATTATAATACGCATTTTTTTATAAAAACCCTTTTTTTACAGCGGTTTTTTTAAAAACAATAATTCAGGCGCGGTTAAACCGTTTATCTCTCTTGCCGACGGAAGGCAAACGCATCAGTAAATCTGACCGCAGCAGAGCATGCGTCCGCCGTAAAAACAAGCCGTTTGTTTTGCTGTGATTTCCCTGTGTTTACGACCTTCCCTTGACCGCCGAAAAAAATTTTCTTATAACTGATCCGTTTTTATAAAAATGCCTTTCAATTTGCGCCGCGGCAACGCCGACGGGCGAATAGAACAAACCCGTTTGAAATATAAGTCATCTTTAACCGTGCGGCAACACCGCTGCGGCATAACAGCAAAAGCTCGTCGGAGCCGCGACGGTTTTATACTCGGCCGACGCAAAATTTTCCGTATCTTCGCAACGCTTGTTATCCGTGAAAAGAGAGCACGCCCTTTTTAATCGCATATATCGGCAGCGGTAATCGGCAGAGCTTTCCGTAATTCCGAAAAAACCGTTTCTACCTGCAATCCTATTTTTCCGGCGCTGAAAAAAATTTTTTCGCGCTTAACGGCGCTCGCGTCTATAAATGTTTTGAACTGTTTTTTCATTCCGAGCGGCGAACAGCCGCCGTGAATATATCCGGTAAGCGGCAAAAGTTCTTTCGCTTTGACCATCTCCACGTACTTTTCTCCCGCGCATGCCGCGGCTTTTTTCAGATTCAGCTCTCTGTTTGCAGGAACCATGAATACATAGTGACTGCCGCTTTTGCCGACAGTCACCAGCGTTTTAAAAACGTCTTCCGGATTTTCTTGAAGAAAGTCCGCCACTTCGGTTCCCGAAACGGCGCCGCTTGTCGAATAATCGCGCACCGCATATTTTATTTTTTTGGCGTCGAGCAATCTTACCGCGTTGGTTTTGGCTTCCATTATGCCGATCTCCTTATACCTCAATCTCTGTGCGTAACAGCGTTAATTTTCCGATACAATCGGATGCGGCCGCAGCGGCGGCCGGAAAAATGTCAGAGCAGCTTTTTCAGGAACTGTCCCGTAAAACTTTCCTTTACCTTGCTGACTTCTTCGGGACTGCCTTCGGCAACCAGAGTGCCGCCGCCGTCACCGCCTTCCGGCCCTAAATCGACAATATAGTCTGCCACTTTGATAACGTCAAGATTGTGCTCTATGACGACTATGGTATTGCCGGCGTCCTGCAATCTGC
>CAUHGY010000040.1 GCA_959605945.1 uncultured Clostridia bacterium | reverse complement strand
AGGTAATTTTATTAATAAAAGCCTGCCCCATCGGTCGAATTTTAATATAAATAAAGCATTTTGCGGCTAAATTCAGCCGATAAATTTCATCCGAAACTTCGCTGACCTTTACCCCTTAGCTCAAATGCGCTGTTATGAGCAGATAAAATTTTCAAGGAATAAATCAAATGAAAGAAAAATCTTACTATGAAAAACGTGAAATAAACTGTGTGGAACGTTTAAACGCCATAATCGAAGAACTTCCATATTTTGCGAAAGATTTTTTTATAGGAATAGAGACGCGCACTTCTGCCCTTACGCGACTGAATTATGGTTACGATTTACGCGTTTTTTTTGAATTCCTCACGAAAAAAATATTTCGCGGAAAAAAAATTTCCGACATTGATTTAAAAGATCTCGATCTTATCGATTCAAGCGATATAGAATACTTTTTGAGTTATTTAAATCATTATGAAATAAACGGTAAAGAAGAAAGATGCACAGAAACGGGAAAATCGCGTAAACTCTCTGCCCTGCGCACTTTTTATAAATATTTTTTCGATAAAAACCAGCTTGTCGCCAATACCCCGTCAAAGGTCCTGATGCCAAAAATACATGAAAAAGAAATTATACGTCTTGAAACAAACGACCGCGTGGATGAAATCGGTGAAATGCTTTATACGGTTGAAAGCGGCAGCGGGCTGACAAAAAAACAGCGTGCCTTTCATGACGTAACAAAACTGCGAGACACTGCCATAATCACGCTTTTCCTCGGCACCGGAATACGTATCAGCGAGCTCGTCGGTTTGAACATTGACGATTTAGATTTCAATTCTAATAGTTTTGTTGTAACTCGAAAAGGCGGAAACCGCGCTGTTTTGTATTTTAACGATCAAGTAAAACAGGCTTTAAACGATTATTTGCGGCAAAGAAAAAGCGATACATCGTTTTCTGAGCAGTCTGCCCTGTTTTTATCGCTTCAGAATAAACGCATATCGACCAGGACTGTACAAGAGCTTGTCAAAAAATATGCCCGCATAGTATCCCCTCTTAAAAAAATAACCCCGCATAAATTACGAAGCACTTTCGGAACAAATTTATACCGTCAGACAGGAGATATTTATGTAGTAGCAGACTGTTTAGGGCATAAAGACGTAAATACCACAAAAAAACATTATGCTGCAATAACTGAAGATATACGTAAAAATGCAGCAATTAATTTAAGTATCACGGATAAGAACAAATAAGTATTTAACTATTTTGTTCTTTTTCTGATATTATTTTCGTAATTTTAATTATTTTATAGTCCTTCTGCGGTTCGATGCATTTTCCGCAGCTGTCACATTTTTTTGACGGATCGAGATCGCATATATCGCATTCTCCGCACTCTATGCATTCTCTGTCGTACAATTCACATTTTTTGTTCATCGTTTTGACCTCATTTTAATTTTAACAGATTAACTTATAAAAATCAAATATAAATTTACCGTTTTTTTGCAAACATTTGTTTGACAAGCTCTTAATTAAAATGTTAAAATATTATTATGAGAAGGAACATTGAAGAACAACTTAATAATGTTTACAATTTTACCGCTGATTATATTGAAAATAACGGTTATCCCCCGTCTGTAAGAGAAATCTGCGCAAAACTGAATATAAAATCCACGGCAACGGCTTATTTTTATATAGAACGTCTTAAAGAACGCGGATTGCTGACAAAGTCGCCGCTCAAAAAAAGAGCGATAGCTGTAAGTAACGGGAAAATATCATATAAAACAATACCCGTTGTCGGAACAATCCGCGCGGGGCAACCTATATACGCCGTTGAAAATCTCGAAGGCTATATTCCCCTTCCTGCCGAACTCGGCGACAATGGCGACGAATTTGCGCTTAAAGTTCAGGGCGACAGCATGATTAATGCGGGAATCAAAGAAAACGACCTTATAATTGTGTCCCGCAGTGACACTGCGGATAACGGTGATATTGTTGTTGCGCTGGTAGACGATGCGGCAACTGTAAAAAGATATTTTGCACGAGACGGAAAAATTATTCTGCACCCTGAAAACGACAGTATGAGCGATATGATTTTTGACGAAGTCATTATTCTCGGTATAGTTAAAGGCCTTATAAGAAAATTTTAGAGCGTTTAATGATTTTTTCCGGTTTATATAATATATAAAGTGCAATCTCCGCATATATAATTTTGCCGCAACTTCGGAATTAACCTGCATAAAACTTAAACCGGCAACATTATGTTTATGCCTTTCCACTCCGCATTATTGGCGGAGATTTTTGCTTTCTTAAAGCAAAATTTATATTATTTCATAAATTCATATTTTTCAGGGCAATTTTACAATGCTCATAAGTCAGTCCGCCTTGTAAATAACCTATATACGGCGGCTTAACAGGCGCATCTGCGGATAATTCTATCGACGATCCCTGCACAAAACAACCTGCCGCCATGATAACTTCGTTTTCATAACCCGGCATATCCCACGGCAATGCAAGAACGTGGCTGTCCACAGGGGAATTTTTCTGAATTGTCTGTATGAACGAGATCAGGGAATCTTTGTTTCCGAATTTTACCGCAAGAATAATATCATGAGGCATTTCTCCGGCGGCAGGCGACGTCTCGTATCCAAGTTCTCTCATTACCGCGCCGAAAAGCATAACGCCTTTCAATGCCTGCAAAACCGTGTGAGGGGCCACAAAGATTCCTTGGTAAAAAGGCATATAACCCTGACTGTAAGAACCAACTTCGCCCCCGATTGAAGGTGCAGTCATTCTGTTTTGAACCAAAGAAACATATTTGTCATCTCCGGCAATATACCCTCCCGTAGGCGCAATTCCTCCGCCGAGATTTTTTATCAAAGAGCCTGCAAGCAAATTTACTCCCGCTTCGGTAGGCTCTTTCTTTTCTAAAAATTCACCGTAGCAATTATCGAGCATAATACAGCCCTTAAAACCGAGTTTTCTTACGAAATGAACGGCAGTTTCTATATCTTTTACAGATAGTGCGTTTCGCCATTCGTATCCGCGTGAGCGCTGCATATAAACCATTTTAGGATAGTTGTCACAGCTCTCAAAAAATTCAGCTATTTTTTCTTCGTCGATCGCTCCGTTTTTCAACGGTATAGCGTTAAAAGTGATTCCGAAATCTTCCAAAGAGCCTGTATTTTTCCCTTTAATTACATCGCTAAGTGTATCATACGGATTGCCCGTTATGGAGAGAACCGCATCATTCGGCCGTAAAACGCCGTAAAGACAAAGCGCAAGGGCGTGAGTCCCTGAAACAATATTGGGAGAACATATCGCATTTTCTGCATGAAAAATATCGGCGACAAGCTTGTTTAACGTATCTCTTCCTTCATCGCCGTAACCATAACCGGTGGAGCCGTAAAAATGCCTCAAAGCAATTTTATTTTTCTTAAACGCGTTGAGAACTTTTTCCTGATTAAACAGTGCGGTATCTTCAAGCTGTTCAAAAACTTTTTGCAAATTTTTTTCACATTTTTCTATAATTTTATCGTCTATCATAATGCTTTCACAATCCTTTCCGCCAATATATCCACGGGAGCCGGCATCAGTTTTACAAGATTTTCGGTTTTTTTAAAGAACGTAATCTGACGTTTTGCGTAATGCCGTGTGTTAAGTTTTATCAGAGCCTTGCATTCGTCTAACGAAATTTCTCCTTTTAAGTAAGCCACCGTTTCTTTATATCCTATTCCTTGCATACACTGCATATCTTCCGAAACGCCGTTGCTTAAAAGATTTTTAACTTCATCCGTTAGCCCTCTGTCGAACATTTCGTCAACTCTTTTGTTTATTCGGGCGTAAAGCCGGTCTCTCGGGTAATCGATACTGAACGCCGAATAAGAATAAACCGGTATCAAATCGTCTTTAATTTGCGATTTCTTATTGCCGTTTTCAAATATTTCTAAGGCTCTGATGACTCTCTTCAGATCGTTATAATGTAATTTTTCAGCGCTTTCCGGATCTTTATATGCTAAAATATCATAAACATATAAATTTCCGCGTTCTTTTGCAAGATTTTGATAATATTTTCTTATTTCCGGCGCTCCCGGACCTAAACCGTAAGACAGATTATATATTAAAGAGTTGATATAGAAACCTGTTCCGCCGCATATAATCGGTATTTTTCCCTTCAAGAGAAGTTGTTCGACAACGGGTTTTGCCATTTCCCGATAATCGCCCACAGAAAAAGACTGGGTTGGCTCTGCAACGTCAATAAGATGATGTACTATACCTTTTTTTTCACTTTCATCGGGTTTGGCTGTTCCTATGTCAAGACCTTTGTAGACGTACATTGAGTCAGCAGAAATTATTTCGGTATTCAAAAGTCTTGCACATTCTACGGCAAGAGCTGATTTGGATGAAGCTGTCGGGCCGCAAATAATTAAAAGCTTCTTCAGATTATTCTTTTGAACCATTTATCAATTTCCGTTCTTGTTATTTTTATGCAGCACGGTCTGCCGTGAGGACATTTAAGACCGGGATTATCTTTTAATTTTTCTGCAATCGTTTTAATATCTTCGTCGAAAAGCCTGTCGCCGGACTTAATTGCCGCTTTGCATGCCGCCTGTGCAAGTTTATCAAGCAGTAACTCTTTTATTGTAATTTGTTTTAATGTATCAAGCTGTGACAAAATATCGTCGAAAAAATCTTTTATATTCATTTGCGCAAAATAGACCGGCAATGAAGAAATTTTAAAAGCATTTTTTCCGAACTCTTCGATTTCTATACCGATAGAATTCAAGATATCGTTTTTTTCGGTCAAAAAAGAAAATTCTTTGTTATTTACTTCCAGAATGTACGGAATTATAAGCGGCTGGGTTGCAATACTGTTTTTTTCGATTTGATTATTGAACATATCAAAAAGAAGCCGTTCATGAGCGGCATGCTGGTCAACAAAATAGATATCGGAGCCGTCTTCAAAGATAAGATATGTATTCAATACCTGACCTACATATTTTAAGTCTTTAGGAACTTCTATCGAAATCTGTTGGGAAATTTTGTTTTTAAGCTCACGCTCTTTTCTTTCTTTTTCAAGCTTTTCTATGTAAGCTTTGTTTTCTGCAAAAATATCTGCGCTGTTTTTATCATCCTTTTTATCTTTAAAATTCGCGTCGCTCTGCGCGCCGATTATTATTTTGCTGTCGGAAAATCTTAAAGTATCGAACTTGTAGTCGTTTTTACTAATATGTCTGACATAATCATTCGCATTATTATTAATATTTTCATGATTATTTTCGTTTTTATGCAGCGACTGCGCCGCTTTAAGGTTTTCGTCTTGTCTGATTATGTTTAAAATTTCACTGCTGCCGTCCAATACCTTTGAAACAACAGAATAGACCGCGCCGTAAACAATCTGATTGTTGGCAAATCTGACATCTATCTTGTTCGGATGAACGTTTACGTCTACCGCATCGGCAGGCATATTTATATTGAGTACGTAAAAAGGATATTGGCGTTTCATCAGGTATGAAGCGTATGCATTCCCTATCGCCGAGGAAATTGTCTGATTCTGGACAAATCTGCCGTTCAGAAAAACCGTCTGATAACTTCTATTAGGTTTTGAAAAATACTGCTTGCCGAGATAACCTTCAATCTGTATTCCGTTTTTTTCTGTCTGAATTTTAAAACAGTCGCCGATAATGCCGGGGCCATAAACACAGACCATGGACGATTCCATTCCGTCTCCGTAAGACTGTAAAGCCGTTTTACCGTCAGTTATATATTTAAATGATATATCCGGATGACCGAGAATGAACCTTGCCATCGTGGTGGAAACTTCGTTTTCTTCCGAACGTTCGGATTTTAAAAATTTAGCTCTCACGGGAGTGTTATAAAAAAGATTATTAACCGTTATAACCGTTCCTTCCGACGCCGCGCAATCACCGACATCGCCTATTTCGCCCCCGTTTGATATTATTTCCGCTCCGAACGGCTGCGAAACAGGTTTGGAAACAATTTTTATTTTGGATACTGCCGCAATGCTTGCAAGCGCCTCACCGCGAAAACCGAGCGATGTTATGTTGTCGAGATCTTTAAGCGTTGAAATTTTGCTTGTCGCATGGGGCAACAATGCTTTTTTGAGATCGGAATTTTCTATACCCGAACCGTTATCTGTTACACATATGGAAGTAATCCCGCCGTTTTCAATCTCTACCGTAATGTTTTTTGCACCGGCGTCTATGGAATTTTCCACCAGTTCTTTAACTGCGGATGCCGGTCGTTCCACAACTTCGCCGGCAGCTATTCTGTTGTAAATTTTACTGGATAAAAGATTTATTCTTCCCATTATTTATCCTTGACCTTTTCGTATAAATCTATCAATATGTTAAACGCCTGCATCGGAGACAGATTATTTACATCGAGTTCTTTAATTATTTTTTCCGTTTCCGATAATGTTTTTATATCTATTTCACCGCTATCGGCGGCGTTATCTTTTGTAATATCCGATTTCTCGAGTTTCTTTAAAATTTCTTTCGCTCGCGAAGTAACCGTTTTGTTGACGCCTGCAAGTTCGGCAACTTCTATTCCGAAACTCTTATTCGTGCCTCCGCGCATGATTTTTCTCAAAAAAACGATATTGCCTTGGTATTCTTTTACGGCGATTTTATAATTCTTCACCCCTTGCATTATTTTTTCAAGTTCCGTCAATTCATGATAATGTGTGGCAAACATTGTTTTTGCTTTTATTTTTAAAGTTATATATTCTACAACAGCCCACGCAATGCTCAATCCGTCAAAAGTGCTTGTTCCGCGACCTATTTCATCAAGTATAAGCAAGCTGTTTTTAGTGGCATTAAAAAGTATGTTTGCAGTTTCAGCCATCTCCACCATAAACGTGCTCTGATCTGAAATCAAACTGTCGCTTGCCCCTACCCGCGTAAATATTTTATCGGTAAGCGGGATCTGAGCGCTGTCTGCCGGAACAAAAGATCCGATATGCGCCATCAGAACAATCAGTGCCGTCTGTCTCATATAAGTGCTTTTCCCGGCCATATTGGGGCCGGTTATAATCATGGTGCGATTTTCATCGCCGTCAAGAAGACAGTCATTCGGAATAAATTTTTGCTTGGATATAGCTTCTACTACCGGATGCCTGCCCCCCTTTATATCAAGTGCCCGGTCGCTACTGGTCATATGAGGTTTGATATAACCGTTTTCACGGGCAACTGTGGCAAGAGATAATAATACGTCAAGATCCGAAACGGCATCTGCGGCCGCTTTAAGACAGTCAATTTTTTCCGATAAATAATTTTTTATTTCTTTAAAAAGTTCATTCTCCAGTGACAGAGATTTTTCTTCGCTATATAATATTTTTACTTCCAGCTCTTTTAACTTATCGGTAACAAAGCGCTCGGCATTGGCAATTGTCTGTCGTCTGACGTAGTCGTAAGGCGCAAGATGTTTGAATGAATTGGTTATTTCTATATAATAACCGAAAACGCGGTTATAACCGATTTTCAAAGTCTTTATTCCCGTTCTTTCTCTTTCGCTGTTTTCTAATTCGCTGATAAGATTTTTGCTGTTTTTGCTTACGGAGCGCAGCTCGTCGAGTTCTTTATTATATCCGCTTTTGATATAACCGCCGTCCTTCATGTTAGCGGGCGGATCAGTTTCAATCGCGCTGCTTAAAAGCTTTACCATATCCGAAAAATCGCCCATACGATTTACTATGGACATAATGAAAGCGGAATCTATTCCGGACAGCTGAAATTTTATATTCGGAATTATTTCGAGGGACTTGTAAAGCGCCACGCAATCTTTAGGCATTAAATTTCCGTTGGAAATCTTTCCGGTAATTCTTTCTATGTCTTTTACCGACGAAAGAAGATAATTTAAGCTTTCGCGTATCAATGTATTTTTATAAAGCCCTTCAACGCCGTCAAGTCTGTAATTTATTTTATCAACGCTTCCAAGCGGTGATAAAATCCAGCTTTGCAATTTTCTTGCTCCCATGCTCGTTCTGGTCTTGTCCAGCAGCCACAAAAGAGAGCCGAAACGCTTTGCGTCTCTCAAAGTTCTGACAAGCTCCAAATTTCTTATGGCATTGGCATCAAGCATCATATAGTCGCTGCCGTTAAGACATTTGACTGTATCGATATTTTTCAACGAATGTTTCTGGGTTTCTTTAAGATATGCTATAAGAGCACCCGCGGCGCACACGCTACCCTTATCGATTCCGAATGATGCTAACGATGAAACGCCCAGTTGATTTTTTAAATTCTGTTCGGCTATTGCAAATCTATATTCACTGTCGGTAAATTCTGAAAATTTCGGTAAAACACCGTGCTTTACAAGCGGGCTTTCGTTAAAAATACGTACAGTTTCGCCGTTTGCAATGATTTCGGCAGGGTTTATTTTTACAAGAGCATCCGAGATTTCGTTAGCAGCATCGTCAGCAGTGAAAGACTGAACGTAAAATTCGCCTGTAGTTATATCTGCCCATGCCGCAAAAAGATCGCTTTTTTCCGAATAGACCGAACAAAGAAAATTATTGCTTTTTTCATCGATCAATTCATTGTTGGTAACTGTACCCGCCGTCACCACTTTTATAACGTCGCGCTCCACAAGATTTTTTCCGTTGGGTTCTGTTATTTGTTCGCATATAGCTACTTTTTCGCCGATGGAAACTAGTTTGGAAATATAAACTTCCGCGGCATGAAAAGGTATTCCGCACATCGGTGCCCGCTCGCTCAATCCGCAATCTCTTCCGGTAAGCGTCAGATCCAAAAGTCGTGAAACCTTTAACGCATCGTCGAAAAACATTTCATAAAAATCGCCGAGACGGTAAAAAACAACGCAGTCTTTATATTTTTCTTTTACTTGCAAATAATGCTGCATCATTGGTGAAAGAGCCATTTCCCTAATTTCCTTTACTTAATCAGTTCTCCGAGAAGAGATATTCCCCCGGCTTTTGTTATTTTGACATTAACGAACCTTCCGATAACGTTTTCTTCGCTTGAAAAATACGCCATTCGGCCATGAGAGTCGCGTCCTAAATATTTTTGCTTTTTCTTATCGAAGTCTTCACATAAAATTTCCGCGGTTTTCCCTACATACTCTTTCGATTGTTTTCGGTTCAATGAATTCTGCAGGGAAATAAGTTTCATAATACGGCGTTTACTCGTGTTTTCGTCGATTTGTCCGTCCATATTTGCGGCAGGCGTCCCCTTTCTTTTTGAATAAATAAAAGTGAAAGCTCCCGAAAATCCGACTTTTTCCATCAGATCGTATGTATCTTCAAAATCGCTTTCTGTTTCGTGGGGGAACCCGACCATTACATCCGTGGTTACAGACATATCCGGAACATATTTTCTAAGCAGTTCCACTTTTCTAATATATTCATCTCTCGTGTAGTGCCTGTTCATGAGTTTTAAAATTTTATCAGATCCCGATTGAACGGGCAGATGCACGCATTTGCACACTTTTCCGCATTCGCTTATGGCCCTGATCAGTTTTTCGTCAAAATCTTTAGGATGATTTGTCATAAAGCGCAGCCTGAAATTTCCTTCCAGAGCGTCTATAGTTTTTAAAAGTTCCGGAAAATCCGTATACCCCAAATCATGTCCGTATGAATTTACGTTTTGTCCGAGAAGCGTTATTTCTTTGTAGCCGCTTTCTATAAGCGAACGACATTCGTTGATTATATCCTGCGGCTTTCGGCTGCGTTCCCTTCCTCTGACGTACGGGACAATGCAGTATGTGCAAAAATTATTACATCCGTAAGTAATATTGACCCATGCATTTGGATAGCTGTTTCTGCATTTAGGCGTCCCTTCCTTCACAGGCCCTTCTTTTTCGCGAACAGAAATAACGTGTTTATTTTCAGAGATAAAATCCGAAAGCAGCTCTTTGAAATCTTCAAGATTATGCGTGCCGAAAATAATATCTATAAAAGGAAATTTTTCATATAATTTTTCTGCATAATCTTTCTGTTGCGTCATGCATCCGCCAACTGCAATGATGAGATCTTTTTTAATTTTTTTTAAATTTTTCAGAGCTCCTATATTTCCCTCGGCGCGATCTTCGGCGTTTTCGCGAATGCAGCAGGTGTTAAAAATAATAATATCTGCAGATTTTTCATCCTCTGCCGCTTCATATCCGAGAGAAACAAGAATGCCTGCCAATTTTTCCGATTCATGCAGGTTCATCTGACAGCCGTAAGTAACTATATAATATTTTTTCGCATTATTTTTCATATTTAAATATAATAACTTATTTCCGTGATTTTGTCAATTTATAAAAACTGTTTGAGAATAATATATATACTTTTATGCATACTAAAAACGTATGAA
This sequence comes from uncultured Clostridia bacterium, assembly GCA_959605945.1. Taxonomy (GTDB): domain Bacteria; phylum Bacillota; class Clostridia; order Christensenellales; family Borkfalkiaceae; genus UBA1259. The sequence continues at coordinate 6,105 of CAUHGY010000040.1, read as the reverse complement.
AAAAGCCTTAAAAATCCTCATTATCATACTTACCGTTTTTTTGCTGATAGGTATAAGCGGAACAATATATGTTTTTGCCGCTACCGGCGGAGCTTATCTTGACGAGAGCAAGCTTATAAATCTCGATAAATCGGTTACCTTTTACGACGTAAACGGAAAAATCATAACCGAAGAAGCCAACGACGTTGCCGTAACCGATTTAAAAGATTTGCCTGCGCACGTAAAAAATGCATTCGTTGCCATAGAAGACCGCCGGTTTTACAGCCATAAAGGCATAGATTATCGCGGTCTGATAAGGGCGTCTTTTAATAATCTAAAAAGTTTCTCGTTTAAGGAAGGCGCCTCCACCATTAGCCAGCAACTTATCAAAAACACTCATCTGACAAGCGAAAAAACCCTAAAAAGAAAACTTGTCGAAATGAAGTTGGCCCGTATTCTGGAAAAGAAATATTCAAAAGAAGAAATATTAGAAAAATATTTAAACACAATTTATTTCGGCGACAGCTGTTTCGGTATAACCAAAGCGGCAAATCATTATTTCGGAAAAAGCCCCAAAGACCTCTCCGTGAACGAGAGCGCCGCGCTTGCCGGAATAATAAAAGCGCCGTCGGTTTACTCTCCTATGGTCAATAAAGAAAAATGTAATAATAGAAAAAACATCGTATTGAAAGAGATGTATGAGCAGAATTACATCAACAAAGCAGAATATGATTCTTCCGTCAAAGAAGACATAACAGCCGTAAATAAAGAAAATGAAATATCTTACGGTTATCTGTATCTTGCAAAAAAAGAACTCGGAAAGTATATTGAAACTGCCGGAATGCTTTTCGATAAAATGGAAGTTTACACATATTATGACCCCGCTAAACAGTGCGTCTTGGAAAAAGCACTTGACAATTCAGATTCAAACAGCGATAAATCTGCCATAATAATTGAAAAAAACGGTAATATATCAGCATATCGATCCACATGCGGTGAAATTTATCGGCAATTAGGTTCCTCCATCAAACCGCTTGCGGTTTATGCACCTGCGATTGAAGAAAATGTCGTAAATTCATTCAGCCTTATAGAAGATGAAAAAACCGACTTCAACGGCTATTCGCCGTCTAACTATAACGATAAATATTACGGAACGGTTTCAGTTAAGGAATCTCTTGCAAAAAGCATGAACGTCTGCGCAGTGAAACTACTCAATTACGTAGGAACGGATAAAGCTATAAAGTATTTAAAAAACATGGGCTTTAATGTTAATGACGACGACAGAAATCTCGGCATAGCGCTCGGAGCCACGCAAAAGGGCGCAACATTAAAACAAATTGCGTCCGCATATACTGTGTTTGCCAACGACGGGAAACAGGTTGAGTCTTCATGCATCCGCAAAATTAAAATACACGGTAAAGAGCAGTTTTTCAGCAAAACGGAAAAAAGAATTTTCGGACAAGATACGACAGAAATAATGAACGATATGCTCAAATACGCCGTGAGCGACGGAACAAGCAAAAAGCTTTCGTTTTGCAATGTGGAACTGTGCGGTAAAACCGGCACCGTGGGAAACTCTGACGGAAATACCGACGCATATTCTGTTTCTTACAGTGCGGAATATGTTTTAGGCGTATGGTTCGGAAATAAAGACAACACTAAAATGCCAAATACTATAAGCGGCGGTGCATTGCCTTGCGCTACTGCGGCTAATATATGGAACGAAATATATGCGAATTCCGCTGCGCCGCATTTCGACAAGCCTTCGCATGTAAAAGAAATTTCCCTTGACAGAATTAGCTACGCAGCGGAAAAAAAGATAGAACTTGCGGATATAAATACGCCGGAAAGATATGTTTTACATGAAATTTGCAAAATAAACAATGCCCCGACGATCACTTCAAAGCGCTTCACCTACCCTGTAATAGAAGAACCAGAAATATCAGTAAATAAAAATGAAATTGTCATATCTTTATGTCTGACAGAATATCAGCATGTACGCATATTGCGTGAATGCGACGGGGTTACTGAAACAATTTTTGATTCGACCGAAAACGAAAATAAAACTCGGTTTTGCGATAAAACTACAATTCCCGGTAAAAGCTATACTTACACGGTAATCCCCTATTGTATAGGACCAAACGGTGTTTGCGAAGGAAAAAGAATTGTTCTTGCAAAAATAAAAGCGCCGGACGATTATTCCGGCGAAAAATGGTGGGAAGACGATTTTTTCGACCTGCTCGACTGATTATATAACTGACGGTAAAAAACGGCAGTACAGTCGGAGAAGGAATGAAATCGTGTATGGTCTGTGCTTACGGCCAATTTAATGAAAATCAAAAAACATACCTTTCTACATTTTCCAGAGCTTCATTGATAAGCCCTTCAACATCAAGCTTGCTCTCTGCCTTCATTACACGCTCGAGATTAGGTTTGATGGACGGAAATTTCGGAAGAAAAACCGTACAACAATCTTCATAAGGCAATATAGAAGTCTCATAAGTGTCTATTTTTTTGGAAATTTCTATAATATCAAGTTTATCAAACGCTATAAGCGGCCGAAGCACAGGCATTTTAACCACGGAATTTGACGACGTTATGCTTTCAATTGTCTGACTTGCAACCTGACCGAGACTTTCTCCCGTTATAATTGCCTGATCGCCGTATAGGAGAGCTAAGTTTTCTGCTATTCTCATCATAAAACGTCTCATCAGCGTTATCATATATTCTTCGGGGCAATTTTTGTGAATAGCTTCCTGTATGTGAGTGAAAGAAACTATTGACAAACTTATTCCCCCGTTATATTCGCCTATTTTTTTTGTAAGTTCGATAACCTTTTCTTTTGCCGCTTCACCGGTATACGGAAAACTATGAAAATGCAAACAATCAAGTTTCATCCCGCGTTTAGCCATCATATAACCCGCAACGGGGCTATCTATGCCGCCTGAAATCAGGAGCAATCCTTTCCCCGACGAACCGACCGGCATACCGCTCATGCAATGTACCGTATCGGTATAAATAAATGTTTTTCCGTCCTCTCTTATATCTACGTTTACTGTAAAATCCGGTTTTTTCACATCAACTTTAAGTTTATTTCCGAATTTTTCCAAAAGTCTTCCGCCGATTAACATGGAAGTATGCATGGAATCAGGTTTAAAAGTTTTATCGGCACGATTGGTTATAACTTTGAACGTCCCGCTTTTATCGCTGCACAAAAACTGCGCGGCGTCAAAAATATTTTCAAAATCATTGTCCGTGACCAAAGCCTTGCTGAAAGTGTGTATGCCGGCAATTTTTTTTAATTTTTCAGATATAAGCTGATAATCGTTTTCAGAGTAATTTTCTATAAGATAGCGGCTATGCATAGCCGTAAAATCAAAATCTATGCCTCTAAGCGATTTTTTTATATTCTCTTTTAACAGTTTTTCAAAATGTCCGCGGTTTTTGCCTTTAAGGTGAATTTCACAGTATCTGATTATAATTGCGCTTTTCATTGTATAATTCCTTTTAATTTTTGTGCAGCCGCGTTTAGTTTTTCAGCCACATATTCAGCTTCTTCGACAGTGTTTTCACTTCCGAAACTCAGTCTTAAAACGCCGTCAAGCGTTTTCCTGTCATATCCGCACGCTTCTATAACGCGGCTGTGTCTGTTTTTTGAAGAACATGCGGAACCGTTTCCTATAATTATATCCGAATCTTCTAAAGCGTGCAATAGGATTTCCCCGCGTAACTCTCTTGCCGAAACAGCAAGGATATACGGACTTGCCTGTTGTCCGGAAATTATTTCAAATAAATTCTTATCCAGCAACTCGCAAAGCCGATTTTTAATGTTTGCCGCATTTTGGTAATTTTTATCGAGATCGGCATAATGTTCGTCGCCGGCATATTCAAATACTTTTATGCCGAAAACGTTTTCGGTTCCGCTGCGAAGATTATTTTCCTGTCCCCCGCCGATTATCAATGGAGAAATATTGATATTTTTTCTTTTAATCAAAGCTCCCGTACCTTTAAGAGCATTTATTTTATGTGCGCTTATAGTATACAAATCTATATCTTTTGACAAAGCAAAAGGCAATTTTCCGTAAGCCTGTACACCGTCGACATGAAAAATAATCTCGGGATTGATTTTCTTTAAACATGAACCGATAAAATTAACATCATTTATTGCTCCCGTTTCGTTATTTACATGTGAAACAGATACAAAATCGGCTCCGTTACATTTGACAAATTCAAAAAGCTCGTCTGTCTTAACGCTGCCGTCTTTATTCAAATTAATAAATTCTACTCTTTTGCCGCAATTTTTAAGATGCAAAAAGCTATTGTACACCGCCGAATGCTCACCTTTGTCAGTCACAAAAATTCCGCGTTTAACAGCCCCGAAAATTGCAAGATTATCGCTTTCCGTGCCGCATGAAGTAAAAATCACTTCGCAATTGACGGCGCAAAGATGTTTTAATACGGATTCTTTTGCGAGTTTTATCTCTTTACTGCACGACAGCCCGCCGCGATACAATGCAGAAGGATTAAAAAACATTTCCTCATTGAATTTCCGTGCTTTATTCAAAGCGCTGACCGATGGTTTAGTTGTTGCGGCATTATCAAAATATATCATTTAAAATCCTTTTCAAGCACAATTTTATTGGAAAATTTTAAAATATTTGCCATTAAAAGTTCCGTACATTCGAGAACCAGCAATTTTTTTGAGCCTTCGGAATTTACCACGATGTAATAAAATCCTTTGCCTTCTTCAGCTTCGGTATTCGGTGTCAGCAAAAGTTTCTTTATGCCCGGAGTGGCGTAATATTTTTCATATGTAGCGCTTCCTACTTTTCCGAGCTGCTCTATGGTGCTTACGTCGAAAACTATTTCGGTTTTACGTTTATAATTTTTTATCACTTTAGAAATTCTGACTGAACCGGACACAAACGTATAATCGTAATCAACGTAGAATCTGTTTTTAATTTTGCCTAAAACTACTCCCGATACAATAAAAAGCGCTAACGGGAAAAGATAATATAGCAGTGACAATATTATTGTGAGCGCAGATTCGTTAAACACTCTTAAATCGAAACCTATAAATATAACGAATGCCCAAACTCCTACAAGCAAATATGAAATTACAGAGAGAGTTTTAAATATATAAAATTTCGTTTTTGCAGATTTTTCGTTTCGCGTTTTTGCGGATTCTTCATAAAATAATTCTTTCAATTTTTCTCCCTCGCTATTTATTTTAGTCTTATCACAGTGACGCCGTTTTCGCCTTCGCCGTATTTACCGCGTCTGTATTCGAGAACATTTTTGTCATTTTTCAAATACGATCTGATTTCTTTGAGAAGAATACCCTCACCGACTCCGTGAATAACTTTAATTTCTTCAAGCCCAAACATAACGGCCTGGTCTATGAATGACTGCAATTCATCGATTGCTTCCAGCGAAGTTTTTCCTATTACGTTGATCTCTGTTTTGGGAAGCGCCGTTGCGGCAGTTCTCTTTGATACAGTTATTGTTTCCGGTTTTTCCGCAGTGCTTTCCGAATTAAACATATCGGAAAATTTTATAACCGATTTAATGCTTCCGAGCAGTATTTCCGCTTCTTCTTTTTTGTAATTTACTGCGGAAATAATTGCATATGCCCCCAAAGACTTAACGTAAACTTTATTTCCCGCTACAATTTCTTTTTTATCTGCCTTTTTCAATATAGCAGGAGCGTTTTCGTTTTCCCCCGATAAATACCGGCTGTTTTTCAAACGGTTTTTAAGTTCGTTTGCTCTGAATATTTCTCGGCTTTCAAGGTTCGCCGCTTTAAGTATGCTTTTCAGTTCGTCTATTATTTCCTCGGCTTCAGAAAGTTTATCCGCAATAATCCTCTTTGTTTCCTGTTTTGCATTATAATTAATTTTTTCGCGTTCTTTAAAAATCTTTTCACGTTCAGCAGATATTGCGGCAAGTTCGCTTAATTTTTCCGCCTTAAGATCTTCCAGCTCCTTTGCTAATTTATCGGCTTTTTTTCGACTTTCGTCAGCTTTTTTGAGAACATTCTCAAAATTTGTGCGTTCAGCCGAAACATTTTTAACGGCATCGGATATGATTTCGTTATCAAGCCCCAAGGTCTTAGCAATTTCTATC
>CAUHGY010000039.1 GCA_959605945.1 uncultured Clostridia bacterium | reverse complement strand
CAGGAGTGGTGACGGCAAGCCCCACCGCACCGGCAATAGAATGGTTTACATTGATAAATTCAACCGTAAAACATCCGAGTTTTATAATGCTGCCAGGTTTTATACAATTAAGGCTGACATCCGACAGACGCTGCTCTTTGATTTTGTTTTCAATAAGCGTCAGTGTAAGTTTTGTTCCGAACACGGGAACATTGACATCTTTAAGAATATACGGCAATCCGCCTATATGGTCTTCATGCCCGTGCGTTATAACAAAGCCGCGGATCTTGGATTTGTTCTGCACAAGATATGTCACATCCGGAATAACGAGGTCGACTCCCGGCATATTGTCGTCGGGAAAAGTAAGCCCTGCATCGATAATAATAATGTCTTTGCCGTATTCGAGCGCGGTCATATTCTTGCCTATTTCGCCGACTCCGCCCAAAAATCTGACTTTAAGAGTCTTTTTACTTTCCTTTAACGATTTTTGTGCCGAAGCATTAAGCTGCTGTGCCGCTTCTCTGTTCTTTTTGTGCGCGACAACTTTTGCCGAGCGCTTTTCAGCCGCGGCAGCTGCGGGACTTGTTCCCGCCCGTTCCTGAATCTTTTTTGTTTTCAAATTATCTCCTTAACCGTTTTAAATTTTATATTTTATTATTATGTAAATAAAAAGTTCGTTTTTAATCATATCGCTGCCCCGATTAATTCAGAATCTTATCCGACGCTTCTCGCGATCGGCGGAAGAGAGACCGCAATATTACCAAAAAAAATGATGACGCATTCATGCATTTTTGTTTATATTATACACTTTCAGGAAAAAAATGTAAACCGTATTCCCGCCAATATGAAAGAAATTGGGTTTTACAAGCTAAAATGCTTGAAAAAAATGTCGCAAAGAATTATAATGATAATGATAATTTTATTTTTAGGTAATATAAACTTTTTTTACAAGGAGATATAAAATGCGAGTTTACAATTTTGCCGCAGGTCCTTCTACCCTTCCACTGCCCGTTCTCGAACAGGCTCAGAGAGAACTGCTTGACTACAACGGAACAGGAATGAGCATAACCGAAATGAGCCACCGCGGCAAACCGTTTATGGAGGTGAACGATCAGGCCAATGCGCTCCTTCGTGAACTTATGGGAATTCCCGATGACTATGCGGTGCTTTTCGTACAGGGCGGCGCCAGCCAGCAGTTTGCGGCCGTTCCTTTGAATTTACTTTCAAACGGCAAAGCCGATTACATACTGACCGGGAACTTTGCCTCCAAAGCATACGAAGAAGGTCTGAAATACGGCGACATGGCAATAGCCGCTTCTTCCAAAGATGCCGGATACACATATATTCCGGACATGAATACGGTTAAATTCAGAGACGGCATCGATTACGTGCACATGACCTATAACAACACCATATTCGGCACACGCTATACGGAGCTTCCCGAAACCTCCGCAACGCTCGTTACCGACATGAGCTCTAACATTCTCAGCGAAGTCATCGACGTTAAAAAATTCGGACTTATTTACGCGGGCGCGCAGAAAAACATCGCTCCCGCAGGGTTGACCATCGTGATAGTGAGAAAAGATCTGCTCGGAAAAGCCATGGACATTTGTCCCACTATGCTGAACTATGCTGTACAGGCAAAAAACAACAGTCTTTATAATACCCCTCCCTGCTTCCCGATATACATCGCCATGCTTGTTTTCAAATGGCTCAAAGAACTTGGAGGAGTGAGCGCAATTCAGAAAATAAACGAAGAGAAAGCGGCGATGCTTTACGACTTTATCGATAATTCTTCTTTCTACACCAATAAGGTCAATAAAAAAGACCGCTCGCTTATGAACGTTCCTTTCGTAACCCCGAATGAAGAGCTTGACGCAAAATTTGTCAAAGAAGCTGCGGAAAACGGACTTGTATCTTTAAAGGGACACAGACTTGCCGGCGGCATGAGAGCGTCTATATACAATGCAATGCCCGTCGAAGGCGTCAGAAAACTTGTTGAGTTTATGAAAAAATTCCAAACGGAGAACAAATAACATGAAAAATATTCTTACTCTCAACGCGATAAGCCCGGTTGTCAACGACGTGTTCGATTCCGACTATAACGTTGCAAACGATGTTTCCTCCCCTGTCGGAATCATGTTGCGTTCGTTCAATATGCACGAATACACCCTTGATCCCGCAACGATAGCCATAGCCCGTGCGGGCGCAGGCACCAACAATATACCCGTCGAGAAATTTGCGGAAGAAGGCGTGGTCGTGTTCAATACCCCCGGCTCGAATGCCAATGCCGTAAAAGAACTTGTCGTTACGGCGCTTTTATTGGGATCTCGAAAAATAACGGACGCCATCGATTGGGTCAAAACTCTCAAAGGCAAAGAAGATATCGGTAAACTCGTAGAAAAAGGAAAATCCGCATTTGTCGGCCCCGAAATCAAGGGCAAAACTCTCGGTGTAATCGGCCTCGGCGCTATCGGCGCAAAGGTAGCCAAAGCCGCCATCGATCTCGGAATGAAGGTTTTGGGATATGATCCGTATCTTTCGGTGAGCGCGGCGCTGCGTCTTTCCACGCACGTCAACGTCGTCAAAGAATTTGACGAAATTATCAAAAACAGCGATTACATAACTATACATATCCCCTATATTCCCAGCCAGAACAAAGGGCTTATAAACGCAGGTCTCATCCGCAAAATGAAAGACGGCGTGGTGATCATAAACTGCGCCCGCGGCGAAATCGTCGACAATACCGACATTCTTAAGGCCGCAGAAAGCGGAAAAGTTGCAAGATACATTACCGATTTCCCGGCAGAAGAACTTATAGGAGCCGCCAACGTTATCTGCACCCCGCATATAGGCGCCTCCACCCCCGAAGCCGAAGACAACTCTGCCGTTATGGCTGCACAGCAGCTTATCGATTTCATTGAAAACGGCAACATAGTCAACAGCGTCAACTATCCCGCCTGCTCTATGCCGAGAAGTTCAAAAATAAGAGTAGTCATCCTGCATAAAAACATAACCAATGTGCTGGCTCAGATAACCGGCGTTTTCGGAAACGAAGGCATAAACATTTCCAACCTGCAGAATCAAAGCAAAGGTAATTTTGCAGCTACAATTGTCGACGTTGAAAAAGAAATTTCCGACAACGCTCTCGCTCATATTTCTGCAATTGAAGGTATTATTAAGGTCCGCGTTATAAAATAATAACGCGCCCCGTAAATACATTTTCTGCGGTCGTTTCGGACTTGCCCTAAATATTACTTTTCTGCCCCGGCAAAAACATGCCGGGGCTATTTTATATTTTTATTCAAATGCGCTCCAAACAAAAATCCGACGACTTTATTACCTTTATTTCTGCTTTAACGGAAGCGTTTGTTGCCTCCCGAAAAAATTCAGCGATAATTTTATTTAATGCGAACATTTGTTTGACTTTTGCGAAAAATCATACTATAATAAATTTAATAAAAACGAGAAAGCGGTGTTTAACAAAACGCGCCGCTCAGCGCCGCCATCTGCGGCAAACAGGAAACTTATGGAGCCTAAAAAACTTATCATTTTGACAGAAGCCGCAAAATACGACGTTTCGTGCTCTTCGAGCGGCTCCAAAAGACAAAACATTAAAGGCGGACTCGGCAACGCTTGTTTCGGCGGCATATGCCATTCTTTTGCCGCTGACGGAAGATGCATTTCTTTGCTGAAAATTCTGATGAGCTACGACTGTTGCTACGACTGCGAATACTGCCATAACCGCAGATCAAACGCTATTCCGCGCGCCACAGCCGATCCCGAAGAGCTGTGCCGTCTTGTTATAGAATTTTATAAACGCAACTATATTGAAGGCCTTTTTCTTTCTTCAGCCGTCGTCAAAAACCCTGATTATACAATGGAACGGCTGCTCGATACGGTTATTCTGCTGCGGAAAAAATATTTATTCAACGGCTATATACATTTAAAAGGCATACCCTCTTCCGACAAAACGCTGATAGAACGCGCAGGACTCTATGTTGACAGAATGAGTTTCAATATTGAGCTTCCGAGCGAAAAAAGTCTTAATCTTCTCGCTCCGCAAAAGACCAAAAACGGCATAATAGGCCCTATGAAAATGCTGGCAGCGGATAAATATTACGATTCGCCTTTAAAACGCCGTAAAGATTTTTTGCCCGCAGGACAGACCACACAGATGATTGTGGGCGCAACGCCGGAAACAGACGCGACTATATTGAAACTTTCGGAATATATGTACCGCGTTTATAAACTTAAAAGAGTCTATTATTCATCTTATATTCCCGCAAACAGAGACTCTTCCGTTTTGCCTTCTGCACCGGTGCCGCTTCTGCGAGAACACAGGCTGTATCAGGCAGACTGGCTTTTGCGATATTACGGTTTTACCGCCGACGAGATCACTGCCGACGACGGAAATCTTTGTGAGGAATACGACCCTAAATGCGCATGGGCAATAAGGAACATGAATTTATTCCCGATAGAAATAAATACCGCTCCTTTCGAAAAATTGGTAAGAGTTCCGGGAATAGGCCTTAAAAGCGCATACCGCATAGTTAAAGCGCGGGAATATACAGATCTTAATTTCGACGACCTGAAAAAGATGCGAGTGGTTATGAAACGTGCAGCGCACTTTATAACCTGCAACGGAAAATTTATCGGCTGCGAAAAAGAGAAAAAAATAAAAAATTTATTGATCTGCGCAGAAAATTACGCTGCCGAGCAACTTTCTTTATTCAGTACGACAAATGCGGAACTTTCCGCACTGACAGGCGAACTGTAAACAAACTTTCCAAGCGCTGCATCTGCAAACATTACGGCAATACGGGCGGGCACCCCGTCAACTTTACCTTTTGCGCTCCGATAACGAAAAATACGCATAATAACAAAAGGATACGGACAAGGAAATTTTCTATGAATTATTTTATTTGCGAAAGATCGACAGACGGAATTTTAAACTCACTTTTTTATTCTTTTACCCGCAAAATATTGCCGGATGTTATGACTGACGGAAAAATCTTTCAGCCGGCTCTTGACGCAACAGTCCACCGCATTGAAAATGACAGAGTCAACGCCGACCGCGTTAAAAACGCTCTTTACCGTTATGCCGGCAGCGATGCGATATATTCGCTTAAAGTCTGCTTGCTGTCATCATCCGAAAACGCTATGCTGACAGCCTTCCGTTATGCGCGTGAAATTCTTATCATGAAAAAAAATATCTCCGAAAACCTTTCCTTAAAAGCCGCCCGCGATTTTTCTTTCGAATTGCAGAAAATCTATCTCGAAAGGCACAGAATGTGCGGATTTCTCCGTTTTGCACAAAGCGAAAACGGCACTCTATACGCAGCATATTCGCCGGATAACGACGTTACGGAACTTATTGCTCCGCATTTTATTAAGCGTCTCAATGCACCGTTTATTATTCACGATATTTCCCGCGGCAAAATTGCATTGTCAGACGGAAAAACCATCCGCATAACTTATACCGACAAAAAAGCCGCTTTTACCCCGTCGGAAAACGAAAAACAACTTGAAGAACTTTGGAAAAATTATTTTAAGAAAATCTCCGTCAAAGAGCGTCCCAACAAAAGACAGCAAAGAAATTATATGTCTGTCCGTTACAGAAAATTTATGATAGAAACTTACGAAGACTGACTTTTTGCGATACACGACGAATCCCCGCAAAAATAAATTTTGCGGGGATATTTTGACTGTTCCGTAAAAAAATTGCAGCCGTTGCCGATTAAAGCGCCGCACGGCGTTTTTTAATTGAACTCTAAAATTGCAGAGTACGAATAAGCTTTGGGAAATTATAAATATTTCCGCCGTGTTTTAACGCTTAACCGTCCGCGGCGGCTATCCCTGTTTCTGTAATAAAAACGTCATTTTTTTCGTCAGAACGGTCAGTCAGACAAATATTATTTAAAAAATCCCCCACCCTGTTTACCGCCGTCTTTGCCGCACGGTTAAAATCGAATGTAATGAACTTGTGCTTAGCCGTTTTATCTTTTGCATCGAAGAAAAGTTCTTCGACCACATTGCCGCAAACTCTCAATTTTTCAGAATAAGTTCTCGACTGTGAATTGTGAAGTTTATCTATAGCTCCGCTGCATATGAGCGCCGGGGGCAGACCCGGCATTATGTAATTTACGGGCGAAAGTTTCTGTAGCCGCCTGTCATAACCGCATGTCTTTGAATCTGCTATCCCGTTCAGATAAGTATTTATGTTTTTGAAACCGGTATTTTTTGCCGTAACAAGATCGAAAACGCCGTAAAATAAAATCTGACCGCAGATATTGTTTAAAACAGAATTATCGTCGTATTTGCCTCTTGCAAGCTTATTGATAAACAGCGCCGCAAGATGCGCTCCCGAGCTGTCGCCCGCCAATATTATTTTCTTCGGGTTGCCTCCGTAACTTCCGGCTGTCGAAACGGCAAAATCAACCGCGGCGGCAACGTCTTTTTCCATATCCGCAACGGAATATCGCGGCGCAAGTCGGTAATTGCAGTTAAACACCACAGCGCCTTCGGCGGCAAAATGCTTTGCCTCCGAACGAAACAGGCTTTTATCGTATGTCATCCAGCCGCCGCCGTGAAAATAAACAATGCAGGGCAAGTCTTTCCCGCCTGAAGGGCTCATCACGTCGACCGTACTGTATTTACCGTAAAACGAGTAACGCAAATTATAAAAAGTTTTCACTCCTTTTACTCTGCGGTTAAAAACATATGCTGATTTTGCAAGCTCAGTCTGGATAACCGTTTTAATTTTCAGCGCTCTGTACTTCATTTCTGCTCGGCAATCGGCTCGGCACAGACATATTCTTTATATAAAAACCTGCATTTTTCAAGGAAAAAGTCTGCAATTTCGGTTTCGCTATGCCCTTCTTCTATCATTTTATTTATATATTCAGGTTTATCGATTATGAATTTTTTCTGTTTTTTAGCATAATACACGCTGTAAACCGGCAGGTCTTCGCCGGTGCGTTTATAATAAGTTTTCGCAAGCATGATAAAGCCTTCATTGAAGGCCTGCGGCACATCCAGATAGCCGTTTGTGGAATCTTCCGGAAAAATAACTATTCCTAAATTTTCATTCAGAACAGCTGTGGAATTGCGCATAGTGGAAATCAGTCTCGTATCGTGATAAGTGCCTATAAGCCCTACTCCGCCGTAAAGCCATTTGGAAATCACGGCAAAAATCGTGGCGATAAAAAAAGAACGGAATTTGCCGTAATGCAGTTTTTGCTGATAAAACACCCTGTACAGATAATTCCATCGTTCTTTATAATTACCGCACATTTCATGCGCGCCCCACGGTGAACAGCGTTTCGGAAAATACAATTCGAACACAAGCGGACCTCTTGCTCCGGAGTGATTCATAAGGTAAATTGCCTTATCCGCAAGTTCTTTACCGCTGATATTAACAACTTCCGGTCTGGGAATAAAAATTTTTAAAAAGCCTTTAAGCATTTTGAAAGGAATGCTTCTTTTCGATTTTACTTTGTATGCGTTTTTCTTTTTCATCGCCCTGCTCTCTGTCTTTTATAAAATTTTCCTTTTATTTTTATTCTATTGCCATAATATAGCTGTAAACGTCTTGCAGCGTATCTGCAGAACTTATTTCCATAGAGGGAAATTTTTCCTTTACGCAGGCAGAAAAGCGTTTAAGCTCTTCCCCGTCGGAACCTTTTCCGCAAAAAAACGTGAAAACTTCTTTATCTTTTGCTTTATCCGAAACTGCGGCTAACGCCATCTTGAACGCAGTTAATCTGTCCTTTTCCGATGCGACGATTTTCCCGTCGGCAATTACAATTGTATCCCCTTTTTCAATATCTATTCCGTTGCACTGACAACTTCTTATCGCACAGGTCATTTCAAGAGAAACCACGGAATTTCCGGCAACTGACATCTCTTTTGCCATATCGTCGAAATTTTCATCCGGATTATACAGAGACAGCGCTCCGAACCCCTGTGCGAGCGACGCCGTTCCGATAATGCAGATTTCGGACTCACCGAATAGTTCCTTAGCCTGTTTTGCGGCAAGAACAACGTTTTTATTGTTGGGAAGAACAATAATATTTTCAGCATTAACCTGCTCAAACGCCTGTATAAATTCATCGGCGGAAGGATTGCTTTTTCCGGATATTACAAAATCTGCGCCCATATCGGTAAAAAGCGTTCTGAACCCTTCTCCGGGAGCAACCGCTACCAGCGCTGTTTTTTTCCTTTTTCCGCCGCGCGGTTTTGACAGCGTTTCGCTGTGTTGAAGAGACATATTCTCAACTTTTACCGATATAAATTCGCCGTAACTCTGCGCCATGTTGAAAATATCTCCCGGCTTATGAGTATGTACGTGAACCTTGACAACGTCGCCGTCGCAGACAACAACTACCGACTCTCCGCCCAGCCCTTCAAGTGCGGAAATCATGTGCATGCGATCGAACTCATGCTGCGGCACTTTGTTGATTTTCAGTAAAAATTCCGTGCAGTATCCGAAATCCATGGGTATGTTTTCCGGAACTTTGACAAATAACGGATTTGTACGGGAGATAAAATTTAAATCTGCTTGTTTTTCTCCCTTTAAGAATGCGTTCATTCCCTTGACAATGCAGATAAGCCCCGCTCCTCCGCTGTCTATTACCCCTGCGTCTTTTAAAACCGGAAGAAGCTCGGGGGTGCGTTTCAATGAACTTTCACCGCCTTCTATGAACTTGTTGAAAAACTGTTCGACGGGCGTATCGTCATCAATATTCGCGGCAGCGTATTCGGTAGCTTCGCGAAACACCGTAAGCATTGTGCCTTCCACAGGCCGCGCGACTGCTTTATAACTGTGTTTAACACCCTCTCCGAATGCCGAACACAACAGCGCCGCATTGGCTTTTTTTTCGCCCTTTAATCCTATCGAAATACCTTTGAATATCTGTGAAAGAATAACTCCGGAATTACCTCTTGCGCCTAAAAGAGCACCTTTGGCAAAAGCCGTGCTCACGTCGCCGACGCCGCTGTCAGCGCCGTTTATGGCGTTAATACCCGCGCCGAATGTGCTGTGCATGTTGGCTCCCGTATCTCCGTCAGGTACGGGGAATACGTTTAATTCGTTGATTTTATCGACATTTTCCTGTAAAATCTGTGCACCGCAAAGGAGCATGTTCTTAAAAAGCTGTCCGTCGATTTCTTTATATGTTTGAGTCAATTTTCACGTCCCCCCAATAATCCGGAACAAAATATCAGACAGTAACTTCCTTTCCGTAAAGATAAACGGCTATGCTTCCGGGACCTGCCGAAGCGCCGATTATCGGCCCTATATAGTTGACGTAAATTTCCTTAGGGTTCAAGCGCTCTTTTATCTTTGCTTTAACATACTCGGCATCTTCTTCACAGTCTGCATGAGCGATACCGATTATGCGTTTTTCGGCATCCTCCGCGTCTGCAACAGCCATATTTACTATTTCATCCAGCGAACTTTTTCTGCCTTTGATTTTTTTGACGGCGAAATTCTCGCCGTTTCTGTTTGATATTAAGATAGGTTTTATTCCGAACATATTTCCGAAAAATGCCGCCGACGCCTTTACTCTGCCCGCTCTTTTCAGATAGCTTAAATCTTCAATAGCCGCGTACTGATTGTATTTAAGTTTGTTTTTTTCGATATAAGCGGCGATTTCATCGATTGATTTTCCTTCATCCCTCATCATCGCCGCGTCGACGGCGATCAATCCTTCCGCAAGGCAACTTGAAAGCGAATCTATACAAATTATCTTATTTTCGGGATATTCTTTTTGAAGTTCGTCCCCGACGACCTTGCCTGCGTTTACAGAACCGCTCAGTCCCGAAGAACAGCCTATATAAAGAACGTCTTCGCCGTTTTTAAGATGCCGCTCGAACTCTTCGCGAAAAATATGTACAGGTACCTGCGTAGTTGTGATGCGCGTACCCGAACGCATTATTCCGTACATTTCGACAGGTGATATCTCTTCCCAATCGAGCGACGCTTTTAAGTCCTTGCCGTCAAAATGAATGCCCATTGCAACATATTCTATGCCGTACTTTTTGCGGATCCCGCTGCCGAGATCCGAAGCGGAGTCGGTAATGACCGCTATTCTATTCGCGATATTTTCTCCCATTATGTTTTTCTCCTTTGTTTAATATATTATATTTATCTTTCTTATCTTTTGAGCTATATATTGAGCGGCAGACGAACCGTAAATCTGCATCCTCCGCCGGAGACGTTGCAGACTTCTATGCTTCCGTTGTTTATGTTAAGTATTCTCTTGACGAGCGCCAATCCCAGTCCGTTACCGTCTTTGCTGTGAGAATTGTCTGCCTGATAAAATTTATCGAATATGTGCGAAAGACTTTCTTCTTTTATTCCCGGCCCCGAATCGGTGATGGTAAACGCCGCCACACCGTTATCGTTTTTCAGATTTATCTGAACGATGCCGCTCGGAGGACTGAACTTCACGGCGTTGTCTATAAGATTCAGCCACACGTGAGAAAGAAGATTTTTATTGCCGTTTATTTTTATTTCTTCTAACGAAACGTCAAAATCCAGATGTTTTTCCATCCATTTCATTTCAAGCGATACGATCGCCTGCCTTATCTGTTCGTCAAGGCTGAACACTTCTTTTTTGGGTTCAATAACCGAATTTTCTATTTTTGAAAGAAGAAGTATTCCGCCGATAAGTTCGGTAAGGCGTCTGGTATTAAATAGAATTTTATCCACATATTCCGCCTGTTCGTCCGAAACATTTTCGCTGCTTTGCAGCAACATGGCGTACCCTTCGATAGCGTTTATCGGAGTTTTGAATTCGTGTGAAACATTCGACACGAAATCCGCCTGCAATATTTCCGTTGAACCGAGTTCTTTGACCATGATGTTAAAACTGTCATAAGAACGGCGTATCTCTTTTATTTTGCTGTCTTGTTCAAGCCGTACGGAAAAATCGCCTTTTGCGACTTTTGCCATGGCCTCTTCCAGACGCATTATGGGCGACAGTACCACTCTCGAAATAAGCAAAAAAAGCAATAACCCTAAAACTATGCTTAAAATCGATACCCACACAAAATTCGGTATGGAAATCGGGAGACCGAAAACTTTATCGAAAAGCCATATCAATACAGTTGAAGCCGCCGTTGCAAGAATATATACGGCCAATACGGTGAAAATGAATATCAGCCTTAAATCGTAAGTACGGCCGCGTGCCCTTTCGAGTTCGGGAAGATTCTCTCTCTTTTTCATTTTTTGACCGCCTTATATCCCACGCCCCTGATAGTGACTATCTCGAAATCGGGATTGTCGCGGAAACGTTCGCGAAGCCTTCCTATATGCACTTCGACGGTGTGAGCATCAGTCTCGCTGTCGTATCCCCAGATGTCGTCCATAATCTGCTGCCTCGTAAAAATTTTACCGGGATAAGATGCCATTTTATATAAAAGCATAAATTCTTTCTGCGGCAAAACAACCGTTTTTCCGGAGTAAGAAACAGAAAGAGAATCATATTCAAGGACCGTTCCGCCGAGATTTATGCGACGTGAATTTATCATCTGCGCCCTGCGCAGAAGCGCACCCGCTCTCAGCACCATCTCGTTGACGTTGACGGGTTTGACCAAATAATCGTCGGTACCCGACAAAAAGCCCTGACGCATATCGTCATAGGCGTCTTTCGCGGTTATCATCATAACCGGAGTCTGGTTGCCCGAATCGCGGAGCGTTCTGACCAGCTCGTATCCGTCCATAACCGGCATCATGACATCGGAAATAATAAGATCGGTATAGTCGTTTTCCAATACTTCAAGCGCCTGCTCTCCGTTTTCGGCGCACTTTACCGAATAACCGTTCTTGACAAGAACTTTCTGAAACAGCCCGCGCAGTTCCGCGTCGTCTTCAACGATCAGAATTTTAAACATCGATTCTCCTTTTTAGGATTTTATAATAACATATATTTTTCAACTTTACTTCAATTAAATCTCAACTCGAGTTGAAATTTATTAAATTTTAAAATATATCGTCATATTTGTCAAGCCGTTTTGGAAGGACCCGCGGAAAACGCATTTTTATACAGAAGATCCGAAATAAATTACCGCCGGTGCACTATAATACAAGTTATAATTTGAGATTTTTAATATAAAACAATATCCGCATCGTGTAAAAAACTCAGAAAATGTTTTGACTGAAATCGCCGTAAATGACGAACCGCGGCGCGCCGAAAAATGGCGAGCCGCGGTCCTGACGGTAAAATATATCAATATGCCGTATATTATATTTTTTTATAAAAAGGAATATACGCCTTGGTATTGAAGGTCATCTTGTTGAACAGCTCTCTCGCATCGTCTATGCCGACCGTCACCAACGGATCGTTTACAAACGCGCTGAAAGCAAGTTCCATATTGCCGCTGAACGCAGCTTCAATGACAGTCTCCTGATTCATCACCTGGCGGAGAACCAGTCCCTGTACAGGATCGGGAAGTCTGCCGGCATTGACCGGGCTGACTGCGCCGCTAGTAAATACGGCGTTGGTCTCCACAACGGCGTTTACAGGTATATCTGCCATCTGTCCTTTGTTTGGAAGATTGACATTTGTGACAAGATCTCCCAAACCCAAGAGAGCCTTCATCTGCTCCACGCTTTCTTCGCCCGAATCGAAAAACTCGAATTTTTCTTCTCCTTTAAGCAGTCTTTCGGTCTTATTTATTCTTTCTTTAAGATCGTTTTTGCGCCATTCGACAGATGTAAGCCCGAACATCCATTTTTTAACGTTTTCGGGACTTTTAAGATACCAGCTGCCCGGACAGAATTCTGCAAGATGCCTGTCCCCCGCCGCACCGAGTATACCGTATCTCAGCAACAGATCGAATTTAACTTTTTCGCAGCAGGCAAATGAATTATTCATCCAATGGTCGCCATGGGATTTCCAGCCTGTTTCCCTGTATTCTTCCGCAAATTCCCTGATCATGGGCATGAGATCGACATCGCCGTAATAAGCCCTGTCTATCCATGTAAAATGATTAATGCCCAGAACATTTGTTTTTACGTCCTGACGACTGATATTCTCCCCTGTCTTTTTATTGTAAATGGTGGCTATAAGATCCTGAACCGCAAAAACTTCGTGGCAGCATCCGAACGCACGTATAGACGGGAACGCTTTATACAGTGCGCGCGTGCATATCGTCATGGGGTTTGTGAAGTTAATCACCCACGCCTTGGGACAATATTTTTCAATATCTCTCGCAATATCGATATACATGGGAACGGTACGCAAAGCTCTGACAATGCCTCCCGGTCCCACGGTATCGCCGACAGACTGATAAATGCCGTATTCTTCGGGCGCATGCACATCCGACTGCATTTCGTCGAAAGTGCCGGGAAGAATAGAAATAACGACAAAGTCGGCATTCTTAAGCGCTTCCGCCTGCGTGCGGACGACCGCATAACGCCACTTTCCCTTTGCATCGTCTCTTGCGGAAACGGCATTGCCGATCGCTTCGTTGATTTTTGCCGCGGAAAAATCTATGTCATAGAGCGCTACTTCGCCGGAAATAGCTTCTTCTTTGGCAAGATCGTTCATAAGCGTTCTTGCCCACCCGCGGGAGCCGCCGCCGATATATGCGATTTTAAGTCCGGAAATTTTTTTATTCATAATATTTCTCCTTAAAGTTCCGCGGTTTTACGCCGCCGGAAACCAAATGCTTTATTTTCTGTCTTCAAAAAATATCCATCCGAACTCGCCCGGAGACATATGTTCTTTGCAAAGCATTCTGCACGGAGCAGGATCGACGCTCCAGGGATTATTGTGAGTGGATATTGCAAGTTTGAACGGTTTCCTGCCGTTAAGCCCTATTTCCTTTTTATTTACCGAAAAGACCGCGCACGTTCTTTCTTCATTTAAAAACTCGACTTCCCACTTGGCTTTTTCCCTGCTCAGTCTTTCGCCGTAAAGTGAAAAGTTGAGAGCCGTCTCTTCGGGCATTTTCAGTCTGCCGTCTTCCGAATAGGCATACATTCCCGGTGCCGGGCGCATAATACGCCATTCGGGAACGACCCCGAATCTCGTGGGGCTGTCCGAACAAATTGTAATTCTCAAAAAGTCGCCGTCATCTGCTATCTTAAATTTCGCCTTATTGTCGGAAAGATACTGCCATTCAGCCTGTTCCGAATCGCACGGTCTGATAACATATCTTGCGCAGCCGTCCTCAATTCCGTCGTAATATTCAAGCGGTTTAAGCCCGGATTTTATTCTCCCTTCCACTTCCCTGAATTCTGTTTCGAGCAATCTTTCAAGCTGATTTATGCGATATTCGAGCTTTGCGGGAAAAAACTTGAAGCCTTCGGCTTCGGAATGGTATCCGAGACGGTTATCTGCTTTGCAAAGCGCCGCCATAGAACGGCTGTTGTCGATTTCGTTTAACACAATTTCTTTCATTCTCGGAAGAAGCGCCGGATTATCGGTAAGCCCGAGTTCGTCTCTGAGCTTATAAAACACAAGTATGTTATAGGCGCTTTCGGAGAGAATATGCACGGCGTTTGTCACCGAAACAAGATCTCTGAGAGCGGCATTTTCCTTAAACTTCAACGAATTCAGCCTATCTGCCGATTTTTTGAAAAGCCCTTTCATTTCACCGACAAGCTCTATCGCCTCATCGAGATTGTGCCCGAACATTAAACATTCGTTAATGCGGTCTCCGTCGGTCCTGTCAAGTATGAGCCAGCTTCTCGGCAAAGAAAAATTTTTAGGTTTCAGTTGCAGCTCCCACACAACTCCGTCATGCATGGGACCGTAGTAACTGAACATGATATTTAAAGGATAATTCACATATCCCGAATAAAAAAGCTTCCATGCATCGTAAACTTCTTCCGCTTTGATCAAATTACGGCGCCGTCAGAAAATGACTGCGCCGTTTTATGGCTAAATTTTCACTGTAAAACTATATTAACGGATACTTCGCCGACTAAAACTAAGATTAATATCTTTAATTTAAAACTCATAAACGCCTTTACCGACGGAAAAATTACGCCATTGCCCGCCGTTTATGCGGTGCAGTTCTTCTGTTGCCAGAAACCATTTTGCAACGCATTCGTTCTTTGGATAAAATTCATAAAACTTCTTATTATGGAACGTATAAAACCGCGTCATGTCTGTGCACATTCCGTAAGTAGGAAGCTCATCTGTGCTTAGCGCAAATGAAAACGGTTTGCCGTTATTTATTCCGTTAAAAGAAAAGCCCTTTCGGCTGATCGATATAATCCCTTCCCCCGTAATAAGACTTGTAGCTTTGTTTTTCAAATATGTTTTATCGGGCAAAGTACCGAGCTTTACTTGTTCGGTAAGAATAAAATTTTCGTCTGCGATAATTTCTTCTTTCAGCTTATTTCTCTGCCACTCATACCACAGCGACGGCGTTTCGGGTATAACGCATTCTTCATTTTTGGGAATAAGATCGTAATATTCATTTAAATAAGCCGCATTGCCGCAGTTTTCGCAGCGAAGCTCGTTTCCTTCGCTGACCATCGAAAATTCTTTGCCGCATTTCGGGCACCTGTATAGCATCGTATGCAAATTTTTTGCAAAATCGCCGCCCGAATACGGCGTGCGCGTTTTTTTATTATAAAGATAATCGTCGTGCATCATGACGCGGTTGAGAGTGTCCTCTATCTCCGCCGGGCCGAAATCTTTTAAATTTTCAGCAGTAAAAAGCAACTCCGTGCTGACTGTAACTTTGCCGACATGTTCGTCAAGGCAGTACTTCGGCGCCATCAGATAAGCGCCTTTGATGTTCACAAAATATACCGGCACGCCGAGATGTTTTAAAAATTTACCGGTACCTATAGCTACAGGTTGATTTGCCCCTGAAATAGAACTCATTCCTTCCGGAGAAAAGCAGATAGCCCCACCGTTTCTGACGATGCGGGATGCTTCTATAACGGCGTGCACGTCGGGCACGAAATTGCGTTTCGGAATGACCTGCGCAAGCGAAAATATAAATTTCAGATGCGAACGGAAAAACTCGTTATAGCCCGCCACAAAATTCAGACGATGTTTTCTTAAAGCAAGCGCGGTGAACACGTAATCGTTTCTGGACTGGTGATTGAATACCGCAACGAAAGGCGGTTTAACAGTTGAAATATCTGTTTTGAATGTAAACTCTGTGTTCCATTTTTTTGCCAGATGTTTTACGACAAGGTTTATCAATAACGGGTAAATTATTCTCGGAGGTCTTCTGAAATGTTTTTTTTCTAACTTCTGAGCTATGGTAAGTTTCATAAATTCTTTTTTCTTCCGTAAACTTTTCTATCGATACTGTAACATAACGGCACGTAAAAAGTCAAGCGCAAATTATGATTCTTGCTATTGTATGCATTGTTTATTTACTTTTTAATAATTATAAATATAAATATTATTTCATATTTAAATCCGCCCGTTCGCCGATGAATATCTACCGCCCCGCTGCTATTGCTGCGGGGCGGTAGAGTTATTTTACGGTAGACTTATTTTACGGTTATAGAAACTTTGTTAAATCGACTGTGAAAAAACGAGAATTCCGAGCGGTAGACTTATTTCACGATAATAGAAAT
>CAUHGY010000038.1 GCA_959605945.1 uncultured Clostridia bacterium | reverse complement strand
CCTTCTTCGGGATCACCGAAATCTCCGGGCGCAGGCTCCTCAAATTCTACATTTGAACGTTCCACCATAACTCCGTCAGGATTTTCCTCATCATACTTGGTTACGTAATATTCCTTAATTGTGAAACTTCCCTGTCTTTCTTCTGCGGGAAGACTCATGCTGTAATCGCTGACAGACATTATTCCTATCCACCCTGTCATATTGCTTACTCTCTTGTCGTATACAACTTCAAAAGTTTCACCGTCTATTTCTTTCGTTTCGGTAACTTCGCCGTCATAGTCGTAGAAATCGAATATTAAATCGCCGTCAAGATAAACTACAATATTGATCCCGGGAACGTTCTGATCGTTTTTGACGTCTTTGCATATTAATTCAAGATAATGGTCTTTCCCGTCGTTGATATTGATGTCTTTTCGATCAACAGCCCAGCCGATAGGAGTGCCGTCGGAATATCCTCTGTGTTTATAGATGCCGAACGCAGTCCAGCCTTCTTCGGCTTTTTGCGATTCCCATCCCATGCGAAGCGAATAGTAACATGTACCGCCAGCATAAGGGCACGTCACCGCGGGAGAACATGCGCTCATTTCGGTTTTGATAACCAGGTCCACATAAGAATATCTCCATCCTCCCTGATCTTCTCCGGGAGGAACAAGGGTGGAATTAAAAAGCATAGATAATTTATAGTCTTTCACTTGCGTTGCCTTGAGCGCCGCAGAAGCCCCCCAAGTGTCAGCAGTTTCTGAAAGCGTTATGCCGTTATCATCCATTTCGCTTTTTGTAGGAATATGTGAACCTTGACCCAGAATCCAGCTGTAATAATCGTTTGCGAGGTTGTATTTCTCATCGATTTCGGGTTTAACAAAAGCTTCTTTATGTAATGCTTTCGCACCGGTTACGGTAAGAACAGGCACATTTATCGAACTTCCGGCACCTGCAACAACTTTTATAGTCAGATCATAAGCGCCTTTTAGTTCGGGTGCATCGTCTAAAGTATAGTCGAAAAGCACTGCGTTATCATATTTTATTATTATTTTTATTCCGTTTTCCAGATCTTCGGTAACAATATTTATGTTGTGAAGCGCGCCGTCAAACGGCCATTTTTGAACAGTATTGATTTGGCGGGCGTATTCGGGCAGGCCCCAATCGGTATAATTTTCGGGCATAGTATAATCCCACAGCCAGAACCAGCCGTTTAAAATTTCAAGAGCTATTCTTCTCGAACCTGCTTTTGCGCCCCACTGGGTCGAAACACTGCCGTCACGTTTGTCTGAATTATCTTTAAATATAATGAATATACTTGAATCGCTGCTCGCATTTTCGCTCTTTACGTAAAAATCAATTTCCGCATCTGCCTGAACGAGTTCGGAATACGCTGTCCCTATCTGTTTGCCGGCAGGAACCGTCAAACCGTTTTCGTCAAATGTTACGCCGTCGGCATTGGGCACCCAACCGTATTCGTCCGTCAGTATATTGTCATCCACGGCTACGTCGGGCAATGTTACGGGTTCATGCAAAGCTGTTGCGCCTGTAACAGTTAACACGGGCACATTTATGCTTGTTTCCGGACCCGCTACAACCCTTAATGTCAGGTCATAAGAACCTATAAGTTCCGGCGCATTATCTATATTATGTTCAAAAAGCGGCGCTCCGTCGAGTTCGGCGGTAATTTTAATGCCGTCTGCAAGGTCCTTTGTAACTATGTTGATATGATGAAGTTTTCCGTCAAGCGGCCAATTTGTAGAGGAATTAAGTCTGACCGCGTATTCGGGCTTAGACCAGTTCTCTGTAACATCGGGACCGGTATAGTCCCAAAGCCATATAGCATTGTTTTCTATCTCAAAAGCTATTCTTCTAGTTCCCTGTTTACCGCCCCACTGATCTTTAACAATGCCGTCGCGCGCGTCAGAATTATCTTTAAAGACTATAAATATCTTAGAACCGGCAGTTGTTGCAGTCGAACTCTTTACATAAAAATCGATTGCTGCATCTGCGCCGATCAGATTTTTATAAGCCGAGCCGAAATCTCCGCCTGCAGGTACGGTAAGTCCGTTCCCGTCCAAAGTGACGCCGGCAGGAGCCGGGTTCCAGCCGTATGCGTCGGTAAGAATATTGTTTTCGGCGTCTACGTCGGGCAGAGTTAACGGAGCATCGGGTGTTTGATTTATCTCCACGCTCGTGACCGTGACGCTAGTATTTTCGGCCATAGCAAGAACGCCGAAAGCAAGATAATAATCGCCTTTTAAAGTAACATCTTCTATGAGCTGCTCAGTCAACGCATTCTGAGACGCTAACTTCACGGTAACTTTTACGCCCTTCTCTACGTCTTCCGTTTTTATGTAGATGGTATGCTCTTCGCCGTCGAAAGAATTATTTTTTGTCGTATCGCTACAGTTAGCCATATATAACCAACCGTCCGGAAACGGATTTCCGCCGTTCTGATAATGTATCACGCCGTAGTTGGGTGAATACCCCGCGCGGCTACGCAAATCTACAATCAACCTGTTTCCTTCTCCGCCCTGGCTGTAACCCACAGACGCGGGGACACCGTCTCTGGTGTCCTTGAATTGAACAATAAAATCGTCAAGCCCTTGGATGGCTTTATATTTGATTTTCACAACGGAATTTCCTGATATTTTTTCATTTAAAGCTACGGCTCGATTGCTGCCGTCCGCAGCTGTTGCGGCAATCTTTATACCGTCGGTTTCAAAAGTAATTCCGTTTCCGGTAGCCTGCCATTTTTCCTGTTGCAGCGCTACGTTGCCGGTAAAAACTCCTGCAAACGCCGCAGCGGTATCAATGCAAATAAATGCCATAAGAAATGATAACGCCATTGCGGCAGTCAGCATGAATAATGAAATGCTTCTCTTTAAACTTTTCATAATTTTCTCCTTAACATATTTTTATCTCGCAGCGAGAAGTTTATATTCATTTGTCAGCCATGTTATATAACTTGCGGCCGCAGTTCTGTAAGCTTTCGCCTGAGCGTCGAAAGTTACGGGACCCATCGGATCTCCTATCCAGCTTTTAGCTATAACTTGTTCGAAAAACGTATTTTCCGCACCCTGGAAAGCGCTTGCTTCTCTGCTCGGGATTGCAGGGAACAGCATATCGAGAACAGGGCTTTTATAGCTCGGAGCGTTTTTAATATACTCTATCCAGCCCAATTCTTCGTCTGTATAAACGTCAAGTATTTTATCCGAAAGCGTTATATTTTCCAACATTGCAAAACAACCGCTGTAAGGAGGTTTTGCCATATATTCATCCACTTTATCTTCGGGATACCCGTAAAGACCTTTGCCTTTATCTATCCAATGCTCGCCTTTTATGCCGTATTTGCAGAGTTCATAATTTTCTTTGCTGGAATAAACCCAATCAAGATATTTGAGCACCAGATCGACATTTTTGGATTTTTTATTTATGACAAGTCCGTCTACATGAGACGATGTCTCTTTATAACCTTTCACAGTCTCGCCATCTGCGTTTTTACCTTCAAGCGGCGGCATAATGCAAAATTCCGCTTCGGGGCATTCCTGTTTGCAAAGTCTTGCAAGCCTTATGAGATCGGTAATTTCGGGATTCGCACAATATACTCCGCACGTTCCGGAAATCCACGCACCTTCCCGTGTAGAAGTAGGAATGGTTCTGTTGTCTTTTTCCCAAAGTCCGCCGGATATCCATTTCTGCATGTAAGTCAGTGCCGTTTTATAGTTGGGATCAATTGCCCCCGGCGCAACTTCTTTAACAGTTCCGTCGTCATTATAAGTGACTGTGGATGTTGAATAGCCTACCGCGCCGCTCGCACCGAGAGTTATATAATCCTCAACGTCAAACGGCAATCCGCGCAACGGAATATCGCAGTCGTCGATATCCGTATCGAACTTTTTGAGCATATCGGTAAAATCGTCAAGCGTTTTTAAAAGTTTTTTGGAAGTATCCGTCGGGTCTGTTGTATAGCCCACCTTATCCATCCAATCCTTTCTTATCAATACTCCGTGCGTTTTTCCGTTATTAACCGAAGGTATAGCCATCAACGAACCGTCGGCATAAGAAGTTGCTTTTAAGGCGCTGTCGTCAACCGCTTTCAGTATATTTTCACCGTAAAGCGGAAGAAGATCTTTTAAGTCTGTAGCCGCGCCCGTGTCTATAACAAGCCCGTTAATACCTGCGTGCCCTATGTAGCTGACGGCGGCATCCCATGTATCACGCGATATCTGCTGCCCGAATTTCGAGTTGAAATCGCCCATTGCAAACAGCTTGAAATTGAGATTTATTTTAATGCCCGTGTCTTTTGCAAACTTGTTCTCAATCGTCGCTTTTACCGCGTCATCCTCCGAACACGCGATATAGTCGGAAAGATAAACGGTAAGTCTTTTCGTCTCTCCCGTACCTGTATTGCCTTCGTTTCCGGTGTCTCCGCTGTTAGGTCTGTCTCCGCCGCACCCGGCAAAAATTCCTGCTGCTAAAAGCATGCAAAGCAAAAATGTTAAAAATTTTCTGATTTTCATCATAATTCCTCCCTTTTGTTATAAAAATTTTTTATTTTTTTAAGAATTTGTCAGCCTTTAACGGCCCCTACGATAGTTCCGTTAATTAGATACTTATGCAAGAACGGATAAAGCACTATGATAGGAATAATTGAAATCACGATAGTGGCGTTTTTAAGAGCTTGCGCAGGTATACCGGTAGTTACGCCGAGTCCAAGCTGATTTGCAAGACTTTCCGAACTGGAAAGCATGTTTCTTATAACATACTGCATCGAATAAAGATGACTATGCTCAGAATCTATATAGAGTAGACAAGGCATCCACATATTCCACGCACCCACAAAACTCTGTAAAATTATTGTTGCATAAATAGGCTTGCTCATGGGAATATAAATTTTAAAAAGAACGTCGATATTTCTTGCTCCGTCAAGCATAGCAGACTCAGTAAGCGACGAGGGTATGCTCATAAAATAATTTCTCATCAGAAATATGGTCATTGTATTGAACGCCCCGGGCAGTATCCCCGACCACAGAGTATTGAGCAGACCGAATTTTTCTATAATAAGGTATGTGGGTACCAGTCCGCCCGAAAACAGCATGGGAATAAGAATAAAAGTTGCAATTATTCTTTTTCCGGCAAGATTCGGTTTGGTCATTGCGAAGGCAAACATAGTATTTATCACTACCGTAAACAGTACCGACATAACCGCATAATAAATTGTGACAAATATGCTTCGCAGAAAAGTATTAGACATACCGAAAAGCCACCTGTATCCTTCAAACGAAAACTTTACGGGAAAAAATACAGCGCCGTGGGTATTCAGATAAAGTTCATCAGTCAATGAACTTGCAAGCACCATGATAAAAGGAAGAATGAATATCAAAGTAAATATACAGAGAAGAGTTATATTGACCGTATTAAAAACTATCTCGTCTTTGGATCTTTTCATTATATGTTCTCCTTTTTTCACCACAGCGTCATGTTGTCTGTTTTTTTGGCGATATAATTGGACACAAGAATGAATATCAGCGCCACCACACTCTGAAAAAGCCCTATAGCCGTTGCCGGCCCGTAACCGCCTGCGCCTCCGATCAACTGTTGATATGATACAGAAGAAAACACGTTCGTAACGCATTGCAATTCCTGTTGATTATTCGTCATTGTCATAATTTGTTCGAAATCGTCTCTTATCAGATTACCCGTGGAAAGAATCAGCTGCATAATTATGATCGGCATAATCCCGGGAATGGTAACGTGCCATATCCGCTTTAATATACTTGCACCGTCGATATATGCCGCATCGTACAATTCGGTATTGACATTGGCGATTGCCGCAAGATAAATTATCGCGCCCCATCCGGCACCTTTCCACAGCGAAGTCAGCGTAAGAATAGTCCACCAAGGTCGCGGCGTGGAATACCAGACAATAGGTTCCAAACCGAAAAGCTCTCTGATATTGTTGAAAAGTCCGTTATCTGCGGAAAAGAAATTATAGCATATACCCGAAATCACCACCCATGATATGAAATATGGAATATACGAAATGATCTCTACAAATTTTCTGAAAGATTTGTTCCTTACCTCGTTGAACATCAGTGCAATTATTATAGAGGCAGGGAAACATACCAACATTTTCAACGCGGCTATCACCACGGTATTTCTGAACATTTCCCAGAATTTTGATCCGGGGTCGAAAAAAAGATTTTCAAAATGGTTAAATCCTACCCATTCACTGCCGAAAATGCCGCCGTCAATAGTGTAATTTTTGAAAGCAAGAATTATCCCCGACATAGGCAGATATGAAAATATGAAAAGCAAAACGGCGCCCGGCAGCATCAGCAAATATAAATCGAAATTCTGTCTGAAAAATACAGCGGGCTTACTTGCGTGCATTTTCTTAAACCATTTTCTTTTTATGCCTATGAAAATAACAATTCCTATGCCGGCAGCCGCTATGCTTCCGACAATGACCCACAGATAACTTTTGTGCATCTCAAACAGAACAAAACCTAGCATGCCGCTTACATTTTCAGTTTGGGTAACATACTCTCCGTTGACGGCACGAGTCACCGATGCAGTTAAGGCAACAGGTTTTATTTCCAGTGTATCTTTTCCGACAAGTTCAACCCCTTGCCCGCCGTAAAATTTTATAATGCCGGGAAATTTGAGAGTTATTTTTTCAACAACTCCCGCAAAATAATTCTCGAACATGAAAATAAATTCTCTTTCCTGCGTACGCATTTCAAGCTCTTCTGCCGCAATTTCGCCGCCTTCGGCCGAACGCGAAGCAAAAGCCAAAACGGAAGCGCCGGACGAATCCGGTGTTATTATCGTGGAATCCCATTTTCTTAAAGAATTTGTTTTACCTCTCTCCATAAGAAGAAGCGAACTTTTATTGTTGAAGTCGCTGAAGAATGACGCCCTGTCTTTAAAAACATATTCCCCTTCGCCTTTGGTCAAAGTCAAATCTTTAAGTTTTACGGTAGCGCTGTAACCGCCGTCTATTTCCGAAAGGTTGCTTATCGAAACGCGGTTTTTATCTGCGGATACGTCATGTACGCCTTTCTGCCAACGGTTCATATAGTCAGTTAACGATTGCATGTCTATGGGCTTTCCGTCCAGAATCGTTTCATCAGAAAAAATAATTGTGGCAACCGCCGTTTTGTCTCTTTTAAACGTAACTTCCACGTTGGCGCAGCCGCCTGAAATCATCAGCGACAATAGCAGAAACACCGCCAACATTATCCGTTTTATGCTAATGCGTTTTTTAATTTTCTGCAATGTCTTACTCCTTATATTAAGAAAAAGTTTTATTGGAAACCACAATCATTCCGTTTGCGGGAACATCGAGATGCATAGCTCCGTTTTTCAAATTTACAGTTTTATAAGCATCTGGAAGAACACACTTCCTGTCTGCGGGAATGCCGTCGGCAGTGATTTTATAGCAGTTCATTTGCGACGGAACATCGGTTTCGGTATTTACGACGGCAACTTTTCTTTCGCTATGCCCTTTATTTACCAAAATATATGTCCATGCCCCGTCAGGAAGTTTAAAGGCAACGGCGCATATATCGGCGCCTCTTTCATATTCTTCAAACGAAAGTTCGTCTGTTTCAACTTTATAAGCATAGCTTCCCGTATCGGTATATTTACATATCATGCCGTAAAAATAATATTCCGGATGGGCCGCATAAGGCACAAATTCTTCTTCTTTGAGCTGCAGCGGTCCCGCATAATACGGATGCCATTCTTTATAATTCCACAGCCCCATTGTGTGAATATAAGCATTTGTAAACATTGTATCGCCCAATATGTAATGACTGAAAGCAGTCACTCCTCTCGAAGCCGCGTTCACGCAAAGCCGCGCAACAGTGATCCCTGCTTCATAAGAATCTATATCGGTCTTGTTGACGGCATCCAAAAAATGTCCGCCTTCGCAAAATTCGGATATAGCAATATAATTCAGTCCGCACTCGTCGCGGATTTCAGAAAGTTCTTCGTAATATTCTTGCGATGTTTCATTTAATTGCTCTGCCGGCGGGTATGACGCCGTTCCGATAGCATCAACCACGCCTTTCAACGCCAAAACTTCGTCTTTCATCATTGCAAGATTGTTATTGGCCGGAACGCTTCCGGAATAAATAAGTTTTATTTTATCTCTTATGCCGTCTTTCCTAAGTCTTGCGTCTATTTTTTTAACGCATTCCACATAGTCGCCGTAAGGCGACGCGCCTTCTGCATTAACATAAGCCTCCTGAATATGACTGAACCCCCAAATGCAGGTATATCCTTTATCGTTTATAAGATATTGCAATAAAACCGAAATATTTTCGGCATATTCATCAAAATCCGAAGGGCCGCACGTCCAGGTCTCATTGGCAAATCCGCTTGTATCCACACCCAGCCAGCTGCCTTCATACTTACCGTCATAAGATTCGAACCAGTTATAACAGTTATAGCTGCCGAGATCGACTTTAATGTCATATTTTTGGCAGATATCCAATATTTTATATAGTGCCTGCATTTCCGCACATTCAAAATCGACGCCTTCGGCAGCATAATCGAAAATATCGGGATCATCGTTATCATTGGCGCGCTCGAACATTTCGGGATAATATTTAATGCGGGTATATTTGAGATTCATATCCCTGATACGCGATTCCCAAATTTCTTCGTCTTCTTCATTCAAATTATTCCACGGCATAAAGATATCGGTATCCATCTGTGCGCCGAATCCGACAATAGGCGTTTTCTGTCTGTCAGAGACGTCGTAACGCATGTAACCTTCGTCTATGACAATATTTACGGAAAAATCATCCCCACCGCAGGAAAAACAGAAAAATAATAAAAAAAATGATAAAAATAAACTTAAAATTCTCTTCAATTCTTTTCCCCTTATTACTATATTGTATTATCTTAAATGATAAAAAATTAACTTATTATAAAAATAAACGGTTTATTCATTGCCATCCGACAAGCCTGTTTCGCTTGGTTGCAAAACCAAGCGAAAAGAGTACTCTTTTCTAAAAACGTTTAATTTATAAAATTTCTATGCTCTCGTTAAATATGAAACAACTAATTTAAGCCAAACATATTTAAGTATTCAGTTATGTTAAAATATTTGATAAAACTCCCCGTGCTTTGATATTATTTTAACACCAAAATTTTGCAGTGTCAATAGCAATTACAAAATTTATGCAAAATTATTTCATTTTGCGCATTACACGCAAAATATTTTGTGATTTCGGATATATTAGTGCATTATTTTAAATTAATCGAGCAAAAACCGCTTTCCTTACAGATGTAAATATAACAATACCGCCGGTAATACGGCGATATCGTGATAAATCGGATTAATTCGTTTATTACTTAAAACTGCATCTAAAATTAAATATATTTTTTTATGCAATCCAAATTTTCCAATACAATATCTGCTTTTACAACGCTGTTTTCGTAATCCTTCAAAGAAGTTTCCCCCGAAAGTACCAGAACCGAAAGAAACCCGTTATTCGCGCCAAACGCAATATCTGTGTACAGCCTGTCTCCGACCATCGCTATCTGTTCAGGCTGTAAATGAAGTTTTTTCAGCAACATTTCCGCCATCGGTTTGTTGGGTTTCCCTATAACCACATCAGGTTCTCTTCCGCAGCTTGTTTTAAAAAGACTTATGAAAGAACCTGCATCGGGAATAAATACGTCTTTTGTAGGACAAACATAATCGGGATGTGTAGATATATATACCGCGCCTTTTGCCAAAAGATAATTAAACTTCTCAAGTTTTCGGTATGTCAGTTCCTTATCGAAAGTCAAAAGAGCTATATCTGCCTTTTCGGAAAGCGGAACGCCGGCGCATTTTAAATAGTCGGTTACTTTTGCCGTAGCCATAGGAAAAACGGTTTTTCCCGGATAATAAAGCTTAATGTAGTCGGCAGCAGCATCAAGCGAAGAATAAAAAATATCGCTTTGATCGTAAATACCGAGTCTGCTCAGTTTTTCAATATATTCATCGTCTGTTTTTGAAGAATTGTTCGTAAGATAAACCAGACGTATACCTTTTTTTCTCATGTAGTTCAATGTATTTATTACGTCGCCGATCAACTCGTCATCGAGATAAACCGTTCCGTCAAGATCAAGCAAAATAGCCTTTATGTTTTCTAATTCGAACATCTGTAATTCCTCAATATGTCAGTTTGATGCAAAAAATCAGATATATTTATAAATCAAGAATTTTAGTTAATGCGCTCATATCCAGTTTCCATTCGGAAATGCTGTTTAATTTGCGCTGTATTTCATTTGCCTTTCCGAGCGCTTCTCTGTATTCGGCATAAGAAGCGCCGTTGACCGCCATATAATGATTTTCCGCGCGCTCTCCGTTTCCGCAGAGCAGAGTGCGGTTCATGTGTATGGCGTTATGACAATCACGGCACACTGCAATGATATCTTCAAGAATTACCGTCGCGCTCTCCCCGTCGTAGCGCCATTTTTCATGAGCGTCAAGCCGCGACGACTTTGCACCGCATACAGTACACTTTCCGCCGGACTTTGACTTTACGTATTTTTTAATATAATCCCATTGCTCTTTCGAGAGTATGCTTCGGAGATTATATCCCCAACATCCGTCGGGCACAAGTTCAAATTTAATTTTTTCGCATTTCATCAGACAGCCCGCCGTCAGTTTAATCTTCTGCTTTCATGACATACAAGATACAGAATCTGATATTCTTCCGAAAGACTTTTAATCAGATCCAAAGCGCATGTAAGCTTTTCGTCGTCAAGGTTGTAAAAAGGATCATCGAGTATAATAAACGGTTTTTCATTTTTAAAAAGTACGTCTGTAAGCGCAAATCTCTTGCATATTTCAAAAATGTTCCTATACCCTTTGCTGTAATAATCGGTAACTTTCGCGCCGCTGCTTTCTTCTACCGTAACGTTGAGATCTACGTCTATTCTGGCATTCGCAAAAGGCCTGCCGGTAATAAGCGACAGATATTTGTTAAAGCTTGTTTCCAAAGGAGCGCGATACTTTGTTTTAAGGTTTTCATCCGCTTTTTTAAGATATCCGGCGGTAAGCGTCAGAATATCATATTCTCGGTTTATTTCTTCCGCTTTTTCAAAAAGTTCGCTTTTTTTAGCTCTGAGTTCAGGCAGTTCATCAAGCATTTCTTCATATTTTGCAACCGTGGCTTTCCGCTGCGCCAATTCAAAAGTTTTATCGGCATAAAGTTCCTGTGCAGACTTTAATTTTTCTCGCAGCGACGAAAGGTTTTCAAGCCCGGGTCGGTCAATTATTTCCACCCTGTATTTTTCTACATTAGCGGCGTTTTCTGCGAGCGCCTGCTCGCATTTACCGTTTTTCACCCCGGCTTCTCTCAGATATGAAAGAGCGGAAAAATAATCGTATTCTTGCGGCAAGTTATATCTTCCTATAAACGATTTTATAATAGCGTCATACTTTTCTTTGATTTCGATATATTCTTCCGCCTCACGATATTTTTTGTTAAGCAGAGGCGTAATTTCGTCATTTTTAAAATGTTTTCTGAAATTTGAATAAACACCGCCCCATACAGCAAGCGCTGCAACGCCGACTGCTGTTACGCCTGCACCGACCGCAACATTGAAAAAAACAGCTGCCGCACCGCCAATAATCATCAATGCAGCAATAGTTAACAAAGCTATACTTATTGTTTTTTTCTTTGCATTGTTTTCGTCAAAAACCGTTTTTTTGTTTTTAAGTTCCGCAATCTCTCTCGCAACGTTGTTTTCCGCCGACTGCGCGTCAAAAAGACCGCGGCAGCAATCTATACAGGTATCGATTTCTCCTATATCCGGCGGATTTCCGCAAAATACTCTCTCATACTCTTTTTTTTCTTCCAAAAGAGCTTGCCTTTCGTTAAGAAAATATTTGTATCTTTCATTACGTACGGCATCAGCCTCCGCTTTACCTGCAACCGATACCTTGGCAGAAAGTTCTTCCGTTCTGCTTTTCAGATCCGAAATCTGACTTTCCATCAAGACAATATCTTCTTTCATACCCTGAACGGCTTCGGACACCGAAAAAAGTTTATCGATTTTGGCATTTACGGCGAACAATTCTCTTTTGCAATCGAAATACAATCCTTTTTCAGCTCTGCCTTTATATAGTTTTGCCTTATCTTCTATTTTTTTTACGGCAGCAGAAACAGCCGCGCCCCCGTTTTCGGTCTGCATATCGTTAAATTTAGCGGTAAGACTATCGTTGCTTTTGATTTCAAAATCTCTTTGCGCAAAATACACGGTCGATAAAAATCCGTTTTCGTCAATGCTGAATATACGCTTTCCTAAATCCTTTGTATCGTAATATTCTTTACCGGTAATCAAATCTGTCAGCCTTATGGTATCTTCCGATTCCTTCGACCCGAAATACCGTTCTATACGGAAACTTTTTTCGCCCCGCAAAAAATCTACGTATCCGCCAAACCTGTCGGTCGTTCCCCACGGCCTGTACTTTATGCGCTCGTTTTCTTCTACGCTTTTTTTACCGCCGTTAAGTCCGTAAAACATTGACTTTATAAATACGGTCAGCGTACTTTTGCCCCAGCCGTTATCTTCTTTTATCGAATTTATTTTATCGTTAAACTCGTATGTAAAATCTTTTAATTTGCCGAACGCGGCAACTCTGCATTTTAAAAGTTTCATATTAATACTAAAAATCTTCACCTTTCAAGGCGTTTATGCCACACATAATCACCCTTCTTTTCGTCAGTTCATCCATATCGCTTTCCTGCACGGCGCGCATAAATTCTCCTCGTACGGATTTATCATATTTATAATCATTCTCCCCCACGGACAAGACGGTTCTGTCATATATTTTAGCATAGAAAAAAATTTCTAAAAGACGCTGCAAAAGGCTGTTGACGTCCGCTTCGCATGTCGGTTTTATCTCTCCTTTTAAAATAACTTTTACTAGACTTTCCGGCGGATAATTGTTTTTTAGCTGATCTAAAATTTCTTCTTGCGCGGCATACCAGTTTTTACAATCAGTTAAATCAAATTCATAAACGAACATCTGCCGCGCAGAAAACCGCACGAACTCCGGCCGCAGTTTAACCTGAGAAGTATCTATAATAACAAAACCTTTTTCGCCTGTTTCGTCGAAACCTCTTCCTTCAAGGCATCCGGAATACGCAAATACTCCTCTGTCATCAAGAATATTTTCGCTGTAAGAATGAATATGCCCCAAAGCCAAATAATCTATATTTTTATTTTTTAATTTCGGAATACTTATCAGCGCCGCCTGATCATTGCTCTTATAATCCGCCGTCTGTCCGTGAAGGACCACTATATTTTTATTATTTTCCTGTAATTTTAATGTATCATACATAAGACCGGCGTTCTTTTCGGTCTGAATTATTCCTGCAATACACACATCTCCGTATTGAAAATATGTCCAATCGCTCCCGAATATTTTAAGATTTTCCGGCATATTTTCAATGCTGTTTAAAAATCCGTCTTCGTCGTGATTTCCGGTCAGATATAAAAAATCAACTTCGGGTGCGCGTTCAATTGCATGTATAACGCGATTTTTCGTCTTTGCAGATATTTTAACCGTATCAAACATATCTCCCGCGATGATAACCGCCGCTACGGCATTTGCAACAGCGTATTCGGTCAACCTTTCAAAAGCATGCAAAACTTCTTCTCTTCGTATTCTTGTTTTATCCGAAGGAAGTGTTTCCATCTTTGAATCTATGTGCAGATCGGCGCAATGTATAATTTTCATATTATCCCAACCTGTTCCCTGTCCGTTAATTCAAAATAAAATATTATACTTAAGCGGCATATTAAAAGGAATTATATTTATTATATAATAAATTAATAAATAAGTAAAGAATAAATGACCGAACGCCTGCATTTTTACGGGCGTTCGGTCAAACGAATTTTTATTCAGGAAGAAATTGTTTTTGCAGATTCATGCGCCTTACCGCGATTCTCGTTAAATTTATACAATGCCTTCAATTTCGGCAGGTTATATCGCAAAATCATTACGGGCAAAAAATTTAAAACGGCATTTATCACTGCAACCGGCAGAGCAATCGACAAGGCGTTTTTATAAAAAATGCCCATAACGCAAAATCCGAATATAATACAAAAAATGTGAACAACTATACCGTAATGCGCTTCAAGAATATATCTTGCGATATATTCGTTATTTGCCGGTTCCGCTATTTTGTTCTTACGGAAATTGGCAAAAATACCAAGTTCAAGCACTTTATCCTTCCATTTTTTTATGCCGAGTTTTTCGTAAAAACGACATTCTTTTTTTCCTGCGGAAAAATTTTTGTCCTTATGAAACCATTTAGCCGGCATCACCCATCGCACCGCCGCAGCAAACAGCCCGTCAACGGCAATTATCGTCACGGTACAAAGCGCTACCGCTACGATCAGATACCATGTACCGTAAGCGGTATTAAAAAGACAATTAAAAAGTCCTATCAAAAACATGGAAAACAAAATAATTACGCCATAAAACATATTATTCTCCGTATTTCAGTTCCGTTCCGTAAACGCGCTCGTAAATATCCTTCCAAAGCATATAATTTCTGTTTTTCATGTTCTCGACGTTTTCTTTGTATGATAGATTACTGTCCGGATATATTGCCGCCATAAAATGTATGGTATATGCCTGCAGAAAAAATCCGTATTTATCCTTCTTATCCGTGTCTTTCATAGTAATGAACACGGGTATGACCGGTACGCCGTTTTTGACCGCAAAACTGAAAGCGCCGTTTTTCAGCGGACGGGGTTTTCGATAATTCCACCACATATGTTGCTCGGGGTAAATCAAAATTTTTTCCCCGCGGGCAAGAAGAACGGAAAGAGCGCTGATAAATTTTTTCATAGTTTCTATATTCCCCGACAACGGCAAGGTATTGCAATGACGGAAGAAAAAGCCGTAGAGGCCTTTGAAATTCGTAAAGTTTCCTTCACGGATGACCTTGTATAAGAGCCGATGTTCTTTATCGAGATAAGGCTTTACGGCGCGGTAAACCGCGTAATTATCGCAAGGATTGAAATGATTGCACGTTATAATCGCGCCGCCGTTTACGGCTTTGTAATTTTCAATACCGTCAATGCTTTCGATTATAAGATCGCCTTTTCTTATCAATCTTTCGAAATAAAACGTTGCCGCCACGTTGGCGATACGCGTATAAAAACGCGTGCTAAACTTCTCTCCCAAATAATCTATTTTTTCAGGAGCAAGAGTAAGTGTTTCGGGATCTTTTTCCACGGGGTTATCCCAAAGTCCTGCTTTTTCGTATTCCGAAATTTTTTTTAAAACTTCAAAGCGTTCGTTCGATTGCATTATATCAGTCCGTGCTTTATTCTTTTATAGTTATTGATACTGTTAATATAATCTTCTGCCATTTTCATAAGATTTTTATATGCCAGAAAATCGCGCTTTTTACAATCATCGCCGTAATTTCTTTTTATATCGCGCAGCTCTTTGTAAAACGGCGTCATTGCGGCATATTTCCAAAAATAATTCTCGTACATTATTCCGTCGTAATTCCACGGTTTATAATTCAGCTTATAATGAATCAGCTTTAAATTTTCATCGCTGAAATTTTCGTTGACAATAGGCGTTTTATTCCATCCGGTATGAAGATAAAGCACTTTATTATGACACAAAACATTGAGATAATCCTGATCGGGCGCAACTTCAAACTTATGCTCCTTAAGCAT
Source organism: uncultured Clostridia bacterium (assembly GCA_959605945.1). Lineage (GTDB taxonomy): Bacteria > Bacillota > Clostridia > Christensenellales > Borkfalkiaceae > UBA1259. The sequence goes on along the minus strand of CAUHGY010000038.1, from coordinate 1,116 downwards.
TTTTACAAAACCGCCTTCAATGTCGTAACGTTTATATTCTTTAGTATTTATCACAAGAATTCCTGAATTAAAATATTTTTCTCTCGGTATATCGAGAAATTCTTCCGAATATTCTCCGAATACCGAAACTGCCGACATAACTTCTTCCGGCACAGCGGCAAGAATGTTATTTTTTAAATCTACATTATACAAATTTTTTATATCGTCATTCAAAATTATGTCGCAATCGAGATATATTATTTTATCATATTGCGGAAAAAGCGCGGGAATAAAAAATCTATAATAAATAGTATTTGTATAATAATCGCGAAGATGCAATTTATAGCCTATTGCCGACAAACGTTCCGATACATCCACAAATTCAATAGTAGAACGCATGGTATTATATATATTCAGCTTTTTAAGATTTTTTTCGCTTATACCTGTATTTAAGACATAAAAACGACAATATATATCTTTTGAGGATTTTTCAAGAATTGATTTTAAAGCAACACCCAGAAACGGCGCGTAATTGTCGTCTACAGCAAAAACAAGCGGTATTTCCTGTTTGAATTTTTCTTTAATTTTTTTTATCATATCATTTCTCCTTTATTTACATTTATTTTATACGCAGCCATTTCGCGCTGAGCACTGTACTGCGCTTCTTCCAATAGTCAGTCTATTACAAAGCGGCATCTTTTACAATAGAAAGTTCTCTCTTTTTAAATTTTTCGCATTGACATTTACGATACATGTTTTCTAATATCCCGAGAGAAAAAAACGGTTCTCTCCTGTCGGTAGAGTTTATTGTTTTCCCCGTAAAATAAATTGTTTTTATTGAATTATTATGATAAAATAGTACTATGAAAGAAGTAAAAGAAATTATTGCCGAAAATATTGCCCGTCTAAGAACGTCTCACAATTTAACGCAAAACGCTCTCGCGGAAAAGCTTAATTACACGGATAAATCCGTTTCCAAATGGGAACACGGTGAAACAACCCCGCCTATCGAAGTGCTTATAAAAATAGCCGGACTCTTCGGCGTATCGGTCGATTATCTGATAACCGAAAGTCCGGACGAAAATTACGATAAGCGTTATAATGTAAAATCGAATAACGTCAACAAACTTATCATAA
>CAUHGY010000037.1 GCA_959605945.1 uncultured Clostridia bacterium | reverse complement strand
AGACGGGCGTTGTTGCGCAGAATGCAGACAATGCCACCTCTGATGCCGTTATGGTGTCTCTTGAAGCGGACAGCGAAGAAGTTTATGTTTTGAACGAAAGCAAGATCATCAAAACCACCGTTATCGGGGACAATAAACTTACCGAAAAAACAGTTGCGAGCTGCGATACCATAAGCAGACTGCTCTTTAAAGACGGCATATATATGTATTATCTCAATACGGAAAACGAACTTTGCCGCATCAATATCGACGCGGACAACAGGGATAATTATTCCGAAGAAGACCTTGCCGAACAGAGAATATCCGAAGGCAGCGTCGCCACCGATTGGTACAGCCCGGAAGTTGTGGACGGAAAAGTTTTCTATTGCGATAATTCTACCACAGGTGCGTCGTATATAAAATATGCGGACATGTCTGCCGAAGTTGTCGTCGACAGAAACGAAGATACCGACGAAATAGAAGAATGCTATATCGAAGGGCAGAAATTCCTTGCCGAAGGCAAGATGCTCGACGACGACCGCGCGTCTATAGTTGAAGCTAAGATTTCAGCCGTGGCAAGTGCGCTCGACGACGGCAAAATTGTTCTCGACTATACCGCGGAGAACGAAGATTTGACCATGAAAGAGATTTTTGAAGCACGTACCGCTTACGACGCGCTGCCTGAAAGCGCCAAAAACTTAGTTGACGAAAATAGCGTCAAATCGCTTGAAAAATACGAAAAAGCGGTGGAAATAAGCCTTGTGCTCAAAGACCTTGAAGGGTTTGACACCGCGAGCGATAAGGAAGCCTTCAAAGACGCTTACGGAAAAGCAAAGGAAGCGATAGAAGCGCTCAGAAACTCCGACGAGTTCAGTTATTCGGAAATTCGCGCGCTGCTTGCCGAAAACCTCAATTACTACTATCAGGAAGCAGAAAAATATTTTGACGAAGCGGAATAGCAAGCCGCATATCCGCCGCATTGACCGACGTTTAATTAACTGATTGCAAGTAAACGCCCGCCCCGCGCAGTCGCGCGGGGCGGGCGATGTTTATTTGATTAAAAAAATTGCTTAATAATCTTCCAACCCTAACAGGTCTCGTTGAGTTTTTACGTTACAGTTCTTTTGAGGCAAAACGGCTTTATCGAAAGGCGGGAACCGCCATGCCGTATCGGAATTTTCATATACCTGAAAACCCGTTGTATATAGCAAAAATGAAAGGTTTTTTCTTGCAGACTGATTTCGATAACGGGGGTAATTCATGTCCGTGCCGAGGTTATTCGGCATGCTGGAGGGTTGGTTTTTTAAATTCTTCATATTTGAACAATATTCGACAAAATATTTTTAAAATCTTAAATTTTTGTTCATAATTATTTGTATTCCGAAAGAAAATGTAGTAAAATGTATATAACAGTAAAACGGACAATAAAGGAGTAGTTTATGCAAAAAAAGACCATTTTCTTGCTGCAAGACACCAAGGAACTGAACGATCAACTTACAAAGTTATTTTCTCAGGACGAATCTTACGAAGTAGTCGGATCCGCGACTGACGGAATAGTGGGAATTTCGCTTATTACTTCGTTGAAACCCGATTTCGTCATTACCGAATTAGTGCTTCCGGGATATGACGGGCTTTGCGTTATGGAAAAGATCAAAGCCCTCGATTTGAAATGTAAATTTATCGTTCTCAGCGCGCTGTGCAGGGAAGAGATTATTACGAAAGCCATAGCGGCGGGGGCAAAATATTTTATGGCGAAACCGTTTAATTTTGCACTTCTGAAAGAGAGAATGGGTGAAATCGATGATGAGAATAAGCGCGAAACCGCCGAAGAGATACCTATGAACAGGTTCAAAAAATCGTCGCTGGATGAAAAAATCAGCAATATATTCATAAATGTCGGCATACCGCCGCACATAAAAGGCTATTCGTTTTTAAGAGAAGGAGTCAAAATGGCGGTAGAGGATCCCGAGATAATCAATAATATTACCAAGCGCCTTTACCCGATGATCGGCGAAAAATATTCCACAACCGCAAGCAAGGTGGAAAGGGCTATACGCCATGCTATAGAAGTGGCTTGGAACAGGGGCAGGATCGAGAGCATAAACGGTATTTTGGGCGTCCGCGCTTACGTCGGTGCGGAAAAACCGACCAACGGTGAATTTATTGCGTTGGTTGCCGATAAAATGTTGCTGGAAAAGGCGTGAAAAATTTAAAAATTTAAAAAAACTTCCGAAAAACAGTTTACAAATCCCATATATGCAGATATAATATACTGCAAGTCGGGATGCGTGAACACAATCACGATGCCGACTTAAATATATTGATATATAAATATATGGAGATGACGCGTTATGCCGGGAGATTATATCAAATGTCCGAGATGCGAATTGAATTACATTCATAAGGGTGAAGAATACTGCGACGTTTGCAAAGCCGAACTCAAAAAGGGGCCGCAGCTTGTTTTTGCGGTCGATGAAGACGACGAGACCGAAACGATGGTGCTTTGCCCGGTCTGCCACCATACTTATATAAAGCCTGATCAGCAGATGTGCGACAAATGCGCCGAGGAAGCCGATTATAAGACCGGTCAGATCGATATAGACAAGGATGAAGAGTGGAAGAACTATCTCGACGAAGATGACGACGAGGATGAAGAGAGCGAAGAGATGCTTTCTCTTTCCAAGCTCGCCGAAGAAGAAGGAGAAGAACTTTTCGGCGATGAAGAAGACGAGGAAGAGGAAGATTTTTCGGGGAACGGCGAACCTGACGATTTTGAAATTCCCGATATAGACGAAGCCGATTTCGAAGATGACGACGAAAACGACGAATAAGAGGAGGACGAAGAAGACGACGAAGATTTATAATTCCGCAGTATAAAATTATTATAAGCGGGTATAATCCGCGTATGATAAAAAATACGGAATCCATAAGTCAGGTAAAAGAAACAATCAAAAAACTGCGTTTTAAACCGGTAGAGGTCACGTTTAATCTCGGCAGAAACAAAGTAGAAAGTTTTTGCGGGCGGCTTTCCGAAGTTTATCCTGCATTGTTCACGGTGACGCCGTTCGATAAAAACTATAAGGGCAAAACTTCTTATTCTTATTCGGAGTATATGTGCGGGAAAGTCAAATTGACCGAAAGGGACGAAACAAATATCACGCTGTGATAGGTTTTTCGATTCAGATATTATTTTATAAATTTTTCCGAGCGGCTTTATTATAGCCGCTCGCAGTTTAAAATTTTTTATTTGCATTATTTCGTTCTGTGCGCCTGTGCGGGAGTTTGTACACGTTCAATTCATACAGCGCCGTTGCGCCTTAAAGCCGTGCAGAATGAAAGAACGGTGCAACGCGCCGGCGCGGCAGATTTGTTCAAGGCATTTCGGGAGTGACGGCGGCGCGTTGAATATGTTTCCCTAAGCGATTAAATTTAAAAAATATTAAAATTACGCGAAGAGCCGAAGAATCTGCGTCTTTAAGCAGATACCTTGGCTCTATGCGTTTCAGCCGGCCGGATTCGGTTTTACGGACAGGCTGTAATTAAAGCGCCGTAAGAGAAAATGCCGCTGCGCCGAAATATTTTGGATTGTCTGTCATAAAATCTCTCCTAAGATTATACAATGTATTGTACCATCAGCAGTTAAGGAGGGGTTATGTTACAGGAACCTGTTTATGAAACTATAAGTTTTAACGGAAAAAAAGGCAGCATAAGCGAGCAGCTTAAAGCCGAGTGCCGAACGGAGATACCGTCGGATTCGGTTTCGAGAGTGCTCTCCGTGAACGCGTTCGCGTCGATAAATAATTCGGAGACCGGCGACGGATATGTCAAATACGGCGGAAAAGTAATATTCTATGTGTGTTACGAGAGCGAAGGTCGGCTGAAAAAATGTGAGTGCGGAACCGAATTCTTGGGTACGGCGGCCTGTGAAACGGCCGAGGCGGGCTCTTCCGAGCGTGTCTTTGTAACGGTCGATAAAACAGATTTCGACTTGTCCGGTCTTAAACTTGCGGTCAGCGCGAATATCACCGTCAAAGCGGATGTGATAGCGTCCGAAAAGGCGGAGGCTCTTTCCGAAGGCGAAAATATAGTCATAAACAGACAGGAAATCAAATATTCTAAAAGCTACGGCATCAAAAGGGGCGCCTATCCCGTAGAGGAAGAATTCGAACTCGGTTATCCGGTGGGGGAAGTGCTTGCTCACAACGCGCAGGCGGTCATAACCGCAGTTCAATGCGGCGTCGGCTGCATTATTGTGGACGGTGAAGTTCATATCTCCGCTTTATTGTTGCAAATTAACGAAAAAAGCGATATAATAAGAGAAGATCGCACGGTGCCCTTCCGCATGGAACTTGAATACGAAGAGGCTATGCCCACAATGCAGGCTTCGGCGTTTGTGCGCGAAAAATCGTTTAAGACCGATATCCAGGTGGATGAAGAAAAAAATAAGAGCGTGGTCAGCGTAAACATCGTTCTGCAATTCGACGGCGAAGCGTTCAGCGAAGAAACCGCGCTTGTCGCCGCGGACGCGTTCAGCGTTTCTGACGAGACCGAAACCGAATTCGGCGAGTATGTCTGCGCCGGCGGATGCGAACTCCGCAGCTGCCGTGCGCGCATAAACGGCAGAGCGCCCATGACGGAGATCCCTGCGGGGTCAAGACTTATGGCTGTCGGCGGAGAAAGGGCAGACGTTATTTCAGCCGATTGTTCGGACGGACTAAAAGTTACGGGAACGCTCTGCTGTTACGGGTATTTCAGAGATCCCGAAGGCGGAAATTTCGCCGTCAGACTGGAAACCCCGTTTGAAACCGCACTCGATTGCCCGGCACTGTGCGATGCGGACAGAGAAATAGCAGCCGCCGTGGATAAAATTTCGGCAAGGCTGATATCTCTTGAAGAAGCCGAACTCGACGCCGAGTTGATTTTCACTGTGCGGTCGGAAGAGAAAAAAAAGATCAGGCTTGTTAAAAATATCAGAAGCGTTGGCGAAAAAACGCCATGCAACGCGGCTATCAGCGTCTATATACCGCTCGAAGGAGAAGACCTCTGGTCGCTTGCGAAACGTCTGAATACATGCCCCGAAGAAATTAACGCAACAAACAGAGATTTGCAGTTCCCGCTGACGGGAAAAGAGAGAATAATAGTTTACAGGAAGAAATAGCATTACAGGAATCGACGAATGAAAAAAATCAAATTAAAAGTACCCGCAAAAATAAACCTGACGTTAGACGTTACGGGCGAAAGAGCAGGCTACCACTTGATAAAATCGCTTGTCTCGTCTGTGGATGTTTATGATGAAATAACCGTCACCGCGCGAAAGGACAGCGCTATAACGTTATCCGAAACGGGCATAAAAGCGGGATGTTCCGTTGTAGACAACTCGGCTTTTAAAGCGGCAAAACTTTTTACCGAAACCTTTTCCACCGACGGAGCAGATATCAGAATCAACAAAAATATCCCCGTCGGCGGGGGAATGGGCGGTTCGTCTGCCGATATCGCGGGCGTGCTTAAAGCGATGAACGCGCTGTACGGCGGCAATTTCAATGTGCTGCCCCTTGCCAATCATTTAGGCAGCGATTCGGGATATATGCTCGGCGGCGGGTTTGCGGTGATTTCTGACAGGGGCAATGTTGTGTCGCCTTTGAATGTCAGACAAACTCTTTATATTCTGCTGATAACGGAAACCGATATGATTTCCGCCCGCGAGTGTTACAAAGCGTTTGACGCGCTCGGGGAAAAATACGCTGCCTGCACCGATAAGGCGGTGAAAAGACTGCTCGCCGGCGACCTTGAGGGGCTGTGCGGCGCGTGCAAAAACGATCTCGGCGCCGCTGCAAGCGGCTTTATCCCGCGGCTGAAAGACAACGCGGCGGCGCTTTTGCAAACGGGAGCGATGTATGCGGGAATTACGGGAAGCGGTTCCGTGACTTTTGGAATTTTCGGCGGTAAAAAAATCCGCGACGAAGGTTTTAAGAAACTTTTCCCTGTTTTCGGAGGCAGGCTTATAAAAGCTCAGACGCTGTGAAACAGGTAAAACGTTTAAAACGGTATTATAAAGAGATAATACGGTATTATAAAGAGACGGGCACAATGTTGCCCTAAAAATGTAATGTATTTTTATATATGTTATTAAGAGCGGCGCTCCGATATGCGGAGCGCCGCATTTTTTATTATTAAAGTATAAAAATTAAAATATCCGTCAATAACCCATGCGTTGAATAACTCAATATAACGGGAGAATAAACGAAAATGAAAAAAATCTGCATAGTTTTTTTGGCTTGCGCCATAATAATTTTGTCCGCGGTGGGTATAAGTCTCAATAAAAATCAAACGCATACCGAATATTTGAGAATACATATCCGCGCCAATTCCAACGACTATACCGACCAGTCGGTAAAATATAAGGTCAAAAAGGCAGTGGTGGATTATCTTACTCCGTTCATTGCCGAATGCACCACCAAAGAACAGGCGGAAGACCTGCTTACCGAAAATCTCGGCGGCGTGGAAAAGGCGGCGGATAGAGTGCTTGAGAAAAACGGATTTTCATATAAATCGCACGCGGAAGTGAAAAACGAAAGTTTCCCCACCCGAAAATACGGCGAAGTTGTTCTTGAAAGCGGCTTTTACGACGCATTGATCGTAAATCTCGGTTCGGGTGAAGGCGACAATTGGTGGTGCGTGGTTTATCCGCCCCTGTGTTTTACGGACGGAGGAGAAAATTACGTTTACAGAAGCAAAATTTTAGACATAATCAACGATTTTATGAAAAGGGAGAAATAGGAGGAAAAAATGAAAAAGGTTTTCAAAATCGTCGCGCTGGTTCTCATGGTTTGCATCGTGGGATTCGGCGTGTCGGCGGTAACCGCGCCTCCTGTGGCGGAAACGGCATACGCTGCCGTGCTGCAACAGGGCAACACGGGCAGTACCGTCAGAAAAATACAACAGAAACTTAAAAACTGGGGATATTATACCGGTTCGGTGGACGGAATTTTCGGACCTAAAACGGTTGAAGCGGTCAAATATTTTCAGAGAAAAAACAATCTTGCGGTAGACGGCAAAGTAGGGCCTGAAACGCTTGCGGCGCTCGGTATGCAGAGCGGCGACAGCGGCGGCACGGGCAGTTACAGCGATTCGGACGTCATGCTGCTTGCAAGGCTGATTTACGGTGAAGCACGCGGCGAAAGCTATGTGGGGCAGGTCGCTGTGGGCGCCGTCGTCATGAACAGAATCAAAAGTCCGTCGTTTCCCAACACCATGTCCGGCGTTATCTACCAGAGATACGCGTTTACGGCGGTTGACGACGGGCAGATAAACCTGACGCCCAACGCCACTGCGAAAAAGGCAGCGCAGGACGCCATGAACGGATGGGACCCCACTTACGGCGCGATTTATTACTATAATCCCGCGACAGCGACGAGTTCGTGGATTTTTTCCAGACAGACCACTGTCACGATAGGCAGACACGTGTTTGCTAAATAAGGAGGAAAAGAAGATGGAGAAGAAGAAAAACAACGCTGTGGAAAAAACCGAAAACGCTGCCGTCAAATCACAGAAAAAAAACAGCGGCAACGCAAAAAAAACGGTGAAAAAATCCGCGGAGGTTTCCGGAAAGAAGAGTGATAAAGCCGGAAAAGCGCAGCAGAAAAAAGAAAGAAAAGCCGCTTTGAGAATCGAAAAAAGGGAAAACAAGGCGCGCGCCAGGGCCGAGCGCGAAAGGATCCGCGCCGAAAAGAGAGTGGAGCTTGCCCGTATCAAAGCGCAGAAAAAAGCGGAGAAGGAAAAGGCAAAAGCCAATATCTTGCGCGAAAAAAACAGGCGCAAGGCTGACAGACTTGCCAAAAAAGCCCAGATAAAGGCGGATAAAGAAGCCCGCCGCGAAATGCTTAAAAGAGAGACCAAAAAAGAACGCCGGAAGCGTATAGCCGCAGAAAAAGCGGAAAAAGCGCGCTTGCTGCGCGAAAAGCGTCAGGCGAAAGCGCAGCTCAGAAAACAGAGAGCGGCGGAAAAACATGCCGAAAAAGAAAGACGTGCGAAAAACAGACAGAAAAACAAGCAGGCACGCAAAGGTTACGGCGGATGGCTTGCGGCGGTTATAACGCTCGGCTGCGCCACGCTGATACTCACGTCCGTTCTCACGTTCACTTTCCTGATGCCCGAAGAAAACGACATGCTGATGGAAAGCGCCTATCAGAAATCCTTTTACGATACCGTAGAACAGGTAGACAATATAGACGTTAACCTTTCAAAGGCTTTGGCAACGGGCGATCCCGCGGCAATGCAGAAATATCTTGTCGACGCGGCAATCAACAGCGAACTCGCGGAAAACGATTTGCAGCAGCTGCCTTTGCAGGACGAAAGCAAATATTATACTACAAAACTCGTTAACCAGATAGGCGATTATGCCAAATATCTCAACAATAAACTCATCGAAGGCGAAAGCCTTTCGGACCAAGACGTAGCAGGGCTGCTGCAGCTTTATCAGGCAAACCTGGCGTTTAAAGAAGCGTTGGGAAGAATGACTGAAAGTATGGGCAACGACTATTCGTTCACCGCTCTTTCCGGAAACGACAGCGGAGATATAGTCATATCGAACTTCAACGAATTGCAGAATCTTTCGGTGAACTATCCGGAACTTATTTATGACGGACCTTTCTCCGACGGTCAGAGCGGAAGAGAAATAAAGGGACTTGACGGCGAAGAAATAGACGCTACGCAGGCAAGAGATATTTTTATCGGTATATTCGGCGGTTACGGCATCGAAAACGTTGAAGGCATGGGAGAAGCGAGCGGAGAAATAGAATGTTATAATGTTCAGGGCATGCTGGACGGAGAAATTTTGTACGGACAGATATCCAAGAAAGGCGGAAAGCTGATAATGTTCGCATACGGCGGCAACTGTGAAAACGTAAAATACGGCGAAGAATTTGCTGTAGAAAAAGCCGACGAATTTCTTTCGGCTGTCGGCATAGAGGGCATGAAACCCGTGTGGATAAATCTTGCGAACAACGTTTATACCATCAACTATGCGTTTGAACAGGACGGCGTGATAATTTATCCCGATCTTGTAAAAGTAAGAGTTTGCGCTTACAGCGCCAACGTAATAGGCATGGAGGCCGCAGGATATTATACGAATCACACGGAAAGGGTTATCGGAAAGCCCGTTCTCGGCAAAGAGGAAGCAGCGGCAAAAGTGTCTGAGAACATCGATATTAAAACTGCGCGTCTGGCGCTTGTTCCCATCGGAACCAAAACCGAAAAGCTGTGCTATGAATTCAGCGGCGAGTATGACGATGCAACTTATTACGTTTATATCGACGCCGTAACCGGCAGGCAGGCGGAGATGTTCAAGGTAATTGAATCGACCGAAGGGAAACTGCTTATTTAAAAATAAATTGCAAAAATAAAAAATATAAAGGTATCTGAAATTAAAATCAGCCGCCCGCCGATATTGTTCGGCGGGCGGCTTTCGTCAGCGTCCGAATGAACGGACGCAAGGGTTTCTATTGCACAGCGTCGGGCTTTGACGGCAGAATAGACGGCGGTTTGAATCCTTGCAGAGAGCAAGATTTGCGCTTAATTTATATTTTCAGATTTTCTTCGTCAAAGAGCGGGCTTCGCAAAAATTCGCTCGCAGTCATTTCGAAACCGCCCGCGACGAGAATGACGGTTGAGAGCATATTATCTTTTATTGTGCCGTGCATAATATTTTTCAATGTGGAATGTGAGACTCCGCTTTTCATGGCCAGGCGGTATTGCGTCATGCATTTTTCTTTCAAAAGTTCTTTTATCCGCATGGCTACGGCCGTATTGATATCATTTTGCATAATAATATACCTTTAGAACTGTATATTATTATATTTTACATTTTTAAATTTATTCATTATGGTTGCATGCAACCATATTATATGATATAATTTTGTAAGTTAATTTAATATTCAAAAATCCGCCGAAAATATATCTTTCAATTCGAACGGATAAAAAGCGAAAGTGTAAGCAGATAAAGCTTATTCCGTAAAGCAATTTTTCGGCGCGGATAATCGGCGCTCTCCGTAAAAACAATTTAAAAAAATAAGCCCGCGCTGCGGGCGGGTAAAGTTCGGCAAGAAAGTTTAACTGCATGCAGCGGTCAATCGCACAGCAGGGGGGAGAGTCAATAATCGGTGCGGGCAAATATTAAAAATCTTTTCTGCCTAAAAAATAATCGGCGGAACACTCGAAAAAATCCGCAAGTTTCCAACATGTCAAAACAGGGTTCGCGGTCGCCCGCTTCCCATTTGGCAACTGTTGTCTGCGACACGTTAAGTTTTTGCGAAAGCTCCTTCTGGGTAAGATGTCTTTCTTCCCGAAGCTCTTTAAGTCTTTTAGAAAACACGGCCTTAAAATTTTATCCGGCCGGTTGACGGACGTGAAAGATATTTTGATTATGTAACGCTTTCTTTATATTTGCTTGACTTATGACATTTTGTCATTTATAATATTCTCTGTTTTAAGGCGGTTTTGACTGGAAAATGATATTTTTTCACATTTACTGTCATATTTTCACTTTATTTTCGGTTGTAGCGCATTTATATGTGAAAATTTTTCAAAAAAATTTAAAAAACCCTGTTAAAACGCTTTACAAAAAAAGTCGAATAGTGTATATTGTTATTGTCGAAAGCGAGACAGTGCTTTCACAAACGAATCAGCTCATCATTTTCCCCCTTATCATATATTATTCAGGAAGCAGTAAACGGTGTTTATTGCTTTTTGAATTTTAAACGGGGGTTTGATAAATTTTTTTAGCGGAGAAACTTTAATGGATTATGCCGAAAAAGCGAAAGAACTTTTTATGTCGGGGAAAAATTGTTCTGTATCCGTTGTGCTGGCTTTTAAAGATATTCTTAACATCGAAGAAAGCGATCTGAAAAAACTTGCCATAGGTTTCGGCGGAGGCATAGGCAGGCAGCGTTTGACGTGCGGTGCGGTCAGCGGCATGGTCATGGTGCTCGGTGCGTTAAAATCAGACGGAGAAAACCGGAAAGATATATACGAACTGGTGAGAACGGCGTGCGATGCGTTCAAAGAAAAAACCGGTTCGGTTATCTGCGGAGATATGCTTTCGGGCATCGCCCGCAACGACGAATCTGCCGTACCGGAAGAAAGAACGGAAAGTTACTATAAAAAGCGCCCGTGTGCGGAAATTATTAAATATGCGGCGCAAATAGTCTGCCGTCTTTGCGAGTTGCAAAGCGGCAAAGAAGAATGATAACCCGCCTTAAAACAGAGATTTTACCCGTAAATGCCGATGTTTTGGGCGGTTATTCGGTTTTAAATATCTTTATTTGATTGTTTTAACGCGGCGAAGCGTTGTATAAAACGGCTGTCTCAATAAAACAAATACCGCAACGGGCATGAATGTTTTATGCGTAATCTCAATAAAATTTTTAAAGAGCGGTATGAATGCTTTAATAAAAACGTGCTTATTGAGATTTCTCAATTTGCCGCGGCAATTGCGTGCGCAGAACCTGAAAATTCGGAAAATATCCGATATAAATTTTTATAAGCGGAATAAAAAAACTTTTACGGGCAATACTTTACGCGGAGACAATAATAAAAGGAGTATTGCGAAACCGTGTTTCTCCGTTTTCGGCTTCGCACGATTAAAAAATGAAACTTAACCAGAAAGAAGCGCAACTTATCACCGAACTGAAAAATCAGGAACAGCTTTGCATTCAGAAGTATGATTTTTATGCGGAACAGGCAAAAGATCCCGAACTTAAAAAGCTGTTCAAAACCATTCTCGGGCACGAACAGCAGCATTACGAACTGCTCGACAGCCTTTCGAACGGCACTGTGCCGCAGCTGAATAACCGCAAGCCTGCCGCCGTCGACTATCAACCTAAGGCGTCTCATTCGGGGAATCAGAAAGACAAGGACTTCGATAAATTTCTCTGCACGGATATCATAACTACCGAGAAATACGTCGCAACCGACTACAATAACGATTTATTCTATTTTGCGTCTACGGATGTAAGGAACGTTCTCAACGCAATCATGACCGACGAACAGAATCATGCGGAAATGATATGGAAATATAAAGTTGCCAACAAAATGACTGCCTGACGGCAGGGGCATGGGCGCGGCGTATCAACGGTACGGTAATAGGTTAAAATCAAATAACGGAATAAAACCGGAACTTGTGCGGATTACCGCCCGTTCAGATAATCTTATTTAATACCGCTCTGCGGCGAAACCCTCCGCAGAGCGGAATTTTTTATTTGCCTCGCAGTGAGATTTTCGGATCGGAACAGGCAGTTTTTAGCAGGGCGAAACAAAGAACGGTAAAGGCAAACTTTTAGCGTTGTCTTGGGTCGAGAAATAAAAAGGAATATATTTTTGCGGCTGCCGCACACGGAGCGTTGTAAACGGTGACTTGCAATATATTCATAAGTGCGGAAATCGGGCGGATGTTTGCAGGTTTATATTGAACGGCGCGTATACCGCCGTCAAATTAACAAGCATTGAGCCGAAAATTTCCGTTCGCGGCGACCTTCGGGCTGTTCGAACGATATTATGTTTTAAGCTCAAAATAGAAGTTGTTGTATTGTCGATGATGAAAGATTTCAAACGGTTTAAGCGCCGTATCGCCGAGGTATAAAACTTGACGGGTACTTATGCGGATAGTGATAATTTAAAAAGGATAACTGAAACTCGTTATCCTTTTTAAACGCATCTGCCCGTCCGATCCGAAAAATTATGGCGGCCGATATAATTAGTTAAGGGGAAAATTTATTTTTTAACGGCAAAAGAGAAGCTTTTTAACTTTTTTTGAAAAAGTATTCTTTTTTTCTTATTCCGTCAATCAAAATGTATAGCCCGACGGCAATAAGAAACAGTCCCGCGGCGGCGCACACGGCGGAGCCGATAATGACGCCTGTTCTGAAAAGTTCGGCCGTTTCCAGAAATAAGTTCCAAATACCCGCCACCGCCAGGTAGAAACCGAAGAACAGCATTGCGGGCATAAGCCAGAATCTGAAATTGACTTTGCGTTTTTGATATAGTTCTTTAACGACCGTTACTTCGGTGATCTTTGCGCCTTCTTCGCTGACGTCGGGTTTTAAAAGGTAGTCGCAATTTACTTTTAACAGGGAAGAGAGTTTTATAAGATTTTCCGTTTCGGGGTAGGCAAGGTCGGATTCCCAGCGGGAAACCGCCTGTCTGCTTACGCCGAGAAGGTCGGCAAGTTGTTCTTGCGTTATGTTCTGCGTTTTGCGGGCTTTTGCTATTTTATCGCCTGTTGTCATGAATAGATCTCCTTTTTGATTTATTACGGATATTATATCACACACAGCCGCAAAGTCCAAAAACCGACGTTTTCTTTTTGTAACTTTTCAATTGCATTAGGGGCTTTATGCATAAATTCCGTGCATTTGTTTGCTAAAAAACCGTTTTTTGCGTTATAATAAATATGATTTCAAAAATATTCGCGGCAATTGTTCAAATCGACATAACTGTCCGTATGTGTCGTTCATTTTTTTTGTTTTTTGCGTTATAATGTGCGTAGTTCAGAAAAAGGAGGACAAAATTATGAACACGGACAAAATTTATGCAGAAGCCATAGCCAACGAGTATTCGGTCAAGGATACCGCAAAAGTCGTCCGGCTTAAAAAACTGGACAGAAAAGTAAAATTGCCGCCTACGGTTTTTACTTACATCTTCGGTATAGTCGCGGCGTTGCTTCTCGGAGTCGGAATGACGCTCTGCATGGGCGAGCTCGGCGACGGCAGCACTGCCTATACGGTGATAGGCGTAATTGTCGGTATAATCGGTATAGCGATGGCAAGCGTCAACTATCCTGTTTATAAAAAATTCCTGTCAAGCAGAAAGCAGAAATACGCCGGTGACGTTATTGCTCTTGCAAACGAGATAAGCAGGGAAGAGTAAATTATTTCAAATCCGCGGGAGGGCGGTATCATGAATAAATCCGAAAGTAAATATTTCAATACCGCCTGTCTTATGGATCAAGCATTGTTGCTGCTGCTCGATAAAAAAGATTTCAAATACATAACCGTAAAAGAAGTCTGCGAGAAAGCGGGAGTCAACCGTTCGACCTTTTACCTGCATTATGAGACGATGGCGGATTTATTGAACGAAAGCATAGAATATTTGATTAGAGAGCTTCAGAACAGATTCAAAGACAGCGGCGGATTCAGCGTTGAAAAATTACCGCTCGAAAAACTTCGGTTATTTACTCCCGAATATTCTGTTCCGTACCTTGAATTCATAAAGGAACACAAAAAAGCGTTCATGGCGGCGCAAGAGCAAAAGGCTGTATTCGGCGTAGAAAAAACATTTGACAGAATGTTTGTCGGATTGTTTGCGCCTATTCTCGAGAGATACGGCGTTCCCGACTGCGAAAAGCGATTTATGATCAGGTTTTATATGAGCGGCATACACGCCATCATCAACGAGTGGATAAAAAACGGCTGCCGCGAAGAGATAGCGTTTATTGCTTCGCTAATAGTAAAATGCGTTGCCCCTTCTTGATATTTCTGTTTGATTTATCGAAGCGTGCGCCGTAAGATGCAAAACGTCGTTAACCCCCGAACATTGTATTTTTTCAATATAACGTTCAGGGGTTAATTATTTATATGACGGTGCAGGCGGCGCGAACGGTTAAAGAGAGATAAAAGCCGCGTCGTTATCAGAAGCCGTTAAAATTTGACGGAATGGAGCCATTTGATCCATTTCGGGTCAAAATGATCGACGATTTCGCTGCGGCCTGTATCCAGCCCGTTTATTTTTTCCATATCTTTTTCCGAAAGAGTAAAATCGAACACGTTGAAATTTTGTTTCATCCGTTCTTCATGAATTGTTTTCGGAATAACGACCACGCCGCGCTGAATATTCCAGCGCAGGGCCGTCTGCGCGGCGGTTTTGCCGTATTGACGGCCGATTTCCGTAAGTACGGGATCTCGGAAAATATTGTGCCTGCCTTCGTTGAACGGCGCCCATGCCTCGGGAATAACGCCGTATTCTTTCATGGTTTCAAGATTCAGCCGTTGGCGGAAGAAGGGATGCATCTCTACCTGATTGACCATGGGTTTTACCGCAAAAGTTTCGCACAGGTCGGCAAGAACGTGAGGATAGCAGTTTGCCATGCCTATGGCGCGCAACTTTCCTTCGTTATACAGTTTTTCAAGTCCTTTCCATGCGTTAACATAATCGCCCATGGGCTGATGCAAAAGCATAAGATCGATATAATCGACGCCAAGCCGTTCCAGAGAGAGCAGGGTTGCTTTAATCGCGCCGTCATAAGAAAAATCCTGTATCCACAGCTTTGTGGTAATGAATATTTCATTGCGGGGGATGCCGCTTTCTTTTATTGCGTCGCCGACGGCCTTTTCGTTCATATAAGCCTGTGCCGTATCTATGAGACGATAACCTGTTTTCAGGGCCGTTAAAACGGTCTGTTTCGCTTGTTCGTAATCGGGAATCTGAAATACTCCGAAGCCCATTTGAGGTATTTCAACGCCGTTGTATAATTTAAGATATTGCATGTTTATACCTTTCAGTCATTTTTGTGTATGTCGTAATTTGCAAGCAGCCATTCGCCGACGCCGGGGGCGTCGGGATCGTGTGATCCTTTGCCGGTGTCGAGCGAGCGCATAAGACGCATTTCTTCGTCTGTCAGAGTGAAATCGAAAATATCGATGTTGCCCTCGATTCTTTTCGGATCGGTCGATTTGGGCAAAACAATTATTCCGTCCTGCACTTCGAAACGAAGTATAATCTGGCCCGCGTTTTTGCCGTATTTTTCGGCAAGAGTTAAAATGATTGCATTTGAAAGCAAATTTTTGTTTCCTTGTCCGAGCGGCCCCCATGCCTCTAATTTAACGTTGCATGCATCCATTATCTTGCGAAGTTCAAGCTGCTGAAAATACGGGTTGCATTCCACTTGATTGACGGCAGGGACAATATCGAACTGCGGCACAAATTCTTTCCAGATTTTCGGCGTCATGTTGCTGACGCCTATAGATCTGATTTTTCCTTCTTTCTGTCCGTCCTGCAACGCTTTCCACGCGTTTACGACATCGCCGTACGGCTGATGGAGAAGATATAAATCGATATATTCGGTATCGAGATTTTTGAGAGACCGTTCCAGCCCTTTTCTGGCAGGTTGATATCCGTAGTCCTGCAGCCAGAGTTTACTTGTAACAAAAATTTCTTTACGGGGAATGCCGCTGTCTTTTATTGCCTTGCCGACTTCCCGTTCGTTGAAATACGCTGCGGCTGTGTCGATGTGTCTGTAACCGGCGTCAAGCGCCGCGCGCACCGCACGGTAGGTAGAGCCGTCGTTCGGAATAAGAAAAACGCCGAAACCGACGGCGGGTATTGAATTTCCGTCATTCAATAAAATTTTCATACATTCACTCCTTACGGTTTGATTAGATTGTAATTTCATTATATATCAGTCATTGACTTAAAGTCAATAAAAATCAAAAAATTTTTTAACAAATTATTTTTGCCGTTATCGGCAAAACCCGATGGGGGTCTATATACGGTTTATTTAAGAAGTTTTTTCTTTATTGCGCTTGATTTATTTAATGAAAATCTTCGGTAATAAGTTTTGGCTGTCAGAAAGTTCTTGTTTTTTCGGGTTTGCCTGACGCATTTTCTGTAAAAGAACTATATATCACTGAATATTTATCAGTATTAATAATAACTGCATTCTTTTATAAAATAGATAAAAAAATTTATATTTGACAGGTAATGTTTCGATAAATTAAACGAAACTGAAAATTTTTCAGGTTCGTTTAATTTTTGCATGATACTGCAGGGAGGCATATTTTTGCAACCGTTGAATAGTTTTATTTACCGATCGTCTTTTATCGGCAAATGATTTACTAAATGCTATAAAAAAGTCAATAAATGGAAATCGCAGGCGAACATGCGAAGAGTTTTTTGCCTTGATGAAACAGGACTTCCGCGCATAAAAAGAGAGCACAGGCGAATAAGAGAAGAGATAACGAATAGAAGAAAAAAAGGACTCCC
>CAUHGY010000036.1 GCA_959605945.1 uncultured Clostridia bacterium | reverse complement strand
CTGTTCTATCTGAAAGAACTTGCAGGACCGCTTGTTCCCGATATGAACTGATCGGGCGCGTCGGTTACGATTAAAGTCGGTTGTAAATAAATTTATGACAGAAAAAGAGAAAATGCTTGCGGGGGAACTGTACAGTCCTTCCGATCCCGAACTGCGCAGAATGCATCTGCGGGCGAGAAAACTTTTCGGAAAGTACAATAAGATTGACCCGTCTAACGATAAAAAGCAGAACAAACTGATCAAAAAAATATTCGGCAGTACGGGCGAAACTATTCACGTGCAATCGCCTTTTTACTGCGATTACGGCTGCAACATTCACGTCGGCGAAAATTTCTTCGCCAACTACGGCTGCATAATTTTGGACGTGAACACCGTGACCATCGGCAAAAACTGTATGCTTGCGCCGAATGTGAGCATCTTTTCCGCCACGCATCCCGTGCGCGCGGAAGAGAGATATAACGGTGTGGAACTCGGAAAACCCGTTAAAATAGGCGACAACTGCTGGATCGGCGGCGGCGCGGTGATAAACCCCGGCGTAACTCTCGGCGATAACGTGGTGGTGGCGTCAGGCTCGGTCGTGACCAAAAGTTTCGGCAGCAACGTAGTGATAGGCGGCAATCCCGCCAGAATAATAAGGGAACTTTGATTATGAAAAAATTTATTATGTACGGCGCCGGCAATATAGGGCGCGGGTTTATCGGTCAGCTTTTTTCGGCAAGCGGCTATTCGGTCGGTTTTGTCGATATCAATAAAGAAGTGATCGCAAGGCTCAATGCCGACAAGAAATATTCCGTTGAAGTGGTGACAAGCGAAAAAACGCAGGAAATAATCGTTGAAAACGTCTACGGAATAGACGGCGGCGACATTGAAAACGTGGCCGATGAGATTGCTTCGGCCGAAATAATGGCTACGGCCATAGGCGTCAACGTTTTAAAATTTATCGCCAAACCGCTCGCGATGGGACTTAAAAAGCGGTTTGAAAGAAACGCCCCGCTATTCAACATCATAATCTGCGAAAATCTGATCGGCGCCGACGAATATCTGAAAAAACTCGTCAAAGAGCAGATACCCGAGTACGCGGAAAGAGTGGAAAAGGAAGTGGGTTTTGTGGAAGCAAGCATAGGCAGGATGGTGCCCGTAATGACCGAAGAGAAAAAACAGGGCAATCCGCTTCGCGTGTGCGTGGAGCCTTATAATATTCTTCCCGTAGACAAAGCTGCTTTCAAGGGCGAAATACCGAAAGTCGGAAATCTTTATCCTTTCACCCCGTTCAATCTGTTCATACAGAGAAAACTTTTCATGCACAACATGAGCCACGCCGTGACGGCATATCTCGGATATCTTAAAGATTATGCTTTTATTTACGAAGCGGTGGGCGATTACGATATAAAATACGTTGCATACAGAGCGCTTACGGAGGCGGCGGTCGCGGTTTCCGAAGAAAATAAAACGGATATTAAAGATCTTTTAGGCCATGCCGATAATCTTCTGTACCGTTTCCGCAACAAAGCGCTCGGCGATACCGTGGAAAGAGTGGGAAAAGATACCGTGAGAAAACTCGGTCCCAACGACAGGCTTGTAGGCGCGCTGAAACTTGCCGAAAAGCACGGTTTGCCGTGCGAATATATCTGCATCGGCATCGCCGCGGGTATGCTTTTCAATCCGCAGGGGGACGACAGAAGCGCCGAACTTTATGATTTTGCGATGAAAAATGGCGCGGCGGCGGCTCTCAAAAAGTACGGCGAATATGAAGGAGAGAAAGTTCTGCTGATCGAAAAACTGTACGGCATGCTGAGAAGCGGAAAACAGATAGATGCGCTTGTAAAGTATTGCGACGGTATTTCCGGCGGAGCCGTAAGGGTGTGATCATGAAAAGAGAAGGTATCGCCGTCGCCGGCAATATTCTTGCCGACTATGTTAAAATAATCGAAAGTTATCCGCAAAAGGGTATGTTGTCTACTATAGAGAGCGAAACTCTCGCCGTGGGCGGTTGTGTTTCTAACACCGCCATCGACATAAAAAAACTCGATCCGTCTCTCACCGTGAAGGTTTTCGGAAGAGTGGGAGACGACGACAAGGGGCGTTTCGTGTTAAAGCAGATGGAAAAAGCAGGGCTGGATACTTCATCGGTCGCGGTGACGGATACCGCGCCGACGAGTTATTCCGACGTTATGACCGTTAAAAGCACCGGCGAACGCACTTTTTTTCATAACCGCGGCGCAAACGCGCAGTTCTGTCCGGACGACGTGAATATTGACGCTATCGGACAGAAAATGTTTCATATCGGCTATATAATGCTGCTTGATTATTTCGATAAAGCAGACGGGAGAGGCTCGACTCCCATGGCGAAAATGCTTGAGAAAATAAGAAGCCGCGGCATAAAAACGTCGGTCGATCTCGTCAGCGAAAGCAGCGGCAATTTCAGAAAGATAGCCTCGGCGGCGTTTCCTTTCTGCGATTACGTGATAATAAACGAAATAGAGGCGTGTGCCGTTGCGGGACTTGTGCCGAGAACCGAAAACGGAGAACTCGATGAAATCAATATCGGAAAAGCCATGCGCGAAATAATGGATTGCGGCGTACACGAAAAGGTCATAGTTCATTGTCCCGAAAAAGGTTTTTGCCTGGACAAAAGCGGAAGTTTCACCGCGGTGCCGTCGCGCGTGCTGCCGAAAGGTTTCATAAAAGGCAGCGTCGGCGCGGGAGACGCTTTCTGCGCGGGCAGCCTTTACGCGCTTTATAACGGCTATCCGGACGACGAACTTTTAAAATTTGCAAATCTGGTTGCGGCAAACTGCCTCGCAGCTCCCGATTCTGTTAGCGGGGTTGTCGAAAAGGATCGGCTTGAAGAAGTTTTCGCAAAATAAACCGTGTTTGGATTCAAACTGTTTTATCGGAGAATTTATCAATGTCGGAAAAGGGCGGCAAAAGTTTTTTGTCTGCCGTAACAATAAGAAAAACGGCGCTTTAAGCGCCGTTTTGTTTTGCGGATGTTTTTACGGTTTTTCTGTATTCTTTCGGGGTCATGCCCGTCTGTTTTTTGAAAAATCGCGTGAAGTAATGTATAGATTCGAAGTTCAGATCTTCGGCTATCTGCGTAAATGTTGCGTCTGAATGGGCGATTTTATACTTTGCGGCGGCGGTTTTTTTGCCGTCGATGTAAGTCATTATGGTTTTTCCGGTAGCGGCTTTGAATTCTCTGCATATTGTGGCGCGGTTGGTCTTGAAAAGAAAAGCAAGTTCGTCGATGGTGATTTTTTCAAGGTAGTTGTCGTCCACGTATTTTATTATTTCGTTTATGGAAATGGAGTAGCTGTCGCTGTCGAAATTATTTTCGGCGCCATCGGAGTTGTAGCGGCGAATCAGTTCTATAAGAAAATATTCGAGCAGAATTTTTAGCATCTGTTCGGCGCCGAAAAGCTGTTTTTTCTTTTTTTTCATATCGAAAGTGGGTTTGTTATATGGCGGCGTGAACACGTTTCTTCCTTCTTTGACGATTTCGGCAAGTTTTTTCACATCGGAATCGCCCAGCGTGACGGGATGAAATGAAAAATAATCCAGTTTGGGGTAATTGCATTCAAACCCGATTATAATTACGGTCGGAGCGTTTTCTTTGGTGCAGCTTAAAGAATGTGCCGTGGAAGCGCGGTGAATTATGATCTGGTTTTTATTCAGCGTGCCGTTGAAATCTTCCGACGCAATGTTTAGTTTTCCGCTGCTGACGTAAACCAGCTCGCAGAAAGAATGTCTGTCGTTTTTCGTGAAGAAATCTTTTTCGAACTCGAAGAAGTGCAGGTTTGCCACCGACGTAACGTTCAGTTTTGTTTCAAGATGTTTCAGTTTAAATTCCATACCGTAATTATAAAGTTTTTTCTTTGTGCAGTCAACCATATTGCGATAAACGTATTTACGATTGTGTAAAAAAATTTAACGATTTGGTAAAGACAATATTTTGCAAGTATGCTACAATAATAAAAAAACGGAGGACGTTTGAAATGAATAGAATTTGTATACCCGACAGCGAGTATAAAGAGAGAATTGCAAAGGCCGCAAAACTCGTAAGAGAGAGAGGCCTCGACGTAATGGTTGTTTGCTCCACAGAGAGCGACTATGCCAACGCAAGATATTTTTCGGGCTTCTGGCCGCTTTTCGAAAGAGCAGGCGTTGCCATTTCCGCGAACGGAGACGCGGCGCTTATGGTCGGCCCCGAATCGGCGATTTTTGCAAAGGACTTCGGCAAGATCGACAAAATTTTTGTGCTTAAAGAATTCAGAGAATCGGCTGACCCCGCTTATCCCGAGATTACCGCTTCTACTTTTAAAGACGTTTTCAAAGCCATCGGCGTCGGCGGCGAAAACATCAAGATAGGGCTCGGCTCTTACGTGGAATGCACCCTTCCGATTTTCGAAGGACTTAAAGACGCATATCCCAAAGCCGAAATAATTAAATGCAACGACATAATGGTATCGCTGCGCAAAATCAAGAGCGTGAATGAACTTGCCTGCATCAGGGAAGGTTTCAGAATCATAGAGCTTGCTACCGACGAAGTAATAAAGAATCTTAAACCCGGCGTCACAGAACTTGAAATGGTCGGCGTAGCTCAGAGAGTTATTTATGAAAACGGCGCCGAATACGAAGGGCTTCCCATGTATGTGTTCAGCGAAGAATCCACCCGTCATGCCATCAGCCGTTCAAGCTATCGCCAGATCAAGAAAGGCGACATAGTTCAGCTTAACCTTTCGGCTAAAATCGACGGTTATTCGCCCGCGATCGGTCTTCCCGTGATCATGGGCAAGCTTGAAGGCGAAAGAAGAGAGCTTGTCGAATTCTGCAAAAAGGCGCACGATTGGACTTGCGAGAGAATAAAAGCGGGCGTCGTCGCAAGCGACGTTGCCAAAGATTTCCTTAAACTTTTCAACGACAACGGCTACGGCAAAAATTATGTTTACGGACCCTGCCACGGCACAGGAATGATCGAAGTCGAAGCGCCCTGGATGGAAACTTCCAGCGATTATAAACTTGAAGAAAATATGACCTTCCAGGTAGACACCTTTATTTCCGGGCCCACCTTCGGCTGCCGTTGGGAAAAGGGTATCGCCGTCAAGAAAGACGGTTATGAATCTTACACCGATTATCTCAAAAAAGGCATCATAGAATTGGAGTTTTAATTAAATGAGCGCGATCGGTAAAAAAAATTGGATCATTCCCGACTGCGAGCTGCCGCGCGAAGGCGAAGGCGTTCTTAAAGGGCATGAATCGGTTATAATTGTCAACGATAATGATTTCGACGTCAAAATAAAAGTGACGCTGTTTTTCACCGACCAACCGTGTTACGACAAGATAACTTGGACGGTTAAGGCAAAAAGCGTCAGATGTTTCCGCATGAACAATCCTGCCGACATGAGCGGCTACGTCGTTCCGTTCGAGACGCAATACGCAATGAAAATCGAAAGCGACGGCAACATTGTTCTGCAATACGGCAGACTGGATAACAGACAGGTGAACCTTGCCTATTATACCACGCTCGGTTATTCCGAATAATTCCGTGTTTTATCGGACGAATTTCGTCGGGGGCTGTATCGCTCCCGACGATGCCGTTAGCGGCTTTTTTCCGCGCGGCGAATATATATAAGGAGTTAAATTATGAAAAAAATGAGACTTGACAGATGTTTTCCGCGGGAAGTCGAATATGCCCAGAAGAACAATATTCCGTTGGTGATTGCCGGGGGAACGGTCGAATATCACGGACCGCAATGCTCTTACGGGTGCGATACTCTTGTTGCCGAAGGGCTTATAGAAAAACTTGCAGAAGAAAAAGAACTTTTAATTGCGCCGTCCATTCATTACAGCCCTTCGAGCTACGCTGTCGGCGACGAAAAGAGCGGCACCGTTCACGTAGAAGAGCGCGCTTTTGAAAATTACGTTTATTATGTGTTCAAAAGTCTGCTCAATGCGGGTTTCCGCAATATTTACGTCGTTATTCACCATCAGTTCGAGCAGGAAAGCGAAATGCCCATGACGCTGTGCTATCGCATGGCAGCCAAACGCGCGACTATGGAATATCTCGAAAAGACCATGGGACAAGGCTGGTGGGGCAGTGAAAATTATGCAAATTACTATGAACAGCTTGAAGGCGCAAACAATCCGTTTAACTGGATTCAGGTAATTCCCACCATGAGCACCGCCGTTCAGAACGCCACGGGTTACGACCACGCCGGCGAATTCGAATGTTCGATATTAATGGCGCTTTATCCCGACTGCGTGGACCTTTCGCGTATAGACGATAAGAAACACTGGTTTACCGAGAGTTCCAGAAAGGCAAACGCCGAACTCGGGGGCAAAATGGTCGAAAAGTCTTTGGAATATCTTAAAGAAAGAATAAAATAAAGGACCGGACACGGCAGTAAAATTCGGGCCTGAATTTTACGTAAAAGGTGTGCGTATGTTGCCTAAAACAGAGAAGTTAAAACTTTTAAAAAACAATTTCCCGACGCGCTGGCAGGAAGTGCTTTACAGGAATTACGGTTTTGTGCCCGACGAAAATCTATGCCGCGTGCTCGATATGACGATTTCGGAACTCAAAGCCGAAGCCGCGCGTCTGGGGCTTGAAGGAATAGAATATAATCCGGAGTGGATGAAGTCCGGGTATCTGACGATAATAAAAAACAACTGGCACCTCCTTGATTACGGTCAGCTGACCGAACTTTTGGGGTGGGACGAAAAACGCCTCGATTACGTTCTGAAAGAAGAAGATTTTCTGTACGTTAAAGTGGGATACGTCAAGCCGCAGTGCGAACATGTCAGCTACAGTCCTCTCGGCGAAGCCGAGATCAGGGAAACTGCCCGCGCGGCAGAAATTTTAAATTCCGCAGGAAAAAAAGAGGCCGACGTTTTCGGATTTCTCGATTTTGACGCAGACAATGTACGTACCGGTCCGATGAAGGAGGGCGTGCGCATAATTCACGGTTATATAACGCCGTGCGGCGATACCTTCGGCGTTGACAGCAGTAATTATCTTTCCGACGCCTTGCTTAAAAAATATGCGGCGTCGGGCGTTAACGGACTGTGGCTGCATGCGCTTTTGACAGATCTTGCGCCTAACCCGTTCAAAGATTTCGGAAACAAGTATGTCGAACACAGAAAAAATCTGAAAAAGCTTATAGATCGGTGTGCCGCATACGGCATCAAGGTATATCTTTACTGCAATGAACCGCGTTGCATGAGCGAGTGCGATTTTGAAGGTCTTGAAGACATAAAAGGCACCGTCGTCGGCGGGTTTGCCTCGCTTTGTATGAGCGAACAGCGGGTCAGAGATTATCTTTACGATAGTTTTTACGGTTTGTTTTCCGAATTCAAAGAACTCGGCGGCGTTATAACCATAACCATGTCTGAAAATCTTACGCACTGCCATTCTTTGAAGGAATGCAACTGCTTAAAATGCGCAAATAAAAAGGCCTACGAACAAGCGGCGGAAGTAAACAACATAATTATGAAAGCCATACGCGACAGCGGAAGCGGCGGAGAACTTATCGCAAATCTATGGGGATGGTCGAGTTGGCTTGACTGGACGATCGAAGATACGAAGAACGGCGTAGCTCTGCTCGACAGGGACATTTCGGTGCTCTGTGTCAGCGAATACGATCTCGATATCGAAAAGGGCGGCGTCAGGTCGAAAATCATCGACTATTCGATTTCCAACCCCGGCCCGAGCGAAGCAACCGAAACAACTCTCGATTTTGCAAGAAAAGCAGGGCACAAAGTCTATGCAAAAGTGCAAGTAAACAATAGCTGGGAGTGTTCGGCGGTGCCGTATCTTCCCGTGTTCGATCTCGTTTACGAACATTTGAAAAATCTTGCCGAAATACAAGTGCATAACTATATGCTTTCCTGGACGCTGGGCGGCTGGCCGTCGCCCACGCTGGATTTGGTAAGCAATTTCGGTAAGGATTTTTCGCTTGATGAATGGTATGAAAAGACATTCGGAGAAAACGCCTGTAAAATTCATGACGCCGTAAAATGCATCTGCAACGCTTTCAGACATTATCCGTTCAGCATATACTCGCTTTATTATTCGCCTAAGACTCACGGCTTTGCCAATATGTGGGAGTTCGAAAAACAAGATAAAGTTTCGGCGATGGTCAGCTATTCGTTCGACGATATAGAAAACTGGATGAAGCCTTATCCTTACGAAGTATATATCAGCGAGTACGAGAAACTTTTGGAAGGCTGGGAAAAAGGCGTAAAACTGCTTGGCGAAATCAAGGGCGATAAGGCGGCGGAGGAACTGTGGCTTTACGCGGCGGTAGCATACTGTCAGTTTTTGGCGGACTACGAGCAGACGCGTTTCTGTTTTTTGAAACGCAATTTAAAAGAGAATGCGGACAAAATTGCCGAAATTCTCGAAGAGAGCGAAAGGGCGACGGCAAAACTCATAGACCTGCAACGCCGCGATGTCAAAATAGGCTATGAAGCGTCAAACCACTATTTTTTCACAACGAGATTGCTGAAAGAAAAACTGCTCAATCTGCAGAATCTGAAAAGAGAATTGAAAATGATTTGCAGATAAACGGCGTGTTTTTTAGCTGAACCTGCGCAAAAAATCCCCGCTCTTTCTGAGAACGGCGGGATAAAAATTTTAAGAAATCATAAGAATCGATAATCATTGAAAACGATTTTGGAAAACGATTTTGCCGCCGCCTGCCGCGTATTTACGCGGCAGGCGGCGGGGTTTTAAAATTATTTGTCAGCAATAGGGCAATTTACGCGTAAAAGTAAAAAACGGCGTTTATGGATATAGCGGCAATCTGAAAAACCGTATATAAAGCCGGTCGGGGAATTTTAAAGCGGAATATTAAGTATATACAATTGTCGGCAGTTTTAACTTTTTTACCGTTTGTCGTGAAAGAAAATCGGCGGTTTTTACGGGGCGAATCATTGCATAAAGCGATTTAAAAACGGATGATATTGTAGAAAAAACCGTTTGTGTACAAAAATTTAATTAAAAAACGGCATAAATTTGATTTTTGCTATTGTAATCCTCATTATAATGTGTTAAAATATAATAAAATAATTGCGGGTATGCTTTTTCCCGTGGCAGGAGGTTATTATGCAGTTGACACGCGAACAGCAGGCGATTTTAGACGGCGAGCGCGGCGAAGTGCTTGCAAAAGTGATGAAAACCATCGTCATGTACGGCGATATTTTCGGCGCGGAAAAACTTGTGCCCGTCACGCATGCAGACGGACATCTGGTGACAAGTTTCGGCATCGCTCTCATGAAACCGCTTTTTTCTACGATGGACCAGCTTATCGAAGCGGGCATAAAAACAAAAGGCAAATTTACGGTGGACCCGCGTCCGCTCGATTACGAAAACGTAAAATGCAATCTTCTGGAAAAAATAGCATTTCATGTAATGTATAAAAAGCAGGCCGACTACGAATCTCAAATGGCAAAGGTGGGGCTGCGCGACGGCAAAGCATTTACCTGCGCGTGTTATCTTCCCGAAGTCGGCAATATTCCGAAAAAAGGAGACGTGCTTTCCTGGGCTGAAAGCAGCGCAGTGGTTTATGCAAACTCCGTTCTGGGCGCAAGATGCAATCGCAACAGCGGCATGCTGGATCTGTTCGGATCGATTGTGGGGTATGTGCCTTATTTCGGTTTGGTAACGGACGAAGGCAGAAAAGCTACATGGAAAATTTACGTAAAGACCAGCAAAATTCCCGAAGCGCAGATTCTCGGAAGTGCTGTCGGCATGAAAGTTATGGAGGACGTTCCTTACGTTTACGGTCTTGATAAATTTATAGGTACGGAAATCAACGACGATGCGGCGGCTTATTTAAAAGATTTCGGCGCGGCTACGGCGTCAAACGGAGCGGTCGGACTTTATCATATAGACAATCTCACTCCCGAAGCCAAAGAGCAAGGGGAAAGCTTGATTGCGGAGAACGCTAAAGAATACATAATAGACGACGCCGAACTCGAAAGGGTTTACAAAAGTTATCCGCTGATGTGGAAGAATAAGGACGCAAAGCCCAATCTGTGTTTTATCGGCTGTCCTCATCTTACGCTTAAACAGTTGAAAAAATGGACTGACGATCTGGAAAACGCTTTAAAGAAATCGGGCAGAAAAAAAGTGAAAGTCAGAACGATTATGACAACGCCGCCCCAAGTAAAAGAAGCTTTCATGAAAACGCCGGAATACCCGCGGCTCATGGCTACGGGAGTTAAACTGACATCGATTTGTCCGTTGATGTATACCAATAATCCCATGACCAAGGGCAGGGCAATAATTACAAACAGCAACAAACTGCGCACCTATTCGGTTGCCAGATACTGCAAAGACGCTGAAATTCTGAATATTCTTTCGGGGAAGGAGGGATTTTGACATGAAAGAGTTTAAAGGCAGAGTTCTTGCCGGCGGCAATTGGACGGGCGAAGCGGTTGTCTCCCGCGAAGGGGTCAACACGCTGGCTACTTTTCAGAAGAGCGCTCTTAAAAACGCAAAGGAAGTTATCGTTTCCGATCAGAACAACAAGGATATTTACGGGCTGAACATAACGGGAAAGGCGTTGTGTCTGCCCATAACGATAGGTTCCACTACGGGCGGACTGGTCATTCAGACAGTCTGCGCCATGAAAATAAATCCTGCATGTTTTCTTTTTTCCGAACACATCGACTCGCTTGCCGCAAGCGGTATAGTGCTTGCTAAAGTTTGGGAAAACAGCGATGTTATCGCTATCGATATGCTGGGCAAAGAGTTCCTGGAAACTGTCAGAACGGGCGATACGCTTGAAGTTAAAGAGGACGGTACCGTAATAATAAAATGAAGGAGATTGCAATGAACGAAAAATATAATCCGCTTTTTACAAGCTGGAAAATTGGTAACTGCGAAATCAAGAACAGAATCGTTATGACAAGTATGGGCGGTACGTCTATCTTTGGCTGGATGGAACCCAATCATTTTGACGAGGAAGCTGCCAAATTTCTTCTCGAAAGGGCAAAAAACAATGTCGGGCTGATTCTGCCCGGCATTGCCATGGTTAAGGATCTGCTGTTCGGCAAATGGCTTTATCAGGGCAAAGCGAAATTTAAAAAATTAAAGGAATTTATGGCGGAGTTTCACAAGACCGGCGCGAAAATGTTTATACAGCTGACTGCGGGATTCGGCAGATCGCTTGCCATAAACGATATAATGGTAAAGGCGTCGCACAACAAACTGTTGGCAGCGCTCCTTAAACCCGTCATAAACGTGTCTTATCTGACTGCCAGCGCCAGCGCGACGCCCAACCGTTGGGAAGAAAGCTGCATGTCGCGTCCGCTTACCATAAAGGAAATAAACAAAATCGTGGAAGCCTTTGCCAGAACGGCGAAACTGTTGAAAGAAGCCGATGTCGACGGGGTGGAAATTCATGCCGTTCACGAAGGTTATTTGCTCGATCAGTTTACCATGAAATATACTAATATGCGCACGGATGAATACGGCGGCAGTTTTGAAAACAGATACCGCTTTCCGGTGGAAATAGTAAAAGCCATCAAAAAAGAATGCGGCAAGGATTTTCCCGTATCGCTCCGCTATTCCGTGGTTTCCAAAACCCGCGGTTTCCAGCAGGGAGCGCTGCCCGGCGAAGAATACACCGAAGCGGGCAGGGATATGGAAGAGAGCGAACGTGCGGCCAAATATCTGCAGGATGCCGGCTACGACATGCTTAACTGCGACAACGGCACATACGATGCCTGGTATTGGGCGCATCCGCCGGCATATATGCCAAATAACTGCAATCTCGAAGACGTCAAGCATATCAAAAAATTTGTCGACATACCTGTCGTGTGCGCGGGCAAGATGGATACGCTGACAGCGGCGGAAGCCATTGCCGCAGGCGAAATAGACGCCATGGGCGTCGCAAGACAGTTCCTTACCGATCCCGAATGGGTCACCAAAACTATTGAAGGAAAAGAGGATAAAATACGCCCGTGTATTCATTGCCATAACGCCTGTTTCAACATGGCGCACTATAAAGGCGTCGGCAACGATCAGTCGCTCTCCGATAACGCCGGTATGGCGCGCTGTGCTTTGAATCCCGAGACCATGCAGTCTAAAAAATATAAAATATTGCCTGCCGCCAAAAGCAAAAAAGTCGCGATTGTCGGCGGCGGCGTGGGAGGCATGGAGACTGCGCGCGTTCTTGCGCTGCGCGGGCATAAACCGACCGTCTTTGAAAAGACGGATAAACTAGGCGGCGTTTTCGTAGCGGCGGCGGCTCCCGATTTCAAGGAAGCGGATAAGGCGCTCATCAAATGGTATAAAAAGGAGATGGAAGACCTTAAAATCGACATACGGTTCAACACGCAGATAAAGAGCGCAGATGAACTCAAAGGGTATGACTGCGTCGTCGTGGCGACGGGTTCGCGCCCCGTCAGATTAAAACTCAAAGGCGGTGATAACGTCGTCGAAGCGTGCGAATATCTGAGCGGTGCCAAACAGGTGGGCGATAAAGTTGTAGTTGTCGGCGGCGGTCTTACGGGTTGTGAAATCGCGCTTGATCTTTATAAAAAGGGAAAGACGCCCGTCATCGTCGAAATGAAAAACGATCTCATCGCCGTCAAGGGAGTTTGCCTTGCGAACTCTTCATATCTCAGAGAGTTCTTCGAACACAATAATGTCGAAGTTCATCTCGAAAGCAAGGTCAAAGAAATTACGGGCGACGGGGTGATTATCGTCGGAAAAGACGGCAAGCAGCAAAAAATAGCGGCGGACAGCGTCATTACATCGGTGGGGTATATCCCCGCGCCGCTTGCGTTCGACGGAATAAAGAGTTATCTCGTGGGCGACTGCAACGGAGTCGGCAATCTCCGCACAGTTGTGTGGCGCGCCTGGGACGTTGCCATGAAAATCTGATATCTGCCGGTTTGAAGAGCGGTGCCGATCGCGGCGCCGTTCTTCAAACCGGTAAGGTGTGATGTATTGTATCATGAAACAATATAATAAATTAAAACGTATGGATTAGGAGATATATATGAAAAAAATCGCGCTGGTTACGGCAGTGTTTATTTTGTGTTGCGTTCTGCCCATCGGGCTTGTTGCCTGCGGAGACGACGGTGGAAATCCGTCCGGCGAAGAAGAGCCGAAAACAGTTACCGTCACGATAAACGGTGACGGAGGGTGCTTTTCGCGTTTCAAATTTACGCTCGACAAGGGCAGCATTATCGACAAGGCGTATTACGAAAATATCACGCGCATAAATAACGGCGGAAAAAAAGTCTATTTTATCGGCGGATGGAAAGACGATAAAGGAAATGACTTTGATTTTTCAAAGCCGATAGAAAACGATGTCACCATAAGCCCGGAAATTACCGAACTTTATGACGAAGTAGACAATTATCCGAGAATAACCATCGCCGCAAATACAGACTTAAAAGACAACGCTGATATGAAAACAGTGGTTTTACCGTATAAAAGTCCTTTTAACGGCAACAGTTTCGGCGGCACGGTAACCGGAGGCAATTCGGACGGCAGTGTTTTTAACGGTTTCGATTATATTGAAACGGCGGTTTTTCCCGAACAGATCCATACTGTAAGCGGCAGCGTTTTTCTCAATTGTAAGGGGCTGAAAGAAGTCTATTTCGCCGGATACGGATATTATATGCTGCAAACGGTTTCGTACGATTTTCTGGAAGGCTGTGACGCGCTGGAACACATTTATTTGCAAGATGACGAAGCGCTTGCGGATTTTAAGGAAATGCTTGCTGACGCCGTTGCGGATGCGACTGAAGACGGTTTGCCGACTGAAAATCTGCTCAGGTTTGAAAACATGCTGTCGGTTAAAGTCGCGCCGGATATGACATGGGAAGCGGATAAGGCGTTTCACGGAAACAAATGAATAATTTGGCTGACAATCGTATAAATAAAGAAGATTTTTGCGGCGGCGGAAATTTTCCGCCGCCGCAGACGTATTATATAAAACACTTATTGCCGCTTAGTTAATTTCAGTACGAAAAAATAATAAAAAACGCTGTCGCTGCGACGGTAAAGCCGAAATAAGTTTTTTTTACACTGATTGCAAAAAAACACAGTGCCGCGACGGCACTGTGTTTTCTGGAGCAGGTGATGGGAATCGAACCCACCTCCAAAGCTTGGGAAGCTCTTATTCTACCGATGAACTACACCTGCAAGCTTATCAGTGAATATAGTATATCATAAAATATTTAAAAAGGAAAACTAAAAACGCTTAAAATATTGTAAAATTTAAAAATTTATGTTATAATTCATAAAGTAAAACAAAATTTTTTGTCAGGAGAAATTTTATGGCTCTTTTTTTGAAAATAATCGAGTGGGCGGACGACAGTAAAAATACACTGGTATATAAATACCCTTTTAAAAACGCCGGCAGAGAAGTCAATCAGAAAAGTAAATTGGTTGTCAGAGAATCTCAGGAAGCTATTTTTGTTCATAAGGGGCAGATTTGCGATATTTTCCCTGCAGGTACTTACGACCTGAATACCGATATATTTCCTATTCTTTCAAAGCTTGCCGGATGGAAATACGGTTTTGAAACACCCATTACCGTTGACGTTTATTACGTCAACACCAAACAGTTCACCGGCTGCAAATGGGGGACGGCAAATCCTATAATGATGCGCGACCCCGAATTCGGCATGATCAGGGTCAAAGGCTATGGATCTTATGCATTTAAAGTTGACGATGCGGGCATTTTCTTAAAAGAGCTTTTCGGAACCAACTCATCGTTCGTCACTTCCGATATTACCGATTGGCTTAAATCCATGCTTATATCCGCGCTTACCGACGCAATCGGCGAGAGCAGGATTTCGGCGCTTGACCTTGCCGGAAATACTACCGAATTCAATGAAATTGTGACCGCCAATATTCAGGCAAAATTTAAAGAAATCGGACTTAAACTGACAAATCTTTTTATAGAGAACATGTCTGTTCCCCAGGAAGTGGAAAAGGCAATCGACGAGAGAAGCAGACTGGGAATACTCGGAGACAAGACCGACGTCATGATGAAAGTCGCCGCGGCGGAAGCTATGAAGGATGCCGCTAAAAATCCCGGCATGGGCGGTACGTTTATGGGTGCAGGCGTAGGACTCGGCGCCGGTGCGGGCATCGGTTCGATGTTTGCGGACGCTTTCCGTCCGTCGAGCAATCCCGAACCGCAGAAGACGGCGGCTCCGGCTGCCGCGGGAGACGGCGGAGCGAAAGCGAAATGTCCTAAATGCGGGCATGAAATCAGCTCGAAAGCAAAATTCTGTCCTGAATGCGGTGAGAAAATTCCGGCTAAAAAGTTTTGTTCTAATTGCGGCGCACAGGTTTCCGCCACGGCAAAATTCTGCCCTGAATGCGGTCAGAAACTGTAATTTTTTGGGGATTGATAACTTAAAGCATAAACAGGCACTTAAATTAAAGTAAGGTATTCAGACGCTTAATTTATAGTTATATAAAATAACGCGGCAGGCGCAGATAAAATCGTGCGTCTGCCGTTATTTTTGAAAAAACATAATTATGCTGTGATGCGGCGTAAAGAAGTATTAAGCGGGAAAGGAAGTTTTCTGCAAATTAAAATTCCGGAAGAACATTCTTTTGGCGTATAAAAACCGCTTTTTAAGAAAATTATTTAAAGGCAAACAAACAGTTTGACTTATAAGTGTTTTTTTAATATAATAAATAAAAAAGCTGACAATTTCAAAAAGGAGATATAACCATGGCGGAAAAAATAACCGAAAACACAACTATTTTTGAGGCGTTGCAGATTAATCCCAAAGCCGGCGATATTCTTATGGCGCACGGCATGCACTGCCTCGGATGCGCACTCGCTCACGGCGAAACGGTCGGCGAAGCCGCAGGCGTTCACGGAACCGATTTAGAACAGATGCTTAAAGAGCTGAACGAAATCTGACAGGTGCTTGTTATTTTAACGGGAGAAGTTTAAACAGATGGCGGAATTTGAAACAGACGAATACGGCGAAGAACAGGTAAAAGTAGATACTGAAATTGTAAAGTGCCCCGGCTGCGGGTCAAATATGATTTTTGATCCGGACGAACAGATGCTTGTTTGCGAACATTGCGGCACAAAGCAGGGCTTTGAAAATAAAGTTACAGCCGAAGAACTTGACCTGCTTTCCGGGCTGGCAGACAGCCGTCAATGGGAAAGCGATGAAGCAACTGTTTTTTCGTGCGACAACTGCGGTGCGAAAGTTGTTTTAAAACAAGGGGAGACGGCAAAAATTTGTCCTTTCTGCGGAACATCGCATGTTCAGAAAACAGAAGAGCTTGCAGGGCTTAAACCGAACGCGCTTATACCTTTTGCTTTCGGCGATG
This sequence comes from uncultured Clostridia bacterium, assembly GCA_959605945.1. Classification (GTDB taxonomy): domain Bacteria; phylum Bacillota; class Clostridia; order Christensenellales; family Borkfalkiaceae; genus UBA1259. Next base: position 1,207 of record CAUHGY010000036.1, on the reverse strand, counting down.
AAAAAGCCGTATCTTTCAGCAAGAACTGGGCAAAAAAACGTATTTTCGCCCCGAGAAAATTTAAAAAGACGCTTTCGGCTGAAAATATTAAAGGCGTTTATACGCCGTGTTTTACTTTCGACAGCCGGACGACGTCCGTGTATTACGGCAGAATAGGGAAACATCACACCAGAACCGTCGGTTCGGGCAAGAACAGGCGGGTGGAAACTTATACGGTATGGCGAAATATAAGCGGTACATATTGCGACTCTTTCGACGATTTGCTTGTCACGGCGGGATCGCGTTTTAATCAGCAGCATCTCAATAAGCTGATGCCTTATCGCACGAACGACGGCGTGAAGTACGAAGAAAAATACCTGATGGGTTTTATGGCTTATCATTATGACAAAGAGCTTGCATCTTGCTGGGATACCGCAAAAAACAGCATTGACAACATCTTGCGTACGCGCATTCTCGGTCAGTATTCCTATGACGTTGTTTCTTATCTGAACGTTTCTACCAAGCACGACGGCGTCACATATAAATACGTCATGCTGCCGGTATACATAGGCAATTTCAAATATAATAAGAAACTTTACAATTTTTATGTCAACGGCAGTACGGGAAAGGTGACGGGAAAGACCCCTGTTTCGCCTTGGCGCGTGCTTACCGCGGTGCTGCTCGGCCTTGCAGTCGTTACAGGAATCGTGCTGCTCTTGTATTTCGGCGGGTTTTTCTCGTAGCTGCGGAAAACGTAAAACAGTATCGCTCGTAATTTTTTTGTCCGTTTGGGTTGACAAAATTCATGCGATATAATATCATATATGTTGTTAATAATACAGTATCAATTACGGAGGCGTTAAAAATGAACAGAATCAAATTGGTGGCAACTCCCGCAAAAAGAAAGGAAACGGGATGCGGCGAATGCAGAAGCACCTGCCAGTCGGCATGCAAAACGTCGTGCACGGTAGGTAACCAGAGCTGTGAAAAACTTGAAAAACAGTCTAAAATAAACAACAAATAAAAAACTGAATGTTTTTATCAAGGGACGGTGTATTATACTGTTCCTTGATTTTGTATATTTAAAAATGGTACATACGTTCGATATTGACGGCAGATACTATCTTTTTGACGTTGAGAGCGGGTCTCTGCATATATGCGACGCTCTCACGACCGAGATTGTCAGAAAAATCAACGGCGAGCCGTACGACCTTGCCGGAGCGGATCC
>CAUHGY010000035.1 GCA_959605945.1 uncultured Clostridia bacterium | reverse complement strand
ATCCACTATAAACTGAATGTTGAATAGACCTCTGATGCCTATGCCCAGGCCCAGCTTTTCAGTATATTCAAGTATGATTTTTTTGACATTATCCGAAATGCTGAATGTCGGATATACGCTTATGCTGTCTCCGGAATGCACGCCCGTGCGTTCGACAAGCTCCATTATTCCCGGAACAAAAACTGTTTCTCCGTCGCAGACGGCATCTACTTCCACTTCTTTGCCGCGGATATACTTATCGACCAAAACAGGTTTGTCTCCGCCTATTTCGACGGCTGCCTTAAGATAGCTGCGCAACGCTTGTTCTTTTGCCACTATCTGCATCGCCCTTCCCCCCAAAACGAACGAAGGACGCACGAGCACCGGATATCCTATTTCTTCTGCCGCTTTTACGCCGTCGTCTATGTTTGTGACCGCGCAGCCTTTAGGCTGCGGAATGCCGAGTTGTTCAAGCAATTTTTCGAAAGCGCGCCTGTTTTCGGCTTTTTCAATGGCTTCGCACCCCGTTCCGATTATGCTGACGCCCCTGTTTTTTAAAGGTTTTGCAAGATTTACGGCCGTCTGTCCCCCGAGAGAAGCGATAACGCCTTCGGGTTTTTCAAGATTTATCACGTTGATGACGTCTTCTGCCGTCAGAGGTTCGAAATAAAGTTTATCGCCGACGGTATAATCGGTGGAAACCGTTTCGGGATTATTGTTTATAACTATCGCTTCGTAGCCGGCCGCCTTGATTGTCTTTACGGCGTGAACGGTAGAATAGTCGAATTCCACTCCCTGCCCTATGCGGACAGGGCCGCTGCCCAGCACCACTATTTTTTTCCTGCCGGATACAGCTGCCTCGTTTTCTTCTTCGTATGTCGAATAAAAGTACGGAACATAACTTTTAAACTCCGAAGCGCAGGTATCTATCATTTTGTAAACGGGAAAAATATTTGAGCGTTTCCGCAGATCGAATACGCGATTTTCCGTCGTGTTCCAAAGAAAAGCGATCTCTCTGTCCGAAAAACCCGTTTTTTTGGCGTCGGCAAGTATTTCGGCATCAAAAGGATTTTTACGGATTTCCGTTTCTTTATCGGTTATGTTTTTCAATTTACGCAGAAAAAAATCGTCGATATGAGTTCGTTCTGCAATTTTTCCAAGAGACGCGTTTCTTCTTAAAAGCTCGGCAACGGCGTAAATCCTGTCGTCTGTCCCCTGTCCGATATATTCAAACAAATCCTCGCTGCGGGCATTATCGAATTTGCTCATCCGCAGATGATAAACGCCCGTCTCAAGCGAACGTATTCCCTTTAACAGGCTCTCTTCGAAAGTTCTGCCTATGCTCATGGTCTCGCCCGTCGCTTTCATTTGCGTGCCGAGTCTGTTGTCGGCGTCGTCAAACTTATCGAAAGGAAATCTCGGCATTTTGGTAACCACATAATCGAGTGCGGGCTCAAACGCCGCAGACGTATTGGCAAGCGCAATCTCTTCCAGGCGCATGCCCACCGCAATTTTTGCCGAAACTCTTGCTATAGGGTATCCGCTTGCCTTGCTTGCAAGCGCAGACGATCGCGAAACTCTGGGATTTACTTCTATCAAATAATAACCGAACGACTTCGGATCGAGCGCAAACTGAACGTTGCAGCCGCCCTCGATTTCAAGTTCCCTTATTATTTTCAAAGCGCTGTTGCGCAGCATCTGATACTCTTTGTCGGTTAAAGTCTGCGATGGGCAAACAACAACGGAATCCCCCGTATGTATCCCTACCGGATCGAGATTTTCCATATTGCATACGGCGATCGCCGTATCGGAAGCGTCGCGCATAACTTCGTATTCTATTTCTTTAAAGCCTTTAACGCTTTTTTCGACCAGCACCTGACCGACAGGGGATAATTTGAGCGCTTTTTTCAGTATTTCGGCACATTCTTTCCTTCCGTCGGCAAAACCGCCGCCCGTTCCGCCCAATGTAAACGCGGGGCGCAAAACCACGGGATATCCTATCCTTTCGGCAATTATCAGCCCTTCTTCAACCGTATTTGCTATTTCGGAAGGCAGTACGGGCTCTCCTAAATCTTCACACAGTTTTTTAAACAGTTCTCTGTCTTCGGCTTTCTCTATACTGCGGCTTTTTGTTCCTAAAAGTTCGCATCCGCACTCTCGGAGAATGCCTTTTTTTTCAAGCTGAACGGCAAGATTGAGCGCGGTCTGGCCGCCGATTCCCGGCAAAATCGCGTCCGGCCGTTCTCGGCGGATGATTTTGGCGATGTATTCGAGCGTCAGCGGCTCCATATAAACCTTATCGGCGACAGACGCGTCGGTCATGATTGTGGCGGGATTGGAGTTGCAGAGCACAACTTTATATCCTTCTTCTTTAAGCGCCAGGCAGGCCTGCGTGCCGGCATAATCGAATTCGGCCGCCTGACCTATGACAATTGGTCCGCTGCCGATAACGAGTATTTTATTTATATCGTTTCTTTTAGGCATTTTTATTCTCCCTGACCACATCTATAAATTTATCGAACAGATAGGCGCTGTCTTTCGGGCCGGGTGCGCTTTCAGGATGATACTGAACGCTGAAAATCATGTCTTTTTTGTTTTCCACACCTTCAACCGTACCGTCTAAAAGATTGACGTGCGTTACCGTAAGCGGCGTGTCTGCAAGGCTTTTTTCATTCACCGCATATGAGTGATTCTGCGAAGTAATCTCTATTTTACCCGACAGGAGATTTTTAACGGGGTGATTTCCTCCGCGGTGCCCGAATTTGAGTTTATACGTTTCCGCCCCGTATGCAAGCGATATTAACTGATGTCCCAGACATATGCCGAAAACGGGATATTTCCCTTTCAGATATTTTATTGTTTCGATTACCTCAACCGCATCGGCGGGGTCTCCGGGACCGTTTGATATAATCACGCCGTCGGGATTAATGCGTTCTATCGTTTTGCCGTCCGTATCAAACGGCACCGCAATAACCGACACGTTTCTTTTGTTCAGCGAACGTATTATGTTCTGCTTGATGCCGCAGTCTACGGCAACGACTTTTATATTTCCGTCTGCAGGATATTCCGCTATTTTCTTTCTGCTGACCTGTTTAACGGCATCCGTCCGGACGGGCGTGGCTTTAATAATTTTTACGCCTTCGTCCGCAGTCGTTTTGATCTCCGTAATTAAACACCTTCTGCTTCCGTGATCGCGTATGGACCGCACCAGTTTTCTGGTGTCTATTCCCCATATCCCGGGTATTTTATATTGTTTCATTGTCTCCGAAAGAGTTTGAACGCTTCTCCAATTGGAAGGAAAATCGTTGTATTCCCTTACCGCAAATCCTCCTAAAAACGGGGTTTCCGTTTCGAAATCGTCCGGATTGATGCCGTAATTGCCGATAAGCGGATAACTCATAACCACCGTTTGATAAGCGTAAGACGGATCGGATAAAATTTCCTGATAGCCGACCGGCGACGTGTTGAAAACAATTTCGGTAACTCTGTTGCCCCTGTCTCCGAAACCGTATCCCGAAAATTCAGATCCGTCTTCCAATATCAATTTCCTGTCGTAAAATTTTTTCATTTTTCACCGTTAACCTTTTTTGCAGGACAATTTTTGTTCAAAACGGTTTTTTCCCGTTATTTTCGGCGTTGCCGTCGGATATCTTCCGTCAAAACACGCCGAACAGAATTCATTGCATCCGACAAGTTCGTTCAGACGCTTTTCGGGAAGAAATCCGAGACTGTCGGCTCCTATATTTTCTGTTATTTCTTCAACCGTATGCCGGCAGGCTATCAGACCTTCTTCCGAATCGATATCCGTTCCGTAATAACACGGATGCAGAAAAGGCGGGGCGGAAACGCGCATATGTATTTCGGCAGCGCCCGCTTCGCGAAGGAGTTTAACTATCCGGCCGCTTGTCGTTCCTCTGACGATAGAATCGTCGACAAGAACCACTTTCTTGTCTTTTACCGCCGGGACGACGGGCGCCAGTTTTATTCTTACTTTATCTGACCTGTCGCTTTTACCGGGAGAAATAAAAGTTCTGCCGATATATTTGTTTTTAATAAGCCCTATCCCATACGGTATCCCGGACCGGCGGGAATAGCCGATAGCCGCGTCAAGACCGGAATCGGGAACGCCGATGACCACATCCGCTTTTACGGGAAATTCCTGCGCAAGAATTTTTCCTGCCGCTATTCTGGCCTGCTGAACCGAAACGCCGTCTATAATCGAATCCGGCCGGGCAAAATATATGTATTCGAAAATACAGGTTTTCTTTAATTCTTTGCCACAGAAATCGGTATAAGATTTTATGTCTCCGCCGCTGAAAACCAGCATTTCTCCCGGTTTTAGATCCCGAATAAACTCAGCTCCCACGGCTTGAAGCGCGCAGGTTTCTGAAGCTACCGCATAGTTCCCGTTTTGCGTTCTGCCGTAACATAACGGCCTGAACCCGTGCGGGTCTCTGACCGCAATCAGTTTGGCCGCGGACATCAGAACTAGAGAATAAGCCCCTTCCATTCTGTTCATTGCTCTGCTTACGGCAATTTCGATTGACGGAGCGGTCAACCGTTCTTTGGTCAATATATAAGCGATTATTTCGGTATCCGACGTAGTGTGAAATATCGCTCCCGACAGTTCCAGTTCATTGCGCAACGCGTAAGCATTGCTTAAATTTCCATTGTGCGCAAGCGCCAATTTACCTTTCTGATGATTCACTTCTACGGGTTGGCAATTATTTCTCGTAGCACCGCCCGTGGTGCCGTATCTGACGTGCCCCACAGCCATCGTCCCGCGCGGGAACGCTGATAAAACTTCTTTCGAGAAAACGTCGCTTACCAGTCCTATATCTTTGTGGGAAAAGAAAAGCCCGTCGTCATTGACTACAATGCCCGCGCTTTCCTGTCCGCGGTGCTGAAGGGCGTAAAGCCCGTAATAAACGGTTTCTGCCAGATTTTCGCTTTGTCCGGAAATCATGCCGAACACGCCGCATTCTTCGTGCAAGCCCATTACCGGATACGCTCCTTTTTGTCGATTGCCGCTTTAATAAAACCCTTAAACAGCGGATGCGCGCTGTTCGGCCTGCTTTTGAATTCGGGATGAAACTGCACTCCGACGTAAAACGGCAGATTAGTCAATTCAACGGTTTCTACCAGTCTTCCGTCCGGCGAAATCCCCGAAAGAGTCATTCCCGCTTCGATAAACGCTTTTTTATACTCGTTATTGAATTCATAGCGGTGGCGATGACGTTCGGTAATTTCCGTTTTTCCGTAACATCTCTCCATCGTTGTTCCCTTCTTTATCGTGCAGGGATAGCTGCCGAGTCTTAAAGTACCGCCTTTATTTATCTCTTCGCTCTGCCCGGGCATGAAATCTATGACTTTGTTCTTGCTCAATTCGTCAAATTCCCCCGAATTGGCGTCGATTATTCCGACAACGTTCCTGGCATATTCGATAACGGCTACCTGCATGCCGAGACAAATTCCGAAAAAAGGAATGCGGTTTTCTCTCGCATATTTTACGGCGGTTATCATACCATCCGTCCCGCGTCCGCCGAAACCGCCCGGAACTATAATTCCGTGCGCATTGCAGAGCTTTTCCTGCGCGGATTCATCTGTCAAAGTCTCCGAATCGATCCATTTAATATCGATGCGCGCGTCTGAAAAATAGCCCGCGTGCCGCAGCGCTTCGGCCACAGACAGATAAGCGTCGTGAAGTTTAACGTATTTTCCGACTAAAGCTACCGTAACGGTTTTATTTCTGTTTTTAATTTTCGAAACAAGTTCCGACCATTCTTCTAAATCCGGATTTTCAGTTGCAATCCCCAGCTCCCTGCACACCACGCTTGAAAAACCGGACTTCTCCAGCATTAACGGAGCTTCGTAAAGAACGGAAAGCGTTATGTTTTCGATAACGCAATCGGGTTTAACGTTGCAAAAAAGCGATATTTTTTTGAAAATTTCCTTTTCGATCGGCTGATCGGCGCGGAGAACTATAACGTCCGGCTTAATGCCCATACCCTGCAATTCCTTCACCGAATGCTGGGTGGGCTTGGATTTATGCTCGTCCGAACCTTTAATATACGGCACCAACGTGACGTGTATGAACAAGCTGTTTCCTCTGCCCGTTTCCAAAGAAATCTGTCTTGCCGCTTCCAGAAAAGGCTGGCTTTCTATATCGCCTATCGTTCCGCCGATCTCCGTAATGACCACATCCGCATCCGTTTGTTTCCCCACGCGGTAGACAAATTCTTTTATTTCGTCGGTAACGTGCGGGATAACCTGTACGGTTGATCCGAGATATTCCCCGCGACGTTCTTTGTTCAACACGTTCCAATAGACCTTGCCGGCGGTAAGATTGGAATATTTATTAAGATCTTCGTCTATAAACCGCTCGTAATGACCGAGATCGAGGTCGGTTTCGGCGCCGTCGTCGGTAACATAAACTTCTCCGTGCTGGTAAGGGCTCATGGTGCCGGGATCCACGTTGATATAAGGGTCTAACTTCTGAGCCGCGACTTTTAATCCCCTCGCTTTAAGCAATCTGCCGAGAGAGGCCGCCGTTATTCCTTTGCCGAGCCCCGAAACTACTCCGCCCGTTACAAAAATAAATTTAGTCATAAACGTTTTTTCCTTTTATTCATATTCAACCGTTGCCGGCGGTTTTGAAGTAATATCGTAAAACACTCTGTTCACTCCCCCGACTTCGTTGACGATTCTGCAAGAAATTCTGCCGAGAACGTCGTAAGGAATTTTCGCCCAGTCTGCAGTCATAAAATCGTCGGTCCTGACCGCGCGTAGCGCGACGGCGTAATCATAACTTCTCCCGTCGCCCATGACCCCTACCGAACGCATATCCGTCAGCGCCGCAAAGTATTGATCCGGATTCTCCCGCAGTCCTGCTTTTGTAATCTCTTCCCTGAATATAAAATCGGCTTCTCTTAATATTTTAAGTTTTTCTTCGGTTATTTCGCCTATAATTCTTATACCCAATCCCGGACCGGGAAACGGCTGGCGCGAAATTAAATATTCGGGAAGCCCGATTTCCCTTCCGAGTGCCCGCACTTCGTCTTTAAAAAGCATTTTCAGCGGTTCTATAATCTCTTTAAATTCTAAAACTTCGGGAAGTCCGCCTACGTTGTGATGGCTTTTTATGGTCTGCGCCGGACCTTTACCGGATTCGATTACGTCGGGATATATGGTACCTTGCGCAAGATAATCCGCTCTGCCGATTTTTCTGCCCGCCTCTTCAAAAACTCTGATAAACAGTTCGCCTATTATTTTCCGTTTGCGTTCGGGGTCGGTTACTCCTTTAAGCGCAGAAAGAAACTTTTTTTCCGCGTCGATTCTGATAAAGTTTATATCCCGTTTTCCGAAAACCCGCTCCACTTCGTCGCTTTCGTTTTTACGCAGCAAGCCGTGGTTTACGAAAACGCAAGTAAGGCGTTTGCCTATCGCTTCGGCAAAGAGCGCCGCGCACACGGAAGAATCCACCCCTCCGGAAAGCGCGAGCAGAACTTTTCCGCCGCCTGTTTTTTCTTTGATCTGTTTTACGCACGTTTTTGCGTAACTTTCCATTTTCCAGTCGCCTGCGGCACCGCAGACGCCGTATAAAAAATTCTTTATGATCTCTTTTCCGCATTCGGTATGATTAACTTCGGGGTGAAACTGCACTCCGTAAAACTTTCTTTTTTCGTCAGCTATCGCCGCGTTCGGGCATTTTTCCGATCTTGCTACCTGCAAAAATCCTTCCGGTATCACTGCCGTACAGTCGGCATGGCTCATCCAGGTAATACTGCTCTTTTTTATCCCGCGGAATATCGCGCAATCCGTATCGAAAAAAGTGAGAGTTCCGCCATATTCCGCGCTCTGACCGCCGCCTGCGGGAACAACGTTTCCGCCTGAATGATACGCCAGCAGCTGACATCCGTAGCAAATACCCAGAATGGGAATCCCCAGACGGAAAATTCCCTCGTCGGGATGCGGAGAATTTTCCCTGTACACACTCTGCGGCCCGCCCGTAAAAATTATTCCTACGGGATTGAATTCTTTTATTTCACCTATGCTCATTGTAAACGGTTTAACTTCGGAATACACGCCGCATTCCCTGACTCTCCGCGCGATAAGTTGTTCATACTGCCCTCCGAAATCAAGAATCAAAACTTTCTGATATGTCACAACGCATTCTCCTTTTTGTTACGATGTACGCACTTTTCCTTCCGAGCTAATCCGTTTGTTTTTTAAATATATTTGACTTACGGATTGCATTTTCGTCATTTCCCGCTGTCGCCGTAATTGGGAAGCACTCTCGCCGAAGGGTCAAGCACGTCGCACCCTTTCCATTTTTTATTCGGCATCCAGAAATCCGATATCATACGGCTTTGTCCCGGATAATATTTTTCGAATATCTCCCTGTATAAAAGAGATTCCTTCGTAAAAGGCACGGCGTGCGAATATTTAACGCGCTTTTTCTCAAAGTCTTCATCCGAATAATAATTCCCGGCATATTCTTTCAGATAGTCTACCATAGAATGACCGACGGCGTCCGAAAACGCCGCTTTTTCACGATACAGAATATCGTGCGGCAAATATCCGCCTTCAAACGCATGTCTTAACAGATACTTGCCCTTTCCGTATCTGTTTAATTTTTTTTCCGGATCTACAGCCATAACGTATCTGACGAAATCCAGATCGCCGAACGGCACTCTCGCCTCCAAAGAATTGACGGAAATACACCTGTCGGCCCGCAAAACGTCGTACATATGCAGCTCTCTGATTCTTTTGACCGATTCTTTCTGAAATTCATTTGCATCGGGAGCAAAGTCGGTATATTTATAACCGAAAAGTTCGTCTGAAATTTCCCCCGTCAGAATTACCCTTATGTCCGTTGTTTCATGAATCGCTTTGCACAGCAGATACATGCCGATACTCGCCCTTACCGTCGTTATATCGTATGTAGCAAGCAGATATATAACATCTTCCAACGAATTGATCACGTCGTTTTCTGTTATTATTATTTCGGTATGATCGCTGCCTATATATTCTGCAACCCTTTCAGCATATTTTAAATCGATTGCATCTTTGCTCATTCCGACGGCGAATGTTTTGATCGGCTCCGAGCTCTTTTTCTGAGCTATGGCGCATACCAGCGAAGAATCAAGTCCGCCGGACAATAAAAAACCTACGTTCACGTCGGCAACCAGCCTTTTTTCTACGCCCGCGATAAGTTTTTTCCTGATATTCCGGCAAACAGTTTCCGTATCGTCGAAACAGAAATTTTTAACTTCCGCAATATCTTCATAGCAGATAAACTTGCCGTTTTTATAGTAATGCCCCGGCGGAAAAGGTATGATGGCTCCCGTCAGCCCCACAAGGTTTTTGGGCTCGCTCGCAAACACGATCACACCTTTTTCATCGTATCCGTAATATAACGGCCTTATGCCTAAGGGGTCGCGCGCGGCTATATATTCGTCATTCTTTCCGTCATATATAATAAGCGCGAATTCCGCATCCAGCATATTGAAAGCGCCGACGCCGTATTCCCGGTAAAGCGGAAGCAAAATTTCGCAGTCGCTGCCGCTGTTGAAAGTATAACCCTTACCGATCAGACCGGCTTTCAGCTTTTCAAACCCGTATATTTCTCCGTTGCAAACGCATAGAGACCCGTCAAAACCGAAAGGCTGCATCCCTTCGGGAGAAAGCCCCATGATCGCCAGACGGTGAAAAGCCAGAAAACCATTGCCGGTATCGGCAATTCTCGAACAGTCGGGACCTCTCGACACGGTACGGTCAAAAAATATTTTTAATTCGTCCTGCGAAATACCTTTTCCGCAATAACCCATAATAGAGCACATAAAAATCTCCTGTTTTGCAGCTCGTAAATACTGCTTTCAGAGGCTTAAACCTTATCTCACTCCGAACAGCAGTTCGCCGTATGTGGGAAACGGCCAATATTTTTCCGCGGTTAAAGTTTCAGCCTCGTCGGCAAGCGCCCTGAGTTCGCTCATCTTCGGAAGAACGTTGTCTCTTATGGCGTAACTTTCTTTTTCTATATCGGCAATAAATTTAAGTTTGCAGGTCTCGCTTTCAAGTTCTTCTGTTCTTGCAAGAATCTGTTCCATGAGAAGAGAAAGTTTCAAAACGGTTTTCTTTTCAAATTCAACGGATGCTTCCGGCGCAAACTTCATCTTACGTACCGCGGTTTCCGAAACTTCCGATACAAAAGTTTCTACAGCAGGCAGAATCTGTTTTCTCGCCATATCAATCATGGTGTTTGCCTCGATAGTTACCGTTTTGCAATAGTTGTCGAGCATAATTTCCGTCCTGGATTTAAGTTCCGTTTCTGTAAAAACGCGATGGGATGTCAGCATTTCCACATTCTTTTTATCGAGCAGATGAGGCATACAGTCGGGCGTAGTGCGATAATTAAGAAGTCCGCGTTTATCAGTCGCTTCCGATATCCAGGCGTCGTCATAGCCGTTGCCGTTGAAAAGTATTCTCTTATGGTCCTTGATTGTTTTTTTAATCATCTCGTTGAGCGCTTTTTCGAAATCTGCCGCGCCTTCCAGTCTGTCGGCATAAATTTTAAGAGACTCGCTGACCGCGGCGTTAAGCATGATGTTTGCGCAGGATATGCTGTTGGACGAACCGAGCATTCTGAACTCGAATTTATTGCCTGTAAAAGCGAAAGGCGAAGTCCTGTTCCTGTCGGTCGTGTCGCGTGCGAAGTCGGGCAAAACGTCAACTCCGAGTTTAAGCGTGGTTTTCTTTGTCCCCGAATACGGCCTGCCGCTTTCTATCGCTTCAAGGATAGCCGTAAGTTCGTCGCCGAGAAAGATGGAAATTACCGCCGGCGGAGCTTCGTTTGCTCCCAGTCTGTGGTCGTTGCCGGCCGTGGCTACCGATAATCTGAGCAGATCCTGATAATCGTCGACCGCCTTGATCACCGCGCAAAGAAAAAGCAGGAACTGCGCGTTCTCGTACGGCGTATCTCCGGGCGACAGAAGATTGACGCCGGTATCGGTCGTCATGGACCAGTTGTTGTGTTTTCCGCTTCCGTTTACCCCGGCAAAAGGCTTTTCGTGTAAAAGACACACAAGCCCGTGTTTAAGCGCAACTTTCTGCATTATTTCCATTGTAAGCTGGTTATGATCGGTGGCTATATTGGTAGTTGTATAGATGGGAGCAAGCTCGTGCTGTGCCGGAGCAACTTCGTTGTGTTCGGTTTTGGCAAGCACGCCGAGTTTCCACAATTCTTCGTTAAGCTCCGCCATGTAAGCCGCCACCCTTGGTTTGATTGCGCCGAAATAGTGGTCTTCCATTTCCTGCCCTTTTGGCGCTTTGGCACCGAACAAAGTTCTGCCCGTAAACACGAGATCTTTTCTCTTATCGAACATTTTTTTGTCGATAAGAAAATATTCCTGTTCGGGTCCCACCGAAGTGGTCACCCGTTTAACGTCGGAATTACCGAAAAGTCTTAAAATACGCAAAGCCTGCCTGTTCAACGCTTCCATCGAACGGAGAAGAGGGGTCTTTTTATCGAGAGCCTCGCCGCCGTAAGAACAGAATGCCGTAGGAATACAGAGCGTTTTACCTTTTATAAAGGCATAAGACGTAGGGTCCCATGCAGTATAGCCTCTGGCTTCGAAAGTAGCCCTTATCCCGCCGGACGGAAAACTTGACGCATCGGGTTCTCCCTTGATAAGCTCCTTACCCGAGAATTCCATAATAACCCTGCCGTCGGGCGCGGGAGTTATAAAGCTGTCGTGTTTTTCCGCGGTTATTCCCGTCAGCGGCTGAAACCAGTGAGTAAAATGGGTTGCACCGTTTTTAACAGCCCATTCCTTCATTGCCTCCGCCACCGCATTGGCGACAGTCAGATCAAGGCTCGCGCCTTCGTCGATCGTCTTTTTTAACGATTGGTATACTCTTGCGGATAAATTTGCTTTCATAACCCTGTCGTCGAAAACAAGACTGCCGAATTTTTCCGTAACCGTTTCCATATTAAAACTCCTTATAAAAATTCAGGCAACGGCGCTTTCAGATTTTTTCTTGAAAGACGCCGTTGCCTTTATCTGCTTATTATTTGCTTGTAATTTGATGATGCTCTGATTGTTCGCCGCGGTATTTTGCGAAATTTCTTTGCCGCTTTATTTAGTCCGCAACGAAAAAGCGCCCTTGAGAATATCTCAAAGACGCCGTTGCCTTTTTGTTTTTTACAGCCACATTATATATCTTTGTTTTTTTATTGTCAACGATTTTTTCGCAAAATTTTTAAAAAACTTTTTCCTAAAAAGAAATTTTTGTTGACAAATTGCCGTTTAAAGTGTAGAATTGGGGCGTAAATGAGCAAAGGCGTTCATTGGACAGGGATTGTTCCTTGTCCGGTGAACGCCTTTTTTTATAATTTTTTTCAGGAGAACGCAAATATGGAAAAAGAAGGTCAGATACGAATTCCCTCAGGCTGCGCAATTTCCGCCGTTATTTCCAGAGACGGCAAAAAACTGAGCGGAGAAAGCATTATTGAAAGCATGCGCCCCATGCATGACCGATCCAACGGTTTGGGCGGCGGTTTTGCGGCCTACGGAATATATCCCGAGCACAGAAACGAGTATGCTTTTCATATTTTCTTTTACGATAACGCCGTGCGCACAGAGTGCGAACGCTTCCTGAAAGAAGGATTTGAAATGGTTTCGTCGGAAATTATCCCCACTAGAAAAATCCCCGAAATTACCGACGAACCGCTTATATGGAGATATTTTCTGTCTCCGCTGCCTTCCGTTCTGAAATCCGTGCAGCTCGACGAAAAAGAATTCGTGGTGCGTACGGTCATGAAAATCAACGCCGAGATGAAAGGAGCATACGTGTTTTCCAGCGGCAAAAATATGGGAACCTTCAAAGCAGTGGGTTTTCCCGAAGACGTGGGTAAATTTTACCGTCTTGACGAATACGCGGGGTACTGCTGGACCGCTCACGGAAGATACCCGACGAATACTCCCGGTTGGTGGGGCGGCGCGCATCCGTTTGCTCTGCTCGACTATTCGATCGTTCATAACGGCGAAATATCTTCATACGATGCAAACCGCAGATTTATCGAAATGTTCGGCTATAAATGCACTCTGCAAACGGACACCGAAGTGATAACCTACATTGCAGACTATCTCCTCCGCCGCAAGAAACTGACGCTGCAGGAAACCGCGTCTGTGATTGCCGCACCGTTCTGGAATACCATAAACGACAAACCGGCAAAAGAAAAGGAAACGCTCTCGTATCTGAGAAACGTCTTTTCAAGTCTTCTCATAACCGGGCCGTTTTCGATAATACTGGGTTTCGGAGGCGGGCTTATGGCTCTTAACGACAGGCTTAAACTCCGTTCCATGGTCGTAGGCGAAAAAGATGATAAAGTTTATATCGCAAGCGAAGAAGCGGCCATCCGCACCATGCAGCCGGATCTTGATAAAATATACAGTCCCGCCGGCGGAGAGCCGGTCATCGTCACAGTAAAGGAAGGTGCTTTAATATGAGTCCGGAATACGTATTCCCCGAATTTGAGATAGAAAGAAACAACAACCGCTGCACCAACTGCAGATTGTGCGAAAAGCAGTGCGCCAACGGAGTTCATTACTTTGACGGAAAAAACAAAATCATGCTTTCAGACGAATCGAAATGCGTGAACTGCCAACGCTGCGTTTCATTCTGTCCCGCCCGCGCATTAAAAATCGTTAAAAATTCAAATACATTCAAAGAAAACGCCAACTGGTCAACCGAAACGATAAAGGAAATCTACAAACAGGCAAACACCGGCGGCGTATTGCTTTCATCCATGGGCGCGCCGAATAAACTGCCGGTTTACTGGGATAAGATACTTATCAATGCGTCACAGGTCACCAACCCTCCGATAGACCCGTTGAGAGAGCCCATGGAAACACGCGTGTTTCTCGGCAAGAAGCCGTCTGAAATAACACGCGACGAAAACGGCAGCATCATAAACAATCTCTCCCCTCAATTGGAACTTTCCATGCCTGTGATGTTTTCCGCAATGAGTTACGGCTCGATAAGTTACAACGCCCATAAATGTCTGGCAGAAGCGGCAAAGGAACTCGGCATATATTACAACACGGGAGAAGGCGGTCTGCATGAGGATTTTTACGCTTACGGCAAAAACACCGTCGTTCAGGTAGCGTCCGGGCGTTTCGGTGTCCATGAAAAATATCTCAATGCAAGCGCGGCGATAGAAATAAAAATGGGCCAGGGCGCAAAGCCCGGGATAGGCGGACATTTGCCGGGAACAAAAATCGTAGGCGACGTCTCTCGCACGCGGATGATCCCCGAAGGTTCGGATGCCATTTCCCCCGCTCCGCACCACGATATTTATTCCATAGAAGATTTACGCCAGCTGGTACTTTCTCTGAAAGAAACAACCGGATATAAAAAACCCGTCATCGTCAAAGTTGCCGCCGTACACAATATAGCCGCCATTGCCAGCGGCATTGCGCGAAGCGGCGCCGACGTCATCGCGATAGACGGATTCCGAGGCGGTACCGGAGCGGCGCCGACAAAAATACGCGATAACGTGGGCATACCGATAGAACTTGCGCTCGCCGTCGTCGACCAGAGACTGCGTGAAGAAGGCGTCAGAAATAACGTTTCGCTGATTGCGGGCGGCAGCATAAGGTCGTCTGCAGACGTTGTAAAAGCCGTTGCTCTCGGTGCGGACGCCTGCTACGTTGCCACCGCCGCGCTGCTTGCCATGGGTTGCCATCTGTGCAGAAACTGTCAGACGGGCAATTGCAACTGGGGCATTGCAACGCAGCGCCCCGAACTCGTAAAAAGATTAAATCCGGAAACGGGCAGCAGACGGCTCATTAATCTGATGACGGCTTGGAAACACGAAATCAAGGAATTCATGGGCGGCATGGGCATCAATTCCATAGAATCGCTGCGCGGAAACAGACTTATGCTGCGCGGCATCGGAATGAGCGCCAAAGAACTTGAAATACTGGGCATCTCTCACGCAGGCGAATAATTTGAGGGCACGAGAGTTTTTTACGAAATAAAATAGAAAATTTACCGGAGATATGTTATAATGAAAACAATAAATGCAAAAAATTACGGCTATAAAGAATTAAACGAGCAAATAAGAGAATCCGGCGGCGAATGCGCTTTAACCGGATGTCTGGGGCAAAGATTTATCGCCGCCGGATTAAGCGATGAAAAAATTACCGTCGAAGGCACCCCCGGAAACGCTCTCGGCGCATATCTCAACGGAGCGGAAATAACCGTTTACGGCAACGCGCAGGACGCCGTCGGAGATACCATGAACGACGGAAAAATAGTCATTCACGGCAATATCGGCGATGCGGCGGGATATGCCATGCGCGGAGGGAAAATTTTTGTCAAAGGCAACGCAGGATACCGCGCAGGCATTCATATGAAAGCTTATAAAGAAAAAATTCCCGTAATTGTCATAGGCGGAAAAGCTGGCAGTTTTTTGGGAGAATATCAGGCGGGAGGAATCATCATTGTTCTGGGGATAGACCCGAGCAGCCGCGATATAGTGGGAAATTTTCCCTGCACGGGAATGCACGGCGGAAAAATATTGTTACGCTCGGACTGCAAAAACATTTCTTTTCCTAAAAACGTTCACGCCGTCAGGACCGTAAAAGAAGATTTAAAGGAATTTTACGGATATCTTTCAGAATTTTGCAGTATTTTCGGCTGCGACAAAAACGAAATACTGAATTCAGTTTTTACCCTTGTTATGCCCGACGATAAAAATCCTTATAAACAAATGTACGTTATGAACTGAAAGGGAGACATACAATGAACTATTCAAAACAAGAAGTGATGCAGTTTATCAGCGAAGAAGACGTTAAATTTATCCGCCTTGCTTTTTTCGACGTTTTCGGAAAACAAAAAAACATCTCGGTTATGCCCGGCGAAATCGCGCGTGTTTTTGAACACGGAATTGCGATCGACGCTTCGGCAATAGACGGCTTCGGAGATGAAACGCATTCGGATCTTTTTTTACACCCTGACCCGTCCACTCTTGTGATTTTACCTTGGCGGCCCGAACACGGCAGAGTGGTGCGTATGTATTGCGACGTTACCTATCCGGACGGAAGACCTTTCGAGTGCGATACCCGAAATTTATTGAAAACCGCAATTCAGGCCGCCGAGCAAAAAGGCTGCCGTTTTCAATTCGGCGCGGAAATGGAATTTTATCTGTTTAAACTCGACGAAAACGGCTATCCTACAGAAGAACCCTTCGACAGAGCGGGATATATGGACATTGCACCCGCCGATAAAGGCGAAAATATCCGCCGCGAAATCTGCCTGACATTGGAACAGATGGGTATTGCTCCCGAAAGTTCCCACCACGAAGAAGGTCCGGGTCAGAACGAAATTGATTTTCGCTATTCTTCACCGCTGGAAGCGGCAGACAATGCAATGACTTTCCGTTCCGCAGTCGAAGCAATTGCCAGCCGAAACGGAATCTTTGCGGATTTTTCCCCGAAACCTGTTGACGATGAGCCCGGCAACGGGTTTCACATAAACTTTTCGGTAAAGTCTTTATACGACGAGGAAGCGGAAATGCGGACGGTTGCGGGAGTGCTTACTCGCATTCGGGACATGACCCTCTTCCTTAACCCCACCGAACAGTCTTATTTAAGACTCGGCAGAAATAAAGCTCCGGCTTATATATCGTGGTCGAGAGAAAACCGCTCTCAACTTATCAGAATTCCCGCCGCCGTCGGCGAATATAAACGCGCGGAGCTGAGATCTCCCGATCCTGCGGCGAACCCGTATATCGCCTTTGCGCTTCTTATTTACGCAGGACTTGAAGGCATAAAAAATAACGAACAGCTCCCCGATCCTGCCGACATAAATTTTTACGCCGCCGATAAAGAAACTCTCGGAAAGTTTAAAAAACTTCCTTCGTCTTTATCCGCCGCGGCTCAAATATCAACTTCGAGCGGCTTTATAAATAAATATTTGCCTAAAGCAATTATCTCCGCATACGGTAACAAAGTTAAATAACGGAGATCTGTCGATGCAGTTAAAAGAACATATTTACAGCGTTCTTGTAGTTTCCGCATCGGGCAAATTCAACGAAAGCATTTCCGCGCTGCTTCCGTGCTCGGTATTTTCCCCCGTTCATTATGCGCAAAGCGTAAATGCCGCCCAAAGGAAATTTTTAGAACGCCCTTACGATATTATATTGATAAATACGCCGCTCCCCGACGATTTCGGCATTAAGTTCGCAACCGAAACATCTTCCGTAAAAACATCGGTCGTCCTGCTTTTTTTACGCAACGAAACATATGCCGAAGCATACGGCAAAGTCTGCGACTACGGAGTTTTCACAATGAGAAAGCCTGTTTCTTCTCTTGCCGTTTCTCAAGCTCTCGACTGGCTTAAAGCCGCAAGAGAGCGACTGCGGCTGATGGAAAAGAAAAATATCTCTCTGCAAGAAAAAATGGAGGAGATAAAAATCGTCAACCGTGCCAAATGGGCGCTTATAAATTCCTGCAATATGACGGAAGCAGACGCACACAGATATATAGAAAAGCAGGCAATGGACCGTTGCGTTACAAGAAGAGAAATTGCCGAAAATATCATACAAACCTATACTTGATCGCGCCGTCGCCTTCATTCTTATTGTCTGCCTGTTTTCCGGCTATAAGAGACAGCTCCATTCTTTTTTGCGAAATATTATAGCGGCTAAGTCTTTTTGCAAAAACCATCGAAATTTTTCATAGATGTTAAAAATTATAAGCTTTCTCCCAAATTTTTCCCAAATACAACATCTGAATATACTGTTTTTAAAGTAAGCCAAGATAAACAATTTTTCAACAAAAAATTTAAGCAAAGCCGTTTATAATATTCAAAACCGCGCCGCAACTTCGGTTTCTCTTTCTGCCTTTCAGAAAATCAGCGTGCCTTCCGCCGCGCTCTGCTGTCGAAGCTACTTATATATAAAATATTTTTTAACAACGGCGCCGATCGGCAATGCGCTTTTATTTTATAACGATAAAATCGGCGGCATACCGCAGAGCCGATTATAAATAATTCAATTCTCTGTTTTTTGTCGCA
>CAUHGY010000034.1 GCA_959605945.1 uncultured Clostridia bacterium | reverse complement strand
AGGAGTGGATTTTGAAGAAAAGATGTACTCGGTAGGGAGAATTCCCGGCGGTTTTAAAAAACGTGAAGGCAGGGCGTCGGACAAGGCTATTCTCACCAGCAGACTTATTGACAGACCCATACGTCCGCTGTTTCCGAAAGGGCTTTTTAACGACGTGATAGTTGTCGCAACCGCTTTGTCGGTTGAACCCGATTATCAGCCGGAACCTTTGGCCATGCTCGGAAGTTCAATAGCGATAAGCATTTCCGACATTCCTTTTGCGGGACCGACCGGCAGCGTCGTAGTAGGTATGGTGAACGGCAAATACGTTATCAATCCCAACGAAGAAGAGCGCAAAAACAGCGTTCTTACGTTGAATCTTGCGGGCACCAAGGATGCGATAATGATGGTGGAGGCAGGCGCCAACGAGATCAGCGACGACGAGATGGTCGGAGCTATTCTCTTCGGACATGAAGAGATCAAACGTCTTTGTGCGTTTCAGGAAGAGATAATAAAAGAGATCGGCAAGCCCAAACGCGAAATGGAACTTTACCATGTTCCCGAAGAGATAGACGCAGCGGTCAGAGAATATGCGAGCGATATGCTTGACAAAGCTCTCGACACATTCGACAGGGCAACCCGTCAGGCGGGGCAGGATCAGGTCGAAAAGGACTGTTTGGAACACTTTGCCGAAATTTATCCCGATAAAGAAAGAGAAATAAAGGATTCGCTTTACTATCTTACCAAAGAAAAAGTAAGGGCAAAAATAACCAATCTCGGTATTCGCCCCGACGGCAGAGGGTTGACGGATATCAGAAAAATTTGGTGCGAAGCAGGAATTCTTCCCCGCGTTCACGGTTCAGGTGTGTTTACGAGAGGCATGACGCAGGTAATGTCTACCTGCACTTTGGGAATACTCAGCGAAGCGCAGAAACTCGAAGGACTTGACGGGGAAACTTCGAAAAGATATATGCATCAATATAACATGCCGGGTTATGCTTCCGGGGAAGCGAAGCCTTTGAGAAGTCCCGGAAGACGTGAAATAGGGCACGGGGCTCTCGCTGAAAGAGCTCTCGAACCCGTTC
Organism: uncultured Clostridia bacterium; assembly: GCA_959605945.1. Taxonomy (GTDB): domain Bacteria; phylum Bacillota; class Clostridia; order Christensenellales; family Borkfalkiaceae; genus UBA1259. The sequence continues at coordinate 17,083 of CAUHGY010000034.1, read as the reverse complement.
TTCCGAGCGAGGAAGAATTCCCGTATGCGATAAGGGTGGTATCCGAAGTGTTAAGTTCCAACGGCTCTACTTCGCAGGGCAGCGTCTGCGGTTCGACGATCGCGCTTATGGACGCAGGCGTTCCGATCAAAGCGCCCGTTGCGGGCATAGCCATGGGTCTTATTAAAGATACCGAAACAGGAAAGGTTTCCATTCTTTCGGACATTCAGGGGCTTGAAGATTTTCTCGGAGACATGGACTTTAAGGTGGCGGGCACAGAGAAGGGCATAACCGCCATTCAGATGGATATAAAGATCAAAGGCATTGACGAAGCTATCCTGAGAAAGGCCATTGCTCAGGCAAACGTCGGCAGAAAGTATATTCTCGGTAAAATGCTTGAAGTTATAGATAAGCCGAGAGCAGAACTTTCCAAATATGCGCCCAGAATTATTTCGTTCTCGATAAATCCCGATAAGATCCGCGAAGTTATAGGCAGCGGCGGCAAAGTTATCAATAAGATAATCGAAGAGACGGGCGTTAAGATTGACATCGATGACGACGGAAGAGTAAGTATTGCGACGGCGGGAGATCCTGCTCAGGGAGAAAGGGCAAAAGCCATCATTCTTTCTATAGCAAAGGATCCCGAAGTCGGAGATATGTTCATTTCGGAAGTCGTGAGAATATTGCCTAAGGTGGGTGCGTTCTGTGAACTTGCTCCCGGCAAAGACGGACTTATACACATCTCCAAAATGAGTGACAGAAGGATAGAAACCGTTGAAGAAGTTCTGCACATCGGCGATAAAGTAAAGGTCGAAATCATAAAAATAGGTGAAAAAGGAATCGACCTTAAACTTCTGGAAATAATGAAAGATTAACAGATTCGGCGCAGGACAGAAAAGTCCTGCGCCGGTGTTTATTCAGACCGTTTCCCGTGACAATCGCCGGAACTCCGAAAATGCATGGTCGTATAAGACGATGATGAAAACATTGCAATACATTTAGATATTGTATTTAAAAAATACGGGTGCGTTGTAAAGCAACAACGGATTCGCGGTAAAGTTATCGGCGAAAAAAGATAAAAAGTTCGTATAAGGGCGCCTCCCGTCGGCATAAGATGAATAGAGGTGCTCATAAATGAAAATAATAAAAAGGTCAAAACTCACTCTGATAACCGATATTATGCTTGCGGCGGTCTTTACCGCAGTGTTCGCCATAAGTTTTTTCCCCGAACGGATAATCCCCATATATTCGGGAGAAAATATAACTGCAATTTACAACGGCAACAGAGATAAACAGAATGTTTCTCTGATGTTCAATATCTACGAAAACACCAAGGTCGTCAACGATATAGTCGACCTTCTCAACGAAAAAGGCGTCAAAGCCACTTTTTTCGTCGGTGGGTGTTGGGCGGACGACAATGCCGAAACTCTTAAAAAAATTGTCGGCAGCGGACACGAACTCGGAAATCACGGGTATTTTCATAAAGACCACAAGACTCTCGATTACGATAAAAACAGAGAAGAAATCTACAATACCGAAATAATTACGTATGCGCTCTGCGGCGTTAAAACCCGACTGTTTGCTCCGCCTTCGGGAAGTTTTTCTTCCGAAACGCTGTCTGCGGCAGATGATCTCGGATATAAAGTCATCATGTGGTCCAAAGATACCATCGATTGGCGTGATAAAGATAAAAACACCGTTTTCAAAAGGGCCACCGAAAGCCTTTCGGGCGGGGATCTCGTGCTGATGCATCCCAAAGAACATACGTTGGCGGCATTGCCCGAGATTCTCGATTTTTACCGGAATGCAGGCTTTTCCGTAGTTACCGTGGGAGAAAACATAAAAGATCTATAACGGAGAAAATATGAGATTATGCAAAACATATGATAACGGCCTTAAGGTTATCATCAATAAAATTGAAGGCATGACGTCCGTAACCGCCGGCGTACTGGTGAAAACCGGCAGCGGCAACGAAAGCGAAAGCGAAAACGGCATTTCGCACTTTATCGAACACACTGTTTTTAAAGGTACGGCTAAGCGCACGGCTTTTGAAATTTCCGACTATATCGACAGGATAGGAGCTCAGATAAATGCTTTTACTTCCAAAGAACTCACGTGTTATTATACAAAATCCACGGAGGAACATCTTGAACATTCTTTAGAAGTTTTGTCGGATATTTTCTTCGACGCGCAGTTCGATAAAGATGAACTTGAAAAAGAAAAGGGCGTCATAATAGAAGAAATAAATATGAGCGAAGATTCTCCCGAAGATCTTTGTCTCGATCTGTTGGCGGAAAGTTATTACGGAAAAGAAGGTCTCGGAAAAACCATACTCGGCAGCGCAAAAAACGTCAGACGCTTCAACAAGGATGACGTATTGAAATATATGGATAAATATTACTGTGCCGACAATGTGGTTATTTCCATAGCCGGCGCGGCAGATCTGGAGACTGCCGAGCGGCTTTGCGAACAGTATTTTTCAGACAGATTTAAACGCTTAAAAAGTGCTCCGCAGGCAAAAACTTCCGTTGTGAACAACGGCAATTTAATGAAATCCAAAAAAATAGAGCAGGCGCACATCGGACTTGCCATGCCTGCGTTTTCATCTGCGGACGAGCGTTCAGACGCGTTCAATATTGCCAACACCGTTCTCGGCGGCGGAATGAGCAGCCGTCTGTTTCAGAAAGTAAGAGAAGATCTCGGGCTGGCATATACCGTTTATTCATATCCGTCACAGTATGAAGATAACGGAGTGCTTGAAATCTATGCAGGCGTCAACACCGCGTCGAGAGATTTAGCCGTGGAGGCAATATTGGAAGAAATAAAACGATTTAAAAAACACGGAGTCACGGAGCAGGAGTTTTCCCGCGGCAAAGAGCAGCTTAAATCGTCTTTCGTATATAGCCGTGAAAGCACCGCCGCACAGATGCTTCTTTACGGCAAGTATCTTATATTTCTGAATAAAGAATTCGATTTTCACGAACGCATGAAGAAAATAGATTCCATAACGATAGAACAGGTAAACGACGCTATAAACGATGCATTCGCTCTGGACAAGCTGGCGGCGGCTACAGTCGGGCCGACAAGAAAGTCTCTTAAATTGAGTTGATGAATTTATCGGTAAACTGCGCACCGGCGCCTGAAATTCTTTTTTTGTGATTTTGTATACGCGGGTGTGAGCTTCGATATTCAAAAAGTTATTTTTAAGGCAGCGTTGCTGAATTTGGCGGCAGCATAATATTTGGCGGTTAAACTTATCTTTCGGGGGAACTAAATCATATATGTTTAATTTTTCTAAAAAGAGAACTATTATAGGCCTTTCGGGTTTTGCCGTGTCGGTCGGGTTGACTGTTCTTTTTGCATTGCTGGCCCCGTCCGGGGGGATAACGGAATTGCCCGCTTACGGAATATTGTTCCGTATATTATCCGTTTTTTTCGTCAGTTCGGCTCTCGGCTTTCTCGGGTATGTTTTCGGGGGATCCGCAGGCTTTTTATTTATTTTTCTGCCTTTGCTGTTAGTTACGGCGCTGCAGATTATTCTGAGTTTTACTTCGGAGTTCAGCCCTTATCTCGGACTTTGGGTTATCGCGCTTGTCGGTGTAGGGATAGTTTCTTTAACATCTTACCGTCAGTACAGGTTCAATAATATCGTCATCAACGGGGAAAGCGCGCTTTCGGAGAATCAGCGGAAAAAGCAGGAACAGTTTGAAAATGAAACGCGTCAGTTGATGGAAGATGACAGGGAAATGAAAGAATCGATCGGTTATCTTGTCGATTCTGTGGTTGTTGCAACGCCTGCGGCGGGAAATGTCTTTCAGGTGATAAAACGCAGCGACGGCTATCATTTTCACCGCGTGGGCAACATACTGAAAAATTTAGACAGGTCAAGATTTATCACTGATTTTTCTTACGAAGCGCCTTTGTCGGAAAATAAAAACGATTATTTAATCAAATATGAAGAAATAGACGGCTTTTCCGCCAATGTCAGACCCGCCGTTGCAGCTTTCGATTACGGCAGTTTAAAAATAAAGCTTAAAAACGGCAAGAGCAAAAAATTTACTTTAATCAATTTGCTTGAAGAAAACGAACTTAAAGGGTTTTTCGGCGAAAATATATCGGTAAAAACAAAAACGGCGGCAGACAAGACGGCTGCGCCTGAATTCAGCGAAAAAGACAAAGCGAAAATGAATGCGCTGAATATGTTCTTTTTCGCTTTTTCGCTTGTTTCGGCAGTAGTTTTCGGCTTGTATTTTACATGCATGGATAAAACCGCCTATACCGTGCTTACAACGCTCTGTATTTTAATATGCATCGTTCCTTATGTTCTTTATGCGGTATTTCAGCAGTATCTGTCTATAAAATCGCCCGATGTCGCCGGGGCGGACAATCGGAAAATAATCATAATGCCGAGCACGTTTATATTTCCGCTTCTTTTCGTGCTTATGGCAATGTTGGATTTTTATATTTTCATATATTACGATATTTTAAAATTGGTTATTTATTCGGCGGTTTTATTTGCCGTCTTGGCGGCGCTGTTTTTTATTTTCACCAAAGAGTACAAAAAAAAGAAAGACGTTGCAGCTTTGGCAATGATAGTTATACTTTTGCTCAGCCCCGCAATTGTGCATAAAATCGACATTGCTTATGATTATTCTGCGCCTCTCAGAATAGCATGCGAGATTATTGAAAAACCGACCTGGACGGATAATAACGGCAACGTAACTTATTATTTTGTTATAGACTATAAGGGCAAAGAGATAAAGACAGAAGTCGAAAAAAAGACTTATGAAGCTTACGGAACGGGAAACAGCGTCGGCGTTATAGCCATGAACGGCGCTTTGGGGATTGAAAAAACGGTGACAGATGAAACAGAATAATAGAGAAAACTGTTTTCCGTAAAAGGACTTTTTGTTTTGAAAAGTCCTTTTTTTGTGTTTTTCGGAATATACTTTTTAATATGAAGATTATTCGGTGTGTGTTAGGCGTATTGATAATTTTTTCCGTTCTTTTTACCGGTTTTTACGGCGCGGGCAAAATTGCCGAAAAAGGCATTGCCGATACGCCTGCCGAATATAAGGGCATCATTACGATGTGGCAGATTGATATTTTCGAAGGCGGAACGGGGTCGAGAAAACAATTCCTTCTCGATGCCGCCAGGTCGTTCGAAAAAGAAAATGACGGCGTGCTTGTAATGGTTACCGATTACACGAAAACGGGCGCGGAAGAAAAATTCAGGGCGGGAATCTATCCCGATATAGTTTCTTTCGGCGGAGGCGTAAACGTAGATAAAGTAGGGGAACTGAGCTGTGACAGATACACCGAAGGCGGCATTCTCGGCGGCAAAATTTACGCTTCTGCCTGGTGTCGCGGCGGCTACGCGCTTATTGCAAACCCCAAATACGTTTCCGGCATCGGCGACAGTGTGGATAATCTTATAGTTTCGTCGGGAGACTATACGCAACCGCTTGTTGCTTTGGCGGAAGAAGAAATAACGGCAGCAAACATTACCCTTACCTCACCTATGGATGCTTACGTTGCTTTTTGCGCGGGAAGCGCGCCGTATCTTCTGGGAACGCAGAGAGATATAAACAGGCTTAATAACAGGGGAATGGAAGTCATTGTGCGTCCGCTTGAAAACTTCAACGACCTTTATCAGTATGCGGCAGTGACGGCGCAGGACGAACTTAAAAGATTTTATGCCGAAAAATTTATCAACCATCTCACTTCCGACGCGGTGCAGAAACGTTTGGCGAAAATAGGGATGATGTCGCCATATCTGACGGTCGATTTTGAAAATGTTCATATGAATGAATTGCAGGCGTCGGAAAACAGATACACGTTATCCGCCTTTTTATCGGAGACAACTCTCAACGAATTGCGTTCTCTGTCGGAAGAAGCAGTCAAAGGAAATAAAAATGCCCTCGGGAAAATAAAAAATATGCTCGTTTCGTCTTGAAAAAAAAACTAAAATATAGTAAAATATTAAAAGGAGTTTTATGGGACTGTTCGAAAAACTCGTAAACGACACCGGCGTAAAAATCAAATTTGACGAACCTATGAAGAGCCACACTTCGATCGGGGTTGGCGGAAATGCGGCATATTATATGGAAGCGGACAGTCTTTATCTTCTGAAAGAGACGATGACGGCGGCACGCCGCGGTAAAATTCCATTCAGAATAATCGGAAACGGCACAAATTTGTTGTTTTCCGACAGCGGGTATGACGGGCTTGTTATAAATATAAAACCGCTGAGCGACGTGTTTTTCAAAGCGGACGACGTTAGGGCCATGGCGGGGGCAAATCTCGGAAAACTTATAGATTTTTCTGTTAAAAACAGGCTTACGGGACTTGAACGTCTTGCAGATATTCCCGCTACCGTCGGCGGAGCAATCGTCATGAATGCGGGCGCTTTCGGGGGCAATATTTCAGACAGGGTGCTTAGCGTGCAGACCATAAAAGACGGCAAACTTTGCTATTATGCAAAAAACGAATGCCGTTTCGGTTACCGCACCAGCAGGTTTAAGGGCAAAAAAGAAGTGGTCGTCTCTGCGGATTTTCGGCTTGAACCGTGCGAACGGGAAATGGTGCTCGCCGGATTGAAAACCTATGCGGAAGAGCGCAGAAAGATGCAGCCTCACGGGAGAAGCTGCGGATCGGTTTTTAAAAATCCGCCCGAAGAAAGCGCCGGCAGATTGATAGAGAAAGCGGGCCTTAAAGGATTTTCTCTCGGCGGGGCGACGGTTTCCGAAAAACACGCCAATTTTATTCTGAACGAGAAAAACGCCTGCGCGGCAGACGTCTATGAACTGATACAGCACGTAAAACAACGGGTAAAAGACCTTTTCGGGGTAATGCTTGCGGAGGAGGTCGAATACATAGGGGAATTTTAAATGATACTTACGTCAGATTATCATACGCATACCAGGTACAGCCACGGCAAAGGCACCGTTATGGAAAATGCCGAAGCCGCGAAAGAAAGAGGGCTGAAAGAAATCGGAATCAGCGATCACGGTTTTTCACATCCTGCATTCGGGTTGACAAAACGCAAGGTCCCTTTTTTAGTGCGCGACTGCGCGGAAGCTTCAAAAAAAACAGGGGTAGACGTGTTGGTTGGAATAGAATCGAATATTGTCAGCACGGAAGGGGCTGTCGATTTAAAACCCGCCATGTATGATAAATTCGATATATTTCTCGCGGGCATTCATAAAATAGTGTATTTTGAATTTAAAAGTGCTTTCTCGCTGTTTTTTCCGGATATGTTCCTTTCGCTTAGAAAACATCCCAAACCTTCGGAAAATCTGCGGAAAAGAAATACAAGCACTTTCATTAACGTCATAAAGAAAAATCCGGTGGATATCATAACCCATCTCAACTTCTGCTGTTATGCGGATGCCGCGGAAGTTGCCAAAGCGGCTGCGGATTACGGAACTTTTATAGAACTCAACTCCAAAAAAGTGCATCTGACAGACGAAGAACTTTATGCGGTTGCAAAAACGGGTGTGAAATTCGTCATAGATTCGGACGCCCATTCGCCGTCGAGAGTAGGGGAAATTTCTCTTGTGGAAAAAATGTTGAACAGGGTAAATATAGACCGCTCGCAGATAATGAATATAGACGGAAGACTCCCTGATTTCCGTTTCAGAAGGTTCAAAGAGGAAAGCGGAAGATGAATTTTGCCGCGGAGATAAAAAAGGAAATCTTTGCAAAACCCGTAAAAGATAAGTGCTGTAAAAAAGCTTTTCTTGCGGGGCTGCTGCGCGGTTCTGGATCGCTTTATGAAAAAGACGGAGAACTGGGTCTCGATTTCGCCGTTCCCGACGAACAGGCGATGTCTGCGGTGACAGCCTATTTCAAAAGCGTATTCGGGTATGAAATAAGAGATGTTTCGGTGTCGGAGGACAGATTGAACAAAAAGGACAGGTTTGTTCTCGGCATAACCGGCGAACGCACCGTGGAAATTCTTTTTTCGCTCGGCATACTTACCGAAGAAGACGGCGAGCCTGCAGTCAGTTTGAAATTTTACGGCGAAATCACACGCAAAGAGTGCTGTCTGAAATCGTTCATGCGCGGATTGTTCGTGTCTTCGGGAAACTGTACTCTGCCGGCAAAGGATACAAGCGACAATACCGGTTATCACGCAGAGATGGTATTTTCTCACTATATTCCTGCGCTTGAAACTGCGGAAAAGCTCGGAGAGCACGGTGTTGCCGCCAAGATAACGCGGCGCAAAGAAAAATTTATAGTATACATCAAGAGCGCGGAGGAGATTAAAAATTTCACGGCGTTTCTCGGTGCTCCCGTCAGCGTTTTGAAACTTACGGACCTCATTATCAGCAGGGAAATTTCAAACAAATCGAACAGACAAAAAAACTGCGATCTCGGCAACGTTTCAAGGCAGCTCGAGGCGACTGAAAAGCACATCAGGGCGATTGCGAAAATAAGCGAATCGGCAGGGTTGACGTCTTTAAAGCGCGACCTTTACGAAACTGCAGTGGCGAGAGCGGAAAACCCGGAAGAATCGCTCACAGAACTTTCCGAAAGGCTGGGCATCAGCAAAAGCTGTTTAAATCACCGGCTCAGAAAACTTGTCGCAATGGCTGAAAATTTATAATTCAAAGGATAAAAAAATGTCGGATTTCGTACACTTACATCTTCACACGGAATACAGCCTGCTTGACGGTGCGGCGCGTATAGACAGGCTCTTTTCGGCATGCAAAGAGAAAGGCATGGATACTGTGGCAATTACCGATCACGGCAACATGTTCGGTACGCTCTATTTTGCCGAAGAGGCAAAAAAGGCGGGTATAAAATATATTATCGGCTGCGAAATGTATGTCTGCGACGACTACACCAATAAGAGCGAAAAACAGTCCAACGATCACCTGATACTTCTGTGTAAAAATAAAAAGGGCTATAAAAATCTCGTCAAACTCGATTCGATTGCTTATGTGGACGGGTTTTATTACAGGCCGCGAATAGACTATAAAACTCTTGCCGATTACAGCGAAGGGCTGATATGTCTCTCGGCATGCCTTGCCGGGCGGGTGGCGAAACGGCTTGTTGCGGGCGATTATGAAGGCGCAAAGCAAACGGCGCTGAATCTTAAAAGTATTTTCAAGGACGATTTTTATCTGGAAATTCAGGACCACGGACTCGCCGACCAGAAGAAGATAAATCCGCTTCTGATAAAGCTTTCCGATGAAACGGGAATTCCGCTTGCCGCTACCAACGACGTACACTATCTTGACAGAAGCGACGCGGAGATGCAGGATGTAGTCATGTGCATCAGCATGAAGACCACGTACGACGATCCCACGCGCCTCAAAATGGAAAGCGATCAATCGTATCTTAAAAGTCCCGAAGAGATGAAAACGCTTTTTTCGTATATTCCCGAAGCGGTGGAAAATACCGTCAAAATAGCCGATAAAGTCACGGAAGAAGTATTTGATCTCACAAAAAAAGGCGAACCTATCAGGGACAATTCGCTGATTCCCAAATATGTTCCGGATGACGGCAGTACGCCCAGAGAATATTTAAAAAGACTTGCGGAAGAAGGTCTTAAAAAACGATACCCCGTTATTACCGACGAAATACGCGAAAGATTCGATTATGAGTTTGACGTCATAAGTTCGATGGGTTTTTGCGATTATTATCTGATAGTGTGGGATTTTATCAACTATGCGCGCAGCGTGGGGATCCCCGTCGGAGCGGGCCGCGGGTCGGGAGTTTCCAGCATAGTTGCGTATTCCATCGGCATTACCGATGTGGAACCTTTGAAATATCAGCTTATTTTCGAAAGGTTTCTCAACCGTGAAAGGGTAAGCATGCCGGATTTCGATGTGGATATTTCCGATGCTCGCCGCGGCGAGGTTGTGGAATACGTCAGAAATAAGTACGGTTCGGACAGGGTTGCGCAGATAGTTACGTTCGGTACTATGGCGTCAAAGCAGGCCATCAAAGACGTTGCGAGAGTTTACAAAATTCCTTATGCCAACAGCGACAGAATAACAAAACTGATGGACGGTAAATCCACCATAAAGCAGTCGCTAGGAATGGAACTCACCAAGGACAAGCAAAACGTAGGCGTTCCGGAATTGATCGATATCTATAACAATGACGCGGAATTGCGCAAAATAATAGATATGGCTATCAAAGTCGAAGGGCTTCCGCGAAACACGTCCATGCATGCGGCGGGCGTTGTCATCTGCGAAAAACCCATAATGGAAAACGTGCCTCTCCAAAGAAACGGCGACGATATCACCACACAGTTCGATATGATCGAAGTGGAAGCGCTGGGAATGCTTAAAATGGACTTTTTGGGGCTCAGGACGCTTACGGATGTTCAGCTTGCCTGCGAATATGCAAAAGAGGATTTCGGCGTCGATTTAGATTTCCATGTTTTGGGCTATGAGGATGAAGGTACATACGAGCTTATCGGTTCGGGAGAAACCGACGGAGTGTTCCAACTTGAAAGTCCGGGCATGAAACGCTTTATGAGGGACTTAAAGCCCACCACTTTCGAAGATATAATAGCCGGCATTTCGCTATACCGTCCCGGTCCGATGGATTCCATTCCGCAGTACATCAAAAACAAACATAATCCCGATAAAGTGTCATACGATCACCCGTTGCTCGAACCCATTCTGAAAAACAGTTACGGCATACTTGTCTATCAGGAACAGGTCATGCAGATTTGCCAGAGCCTCGGCGGGTTTACTTTGGGGCATGCGGATATAGTCCGCAAGGCGATGGGTAAAAAGAAAGTAGAAATAATGGAGCAGCAAAAAAGCATTTTTGTTTACGGCGGAATCAACGAACACACGGGCCAGCCTGTAGACGGGGCGATAAAGCGCGGCGTTCCGGAAGACGTTGCCATAAAAATTTACGATAACATGAAACCTTTTGCCAGATATGCTTTTAACAAATCGCATGCGGCGGCATATGCCGTTTTGGCATATCAGACGGCATATCTTAAAAAATATTATCCGGTAGAGTTTTTCTGTTCGCTTCTTAATAACAGGATAGACAAGATAGAAGAGCTTTCAAAGTATCTCACTTATCTTAAAACGCGTTCCATCAGCGTGTTTTCGCCGGATATCAATAAGAGCAAGGCATATTTTTCATGCGAGAACGGCGGCATAAGATTCGGTCTTGTCGGGCTGAAAAACGTTGGGCTGGCAATAATAAACGATATCATTAAAGAGCGCGATGACCACGGCGATTTTACTTCGTTTGAAGATTTTGTCAACCGCACGATTGCTCTCGGCATCAATAAACGGTTGGTTGAAAGTCTGATACTTTCGGGCAGTTTCGACGCGTTCGGCATAAACCGCCGCACTTATATGGAAGTTTACGGCGATTTCTTGGACAGAGTGTCTGCCGCGAATAAGAAAAAAGACGATATGCAGATAAGCCTTTTCGGCACGCTTCTGGATGCCGACGAGGGGTTAAAACTCGAATATCCCGTACTTTCCGAATATTCGTCTAAAGAGAAACTCACGCTTGAAAAAACCGTTCTCGGCATATATCTTTCCGGGCATCCTCTGAGCGATTTTTCTGAACAGTTCGAAAAATTCTCTTTCAACACAAATCTGTTGTCTTATTATGAAGAAGATGAAGACGGAGCAAAAACATATACGGAAATAAAAGAGGGAGATCATGTGGTCATGGGCGGAATTATAACTGAATTCCGCAGACTCGCCACCAAAAGCGGATCGGTAATGGCTTTCGTAAAGATGGAAGACATTTACGGGCAGATCGAAGTTGTTGTTTTTCCTAAGATATTCGAAAGAGTGCGCGACGCGGTGGCAGAAGAGGAAATCGTCAAAGTTGTCGGCAAAATTCAGATAAAAGACGGTGTGCCGCAAATAATTGCCGATAATATCGAAAAACTTGAAATCACCGCCGAAAACGTTCCCGAACATAATAGCGAAAAGGAATATCTGGGACTTATTCTCGAAGACGGCGGCAACGACAGCGTAGACGGTATTCTCGACATTCTCGAAAGTTATCCCGGCGATATACCTGCGATTTTAGCTATCAACGGAAAAAAATACAACTCGCATTGTTCGGTAAGGAAGTGCGAAGCTCTCGTCAGCGAACTCAAAGGGCGGCTTAAACCCGATAACGTGATTTTTTTCAGAAAAAAATCCTGAAAGCTCTGTAAAGACTTGAAAATCGCTTTGATTTTGTATATAATGTATATTATGGGAGTTTGCGGAAAGAGCAAAAAACGCCTTTTTAAGCAGGAGGCGTTATTTAAAAGCGAGAATGCAGAGCGGTAATTTCGTGCGGATTCTCGGCGCAAATTTTGACATGAGGTTAAAAATTTTTCTAACAGGATATATACGGAATTAAAGCAAGAAAAAAGGAGAAACATATATGGACAGAATCGCGGTATTGACAAGCGGCGGAGACGCGCCCGGCATGAATGCCTGCATAAGGGCGGTGGTAAGATCGGCGCTTAACAATAAAATGGATATATACGGCGTGGAAAGGGGATACGCCGGACTTGTTAAAGGTGAAATCAAAAGGTTGGAATCACGCTCCGTGTCCGATATGATTCACAGGGGCGGCACGTTTTTGAAAACGGCAAGATGCCCCGAATTTAAAGATATTGAAGTTCAGCGGCTGGCTGCCGACGCGCTTGCGGCTTACGGCATCGACGGGCTGGTCGTTATAGGCGGCGACGGAACTTTCCGGGGAGCCAAGGATCTTTCCGACAACTTCGGGATCAAGATAGTGGGTATTCCCGGCACAATAGACAATGACCTTGCCTACACCGATTATACCGTCGGTTTCGACAGTGCGGTTAACACAGTGCTGTGGGCTATAAACAATCTGAGAGATACCATGCACTCTCACGACAGGGTCAGTCTGCTTGAAGTTATGGGCAGACACTGCGGCGACATTGCACTGTATGCGGGCGTCGCGGGCGGTGCCGAGTATGTTCTCGTGCCGGAAATTCCTTATAATCTTGATAACATAGCGTCGTCGATCAAGAGAAGTTATTTAAGAGGAAAAACTTCCAACATGATAATACTTGCCGAAGGCGCAGGCAACAGAGACGAAATTGCAGCGTATGTCGAAAAACAGAGCGGCATAAGCGTAAAAGTAACAAACTTCGGCTACATTCAGCGCGGCGGTTCTCCGTCAAGTCAGGACAGAATTCTGGCGGCGCGTTTCGGTTACAAAGCGGTGGAACTTTTGCGCCAGGACAGCGAAAGCTGCGCCGTGGGTATTAAGGACAATAAAATCATAACCGTTTCTTTCGAAGACGTGCAGAAAGCCGAGAAGAAATTCGATAAAAACCTTTATGATATAGCTTATAAACTCAGTCTGTAAACATAAGAAAAAAATTATATTCAAGGAGATACATAATGAAAGGTTTGAAAGGAGCGCTTGTTTTCGCACAGTCGGGCGGACCTACATCGGTCATCAACGCCAGTGCTGCGGGCGTATTTATCGAAGGCTTGAAATCTGACGCCATAACCGCCGTTTACGGTGCGGCTCACGGCATAAAAGGCATACTTAACGAAGAGTTTTATGACATTTCGAAAGAAGATATGAAAGAACTCGAACTGCTTAAAAACACCCCGTCGTCCGCATTGGGTTCGGTCAGGTATAAACTTAAAGACGCATCGGCAGACGATACCGATTATAAAAAACTGCTTGAAGTTTTCAAAAAATACGACGTCCGCTATTTCTTTTACAACGGCGGGAACGACAGCATGGATACCTGCAACAAAATAAGCAAATATATGGCCAAGTCGGGTTACGACATGAACGTTATAGGCGTTCCCAAAACAATCGACAATGACCTGTACGGCACCGACCACTGCCCGGGGTTTGCCAGCGCGGCGAAATATATTGCCACTACAATTATGGAAATAAATCTCGACGCAAAGGTTTACGATACTCCTATGGTATGCGTCATAGAAGCCATGGGAAGAAATGCGGGCTGGCTTACGGCCTCGGCGGCGCTTGCAAACTATAAAGGTCTTGGCGCCGACCTTATATATCTTCCCGAAATCGATTTCGATGTCGATAAATTCATTTCCGACGTTAAAAATGTCTGTGCCAAAAACAACAACAAGTGCATCGCCGTTGTATCCGAAGGCATTCACGACAAGAACGGCACACTTATTTGCGAAGCGCTCGGAAAGGCAGGAGCAAGAGACAGTTTCGGCCATGCACAGCTCGGAGGCGTGGCGGCAACGCTTGCAAATCTTGTTAAAGATGCCACAGGTTTTAAAACGAGAGCCGTTGAGCTGTCGCTCATGCAGAGATGTGCGGCACACTGCGCAAGCAAGACGGACGTTGAGGAGACGTTTGAAGCCGGTAAGCAGGCGGTCAGGGCTGCCGTTGCGGGAGAGACCGATAAGATGGTTTGTTATGCCCGCAAGGAAGGCGATAAGTATGAATGTGAATATAAACTTCTTCCTTTGGAACTCGCCGCTAATACGGAAAAGACCGTTCCGCTTGACTGGATCACCGATAACGGTACCGGTATATCCGAAGAGTTTGTCAAATACGCGCTTCCGCTTATTCAGGGCGAGGCAGATTGCCCCAAAGAAGACGGCCTGCCGAGATTTGCGCATCTTAAAAAAGTTCTTGTAGAAAAGAGATAAGTTTATAAAGAATAAAGTTGCCGCGGCCCCGCGGTATAGCGGGGCCGCGGCCGGAAACCGGCAAAATTTAAGCCCAAAACCCGGCGGTCAAAACAGCTTTTTAACTGCCGGCAAATAAATAACTCCCCGGCAGTTAATGCAGGGGAGTTAAGTTTGTTTTTAATGCGATTTGGCGCAGTTGCGATTAGCAGTCACTTCAGCTCTTCAAAGTCGGAAACGCCGTGTTTGCATACAGGGCAGATGAAGTCGGCGGGAAGTGTTTCTCCTTCATAGACGTAACCGCAGATTTTGCATACGTATCCTTTTTTGATTTTTGTATTCGGACGCGGTTTGACGTTTTGCTGGTAATAGTTATATGTCATGGTTTCATCGCTGTTTATAACTTCCGATTGAACTACAGAACATATAAACATGCCGTGCGTACCGAGATCGATATAGTTTTCGACTTTAAGAGATATATATGAGTTTATATATTCCGAAAGGTAAATCAGCCCGTTTTCCGAGCGGAGCGGGTCAGCCCCTTGAAATTTATCTACGGCTCTGCCGCTTCTGAAACCGAAATTTTCGAAAACAGAAAAAGGCGCTTTTACGGATAGACAGTTCAGGTTCATAATACCCGTCTTTTTAATGACGTGATGTGAATAATTAAGTTTGTTTATCGTTACGGCTATTTTTTCCGGAACGGCAGTGACCTGAGTTACTGCATTCACAATCAGTGCATTGTCTTTTTTTCCGTCGTTGCAGGTAACCGCATAAAGGCCGTACCCGATTTTGAAAAGTGCAGCCGGGTTTGTCTTTGCCGCCGGAGCGGTATATTCTGCGCAAAGCTCGTCGGCAAGCGCGTCTATTTCTTTTTCGGTTTCGCCGTTAAGCGCCGAAAGAATGCGCGGATTGTGTTCGGTGAAAGAAAGATTTTTGCATTTTTCAAGCATGCATTTCATTGTTTTTGCCGCCACGGGCGCCCATGAACCGTTCTCGATAAAGGCCACTTTGCGGTTTTGGAAATTGCGCTCCGTAAGACTGTTTATAAATTCGCGCATAAAGGGAAAAATGTCGCCGTTATAAGTTGTTGTAGCGAAGACGATTTTGCCGTATCTGAAAGCGTCTTCCACCGCTTCCGCCATATCGCAGCGGGCAAGGTCGTTTACCGCAACTTCAGGACAGCCTTTTTCCGTAAGTTTGTCCGCAAGCATAAGCGCCGCTTTTTTAGTGTGACCGTAAACCGAAGTATAGGCGATGACAACGCCTTCCGTTTCTACGCCGTACCGCGACCAGGTATTGTATAAATCAAGGTAATATGCGAGATTTTCTTTAAGGACGGGACCGTGCAGGGGGCAAATGATTTTAATGTCGAGCGCAGCCGCTTTTTTAAGCAGCGCCTGCACCTGGACGCCGTATTTTCCCACAATGCCGAAATAATATCTTCTTGCTTCACAGGCCCATTCGTCGTCTTTGTCTAATGCTCCGAATTTACCGAAAGCATCCGCCGAGAATAAAATTTTATCGCATGAGTCATAAATTACGGAAACTTCCGGCCAGTGTACCATCGGTGCGGTGTAAAATGTGAGCGTGTGTTTGCCGAGAGAGATAGAGAAATTTTCGCCGACCGGAATTTTTCTGTCACCGTAATCGGTACCGAAAAAGTTTTTCATCATAGCAAGCGCTTTTTCGGTGGCAACTATATGTGCTGACGGATATATATTCATAAAACGATCGATAATTGCCGAATGGTCGGGTTCCATGTGCGTTATCATCAGATAGTCCGGCGACCTGCCGTTAAGGGCAGAGGCAACGTTATCGAGCCATTCGTCGGCAAAATTACCGTCTACGGTATCCAGCACGGCAATCTTTTCGTCTAATATAGCGTATGAGTTATATGCCATACCGTTTTCCACTTTGTACATTCCTTCGAAAAGATCTATTTCGCGGTCGTTAACGCCTATATATTTGACGTCGTCGGTTATAAACATAAAAATTCCTCCAAAAAACTGTTGTATTTAATATTTATCGTATTACAAGAAATGTAAGTTTTATTGTAAGGCCATGGCGGCGGTTTAATTCTATTTGCCGGCGATGGCGGGCAATAATTTTTTGTTTAGTTGAAAAATTGTTTTTTACTTGCATTATAATATTAAAGTCCCGCTGCCGCGCACAATGCCGGAGCATTGTGTTTTACTTTGTAAAACGACTTTAATATTGAAATACTTCGCTCGAAAACCCTTGCAAGCAAGTTTTCTCTTATATCGTTGCGCGCCGTAAATTTTGTTAAAATTTACCTGCCGCTGACGCAGCAGCTTTTTCTTGCGAAAAAGGTCGCTTACGATGAAACACTGCGTAAAAACAATTTATTGTTTTTACTTGTATTATAATATTAAAGTCCCGCTGCCGCGCACAATGCCAAAGCATTGTGTTTTACTCCGTAAAACGACTTTAATATTGAAATACTTCGCTCGAAAACCCTTGCAAGCAAGTTT
>CAUHGY010000033.1 GCA_959605945.1 uncultured Clostridia bacterium | reverse complement strand
CCTTTTGGTGGGGGCGGTAAGGCTCGAACTTATGACCTCTTGCATGTCAAGCAAGCGCTCTAACCAACTGAGCTACGTCCCCGAAACAACTGACAGACATTTTCAGTCTGAAAGACATTGTGTATTATATCAAAGCACGTTCATTTTGTCAAATGAAAATCCGCTGTATTCGTCAAATAAATTAAAAAGAAAAATATTGTCAATCCGACAAATATCTTAATAAATTTATAATTTTAGCACTCAGAACGTTTCTGTTTTGCCTTTCGTTTGGAAAAACGAGATTCGTTGTAATAACCTCAAACGCATGACTCCGCTGAATTATGCCGTAAAAACGGTAAATAAAATCATCCAGCCCTGGTTGCTCCGCTCTTACAAAAATAACGGCGGCGCGGAAAAACGCAGCCACGGGCACCGAAAAAAGCCGTGAACGGTTTTGCAAAAAAATGAACGGAATCGGGAACGATACCCAAGAATCAACAAACAGATTTATTACTGTTTTTATCGGCAAGATAACGTATCGCCAGTGCGTAACCTTCAAAACCTTTTCCCTTAATTACTTTTTCGGCATAAAGGCTTATATAGCTGAATTTTCTGAAATCTTCGCGCTCCGCTATATCCGTAAGATGCACTTCCACCGTCGGAATGCCTACGGCTTTAAGAGCGTCGAGAATGGCAACACTGGTGTGCGTATACGCGCCTGCGTTTATTATAATTCCGTCGTATCTGCAAAACGCTTTCTGAATTTTGGAAACGATTGCCCCTTCGTGATTTGACTGAAATATGTCTGCTCTCACCCCCGCCAGTTTCGCCGACGAGCGGATATACTTTTTTAACGCCGCGTAATTTCTGTTCCCGTAAAGCGCAGGTTCGCGTATACCGAGCATATTGAGATTAGCCCCGTTTATAACAAGCACTTTCATATTCTTTTTGCAACTCCTTCAAAATATTTTCAAATTCACCGTCATTCAATACCGTGCCGTCCGCAACGCTTTCATAAACGCCTTTGCGCAATTCGTATAATTTTTCTATTCCGATATTTTCGGAAAGCGGCCTGTTAGTATTTTCAAGCAGTTTTATATCACGCTTCAAATAAATCAGAACCCCGTTGCTTTTCAGAGCCCGCACGTTTTCAGCTCTCAAAACGCTGCCTCCTCCCGTGGCAATCACAGCGCCGGAGAGTTTCGAAAGTTCTTTTACAGCTTTTGTTTCGACATCGCGGAAAGCCGCTTCGCCCTCCGTCAAAATGATTTTTTTCGGGGATACGCCGTGCGATTTTTCTATATATTCGTCTACATCGAAAAAAGGTCTTCCCGTCATGGCGGCAAACCGTCTGCCAAGAGTGCTTTTACCGCAGGAAGGCATTCCCGTAAGAACAAGATTGAGAGTGTTTTTCTTGATGCTTTCAATCATTCCTTCGCTTTCGCCTGCAAGATGCTCCGTACCCAGCCACAGATCTTCGGCAAGAAGCGCTTGCTCCACAAGCATCGGAAGCCCGCCTGCCGTTTTAACGCCGACATCTTCCGCGCGCTGTAAAATTTCGGTTTTATACGGATTGTAAATGCAATCGGCAACGGCTTTGAGATTTTTAAAATATTTCAAGTCGACCGCACATTCTCCGTTATTCGGAAACATACCGACGGGCGTTGCGTTTATTATTATTTCGGTGTCTGAAAGATTGAAATAATTCGAATAATTATATTCGCCGTTTCTCCCTATAACGGTGACCGATTTCGCATTTTCCATCCTGCACAGCGCCGATGCGGTAGATGACGCCCCGCCGCTGCCTAAAATTACCACATTTGCACCGGCAAGCGATATGCCTTTACGCGCAAGCATAAATTTAAGCCCGCCCAAATCGGTGTTATAACCGATAAGTTTATCGCCCGATCTTTTTACGGTGTTGACCGCACCGACAGCGGCCGCGTTCTCGTCCAGCTCCGTTAAATATGGAATTATTTCTTTTTTATAAGGTATAGTGACGTTAAAGCCGTCATACCCGCAGTTTCTGACGAATGCGCCGAGATTTTCGGGTTCAATTTCTTCAAGTGAATAATCAAGGCCCCGTTCTCCGTGAATTTTTGCCGAATAGCTGTGCGACAGCTTTCTGCCTATCAGACAAAATTTCATACCGTTTCCTTATAACTGCCCAGGAACACGAATTTATCCGATCCGTTTTCGAGATCGGCGATGAGACTAAGAACGTTTTTATCGGTGATATCGCCGTCAAAATCAAAGTAAAACATAAACTCGAAACCTGCTCCCGTCGGGCGGGATTCTATTTTGGTGAGATTGAGCCCCAACGTATAAAAGCGGCTTAGAATACGGTTAAGACTGCCGGGAGTATGCTCCAAACCCGTCATAACGCTTATCTTGTCGGCCCCTTTATAGATACGCAGATCTTTCGATATGCAGATGAAACGCGTATAATTTGCGTTGCTGTCCTGAACGCCCTTTTCAAGTATCTGCAAACCGTATGTTTCTGCGCTTTTTTCCGTACAAAGCACGGCGGCGCAGTCATCCCCGCTTTCGCTGAGATTTTTGGCGGCAGTAGCGGTGTTTTCGGCAACGGCGGTCTTTACGCCTAACTTTTTAAGATATTCCGCACACTGCGAAAGCGCCTGCGGGTGAGAAATTACGGTTTTTATATCCGAAAGCCTGACTCCTTTTCTTGCGGCAAGGCAGTGCTCTACTCTCAGTCTGACGGATTTCACTATATGAAAACGGTATTTTTTCATGAGATCGTAAACGTCAAGCACAGAACCCGCGGTACTGTTTTCTATCGGAAGAACGCCGAATTCGCAAAGCCCCTTTTCGACAGCGGAAAAAACGCCTTCGAAATTTTTAAAATATGTTATATCGCATATGGGCAGAAGTTTTTCCGCCGCAGCGCCGCTGTTCGCTCCGTCGATGCCCTGACAGGCCACCGTTGCCGAGACGGGAAAATCTTTCAATTCGTCTTTGAGTAGTTTTCGAATACAATCTACAGATTCCGACGTTTTGTTCACAAACCTGTTCTGATACGCTTTACTGGTCATAAAAATTGTATCGTAAAGCTCTTTGAGATATAGCTTCAGCTCTTCGGGGACAGATTCCGAAAGTCTGTAAACTATCTGTTTTTCACGGTTCGAATCGGTCACGTTTTTGTTCTCTTTCATCTTTAACGCACCGATTTCCGCGGCGACGGACATTCTCTTAACAAAAAGGTCTCTTATACCGTCGTCGATACAATCGATTTCGTTTCTTAAATCTGCAATTTCTTTCATTGATTTACTCCTTTATCTGATCTAAAAGGGCAAGAGCCACGGCGCTTTCGACGCACGGCACCGCACGCGGAACAATGCAGGCGTCGTGTCTGCCCGTAATATTTATTTCCGTATTCGTTTTGTTTACCAGATCTACGGTCCTTTGCGTTCTGCTTATTGACGGAGTGGGCCTGAACGCCACCGAAAGGGTTATATTGTCTCCGTTCGATATGCCTCCGTTGATACCTCCCGAGCGGTTGGAATAAAAACGCACTTTCCCTTCTCCGTCATAATACAGCTCGTCATTGGAAAGACTTGCGCGGCTTTCCGAAAGGTTAAACCCGTCTCCGAACTCTACGCCTTTCACGGCCGGTACGGCGTAAACAAGATAAGAAATTTTACTTTCAAGTCCGCCGAAAAGGTTATCGCCTAATCCCGCCGGCACGCCGCCGACAACGCAGTCCACCCTTCCTCCTACGGAATCGCGCTCGGAAAAAACTCTTTTTATAAGACAAAGCATTTCTTGTTTTTTATCCAGTGAAGGGAAGTCTCCGCCGTCGCGAAGGGCAGGGATTTCTTTTGCCGATATCGCGCCGTCTTTATAAGATCTGCCTTTGATTTCTCCTACCGAAGAGACAAACGCTTCTACATAAATCCCTTTGCTTTCAAGGTATTGCCTGGCTATTCCTCCGGCTATGCACAGCGGCGCGGTAAGCCGTCCGGAAAACCTTCCTCCGCCTGTAAAATCCAGCGTTCCGTCGCGTTTATGCCACGCATAATCAGCATGCGAAGGACGTGGTTTTCCATAGAGATTTCCGTAATCGGCCCCGCGCGTGTCCGAGTTGAAAATCTCAGCCGTAAAGGCGCCGTTTACTCTGCCGTTTTCTATGCCGGTAAACACGGGAATATCGCTCTCTTTTCTCTTAGTGGAATACACCGCGGACGACGCTTTTCTGCGATTTAAAAATTCGATCAGTTTTTTTTCGCTGAATTCGAAAGCGGGAAATCCGCTTGCCCTAACCCCTATTTTCGGAGAATGAGATTCGCCGTAAATTTCCAACCTTATGCGGTCACCTGTAAATTCAGCCATCGGTTTTACCTCCAAGACGATTGAAATCCGAAAAAAATCCGGGGTATGATTTTTCACAAGCTTCCGCACCCGTCACTGTCGACTGCCCGTCTGCAAACGACGCCAGAACACTTGCAGACATGACCGTGCGGTGGTCGTTGCCGCCGTCAAAAACTCCGCCGCGCACACTGCCGCCGCTTATCGTTATAGCACCGCCCGAATATGCAGCATCCACCCCTGCCGCTCCGAGCGTTTTAAGTATCGCTTCTACCCTGTCGCTTTCTTTTAACCGCAATCTGTCCACCCCGGTGAGGACGGTTTTGCCTTCGGAATATGCCGCGACTACGGAAATTATCTGCGCAAG
This sequence comes from uncultured Clostridia bacterium, assembly GCA_959605945.1. Lineage (GTDB taxonomy): Bacteria > Bacillota > Clostridia > Christensenellales > Borkfalkiaceae > UBA1259. The sequence goes on along the minus strand of CAUHGY010000033.1, from coordinate 13,690 downwards.
GTCGGGAATACCGTCCACGTCGACCGCTGTTCCCGTAAGTTTGCTTTTAACGCATCTGACGCTGTTTTTATCCTGATAAACCTGTGCTCCGAATTTTTTCAGAACGTTTAAAATTTCCATGTCTCCCTGCCGAGAGTTCAGATTCAGTCCGTTTACGGCAACGTCTCCGCCGATAGCTCCCGCCGCCAGAAAAAACGCGGCGTTTGACCAGTCTCCTTCGGCGACAAAATACGTTTTATCGCACTTCAGCCTGCCTTTCAAATTGATAATTCCGTTTTCCTGCGTTATATCTGCCCCGAATTCTCTTAAAACGTCCGCGGTTACGTCTATATAACCGCCGCTCGCCTTTTTGCCGGTAACTGCAAGCGAATTGTTTCCTCCGAGAGCGGCAAGCGCAAACATCATGCCGGTAACGAACTGCGAACTTACCGACCCGTCTACCGTATAATTTCCGCTCCGCAATTTGCCGCGCACCGAATGTCCGCTGATTTCAGCGCCGCCCGTTTTCAATGTTTCGGCAAGCGCATCAATCGGCCTTTCCATTAATCTCTCCGATCCGATAAAATCGGCATTGATCCCCAACGCCGCAGCGAGCGGCATTAAAAATCTGAGAGTCGATCCGCTTTCTCCGCACTCCACCGTCACCGTGCCGACAGGCAGCTTTTCTCTCTCTATATAGATGCCGCCGTCTGCAAATTCCGTATGCGCGCCGAAACTTTCAAGCGCCCCGGCCGTCGCGATGACGTCTTTCGATAAACTTCCGCATTTTATAAAAGTCCGCCTGCCGTTAATAAACGCGGCGATCATAAGTCTGTGCGCATACGACTTTGACGGCGGAGCGTTTATACTGCCGCGCAGTTTTGAAGGTGTGATCTTAATATCCATAAATCTCCGTTAAGCCAGAAGCTTCTCAAAATCTTTAATGTTCAGTCTGACAATTTCCGGGTTCCCGACGCCGCGGAGAGCTACAAAATCCACTTTGTCTCCCGTGCTTTTTTTATCTGCGGCAATGCATGCGGCAATATCCTTCGGGCGGTATAAAAGCGAAAGGTCATGCCCGCAGGAAGAAATGATTGCAAACATTTCTTCATAGACATCAGCGGTTAACCCGTACAGTTTAGCGGAAATATCCGCGGCCGCTTTCAGCCCTTTGACAACGCACTCGCCGTGCGAAAGAGAATAGCCCGAAAGTTTTTCGATTGCATGTCCGACGGTATGTCCGAGATTTAAAAGCTTCCTCAGTCCGCCTTCAAACTCGTCCTTTTCCACTATCTCTTTTTTTATCGAAAGACAGTCGAAAACAAGTTTTTCACCGATATTTTTAACGTCTTTAATGCCGATCCTTCCGTCGAGAAGCGCATATTTTATAATTTCTCCCTGGCCGTTCATTATTTCTCTCGGCGGAAGAGTTTTAAAAAAATCTATATTTATGCATACCGCATGCGGCTGATAAAAAGTTCCGCAAAGATTTTTCCCCGCGGGCAGATCGATGGCCGTTTTCCCCCCTACAGAAGAATCCACCGCCGCAAGCAGCGTCGTAGGAGCCGAAACAAGTTTTATTCCGCGCATATAAGTGGAAGCGACAAACCCCGCCAGATCTCCGACAACACCGCCTCCGAAAGCTATAACGGCGTCGCCGCGCTGAAAACCGTTTTCCGCGAGGCAATTTATCAACCGCAGATAGTTTTCGCCGTTTTTGCTCTTTTCACCCGCCGCAACCGTAAATTTACGGGTCGCGACACCGCTAAGGAATTCTTCCCCGTAAATGCCGTCCACCGTGCCGTCGGTAATGACGGCAATTTTTTCGGCTTTGATTTGATCTCTGATAACCGCGGTCAATTGCTTTTCAAATTCCGACGCGTCATCCGTGATCGTTATATCGTAACATTTTGAAGTTTCGACTTTCAGCCTGAGCATTATTTACTCCTTTGATCGAGCGATATTTTAATATCGCTGCCTTCTTTCAGCAGTTTTTTAAGCGTCTGCTTATCGCCTTTCTCAATCGCGGAAAGATATTTTTCGAGATTTTCTATCAGTGTTCGCACTTCCTCTCCGAGATAATCGCCGTTTTTGATCATCAGCTCCGCCCACATTTCGGGATTCAGCCGCGCTACGCGCGTCAGGTCCTTATAGCTGCCTGCCGAATAACCGAAATGTTTTTTGGCGGTCGGGCTTTTTATGAATGCGTTGGATACCACGTGACACAGCTGCGAAGTAAAAGCAATCATCCTGTCGTGATTTTCAGCCGTTGTTATGACAACTTCACCGAATCCCATCGAAATAAAAAAACTTTTCAGTCTGTCAAGAGCAAATATATCGGCCCTGACCGGAACAAATATCATGCTTGCCTTATTGAAAAGCGTAGTTGTGGACCTGTCTATTCCCGAAAATTCCCTGCCTGCCATAGGATGTCCGCCGATAAAATCGAGCGCGGGATATCTTTCCGCAAATTCCCGCATCGCAGCGACAACGCCGCGTTTGATTCCCGAAAAATCCATGACCGCCGCGCCGTCTTTCAATAGCGGAAGAAAGGGCTTAACCGCGCTTTCGAATGCCGAAGGATAAACCGCCGAAACCAGAAGATCGATTTCGCCGGCGTTTTTTTCGTTGAGTATCCCGTCTGCGGCTTTAATCATTTCGGCCTTGACAAGCACGTTTTCATCCGCGTCGAGACCGAACACTTTATGGCCGGCTTTGACCGCAGTCCTCCCGAAAGAAGCGCCTATCAGCCCGAGTCCTATTATTCCGATTTTCATCAGCTTCTCCTTTTGTCTACAAGCGGCAGCATTACGTCGACTTTTCTGACTATATCTTCAAACTGATCGGGCTTGATCGACTGTGCGCCGTCGCAAAGTGCGTGAATGGGGTCGTTATGCACCTCTATCATAAGTCCGTGAGCGCCCGCACCGACAGCTGCCAGAGACAAAGGTTTTACAAGCCGCGAAAGCCCCGATGCATGCGAAGGATCGACTATGACGGGCAGATGCGTAAGTTCTTTAAGAAGCGGAATTGCGGAAAGGTCAAGCGTGTTTCTCGTGTATGGTTCGAAAGTTCTTATGCCGCGCTCGCAAAGAATAACGTCCTTACAGCCTTCCGACATGACGTATTCGGCGCTCATCAGCCATTCCTCTATGGTATTGGCCAGTCCGCGTTTCAGCAGAACCGGTTTTTTGGTTTTCCCCACTTCTTTCAGCAGTTCGAAGTTCTGCATATTCCTTGCGCCTATCTGTATCAGATCGACATCGCGGAACAGATCTATATGCCTGACGCTCATGATTTCGGTGACGATAGGCATTCCCGTTTCTTCTTTGGCTTTCAGCAGCAGTCCCAGCCCGTTTTCCCTGAGCCCCTGGAATGCGTAAGGAGACGTTCTCGGTTTGAATGCGCCGCCGCGGAGAACGGAGGCGCCTGCTTTTTTCACGGCTTCAGCAACTTCGATGATCTGTTTTTCCGACTCTATCGAGCAAGGTCCCGCTATGAATTGGAAATTATTGCCGCCGAACAAAACGCCGCCGACGTTTACTATAGTGTCCTCGGGATGAAATTTACGGTTGGCGCATTTGTAAGGCTCCTGAATTCTTTTGACGTCGTCGACCATATCTAAAGAACGGACAAGATCGATGTCGATTTTGCTCGTATCTCCGATAAGACCTATCACGGTCGAATGAGAGCCGCTGCTTATATCTACTTCCAACCCCTGACTCTTAATCCATTTAATAAGATTGTCGAACTGTTTTTCTTCGTGCTGTTTTTTTACTACTATGATCATAAGATTTCCTCATAAAAAAACGACCGCTTGTAAAAACGGTCATTTTCCTAACATTATTATTTCAGCAAGCAAAAAATAACCGATATTAAATCAATATGGTCTAAAAAAGTAATATCCGAAATAAAAGGAATTGAACTTTTTCATATTTTTGCTCCCTACGCTTAAAAAGTATATTCTCATTTAAGCGAGATGTCAACTTTTTTCACGCAATTTTTATTATTTTTTTGAATTTTGTCATTCCGCTTTACCCGGTAACGCCTCTATGACCGAACAATACGGTTACTCATTTATTTTTACGCATTTTTTCTGCCGGCAAAAACATTGATCAGAACGTACGCTGCGGCAACCGCCGCCGTCGCCGAGACGAGCACGGCGTACATTGCGGGCACGGAAACGCCGTAACCGAAAAAATAAATGTTACAGTCAACCGCGTCGCGAAAACCTTCAAGCCCCTCGGGGAAACTCTCGGTCAGTTTTACCAGTGCGGACGACAGAAAATGATTTCGCAAAAGCCCTGTGCCGTAAGTGCCAGGCAGAAATGCAAGCGCGTTGCGGAGCCCCGTGCCGAACTGCGATACGGGCATATACGCGCCGCAGATAAAGCCGTAACCCGCGCTCACTATGGTAAGCACCGCGCTCGCCTGCCCCTGCGTGGTCAGAAAGAAATTGACAACGGAAGAGAGCGCCGTTCCGAACATCACTAAAATAATCACGTCGACGACAGCCAGAATCACATCTGACGCGGTCAGATACCAGCCGACCGCCGCAAGATAAACAAAGCCGACGGCAAGAGCAAACAGGCAGACGGTAAGCGTGTTAATCATCACCGCCAAAAAATAAGAAAGAGCGAGAGTCGATTTTTTAACGGGAGAAACTTCAAAATCACGCCGTATGCCGAGAGCTCTGTCATTTATCATCACAAAATTCGAACAGAAAGCGACCGATACGCAGCTTACCGCCAGAATGGAAGAAATCAGCTGCCCGCCGACCAACCCGTCCACAACGGATTTTGCTACTTCGACGCCTTCCGGGATTTCCGCAAGATAAATATTCCTGTATACATCGGCAAGAAAGGTTGCATAAAGCACAAGAAGAATTATCGGCGTTATCAGCGAAGATATGAACGCGCCTTTATCTCTAAAATAAAGTTTTACATTGCGATTTATCAGAATAAAAAACGTTTTCATAAATCGTCTCCCGAAAGTCTTTTACCGGTAACTGCTAAAAACACATCGTCCATTCTGCCTTTGGTCACTTCGTAATCATAAAAAAGTTCAGGATTTCTTACTATAAGCGCGGTAGCCTCCGCCGTATTTCCGACAGCAAACCGAAAACCGCCCGCAACCTTTTCAAACGGCAGAGAAAAACTCATTGCCTGCTTTTCGGTTATTCCGTAAACGGTAACATAATCGCCCGTATATTTGTTTTTCAGCTGCACAGGCGAACCTTCGGCTGCGACGCGCCCTTCATCCATTATAACAACATAATCGGCGTCGGAGGCTTCTTCCATATAATGCGTGGTTAAAAGCACGGTGATGCCTTTTTCTTTGCGCAGCGTATAAAGCGCATTCCAAAGCAGTTTTCTCGTCTGAGGGTCTAATCCCGTGGTGGGTTCGTCGAGAATAACGATTTCGGGTTCGTGGACAAGCGCGCGGGCAATATCTGCGCGCCGCAGCTGGCCTCCCGAAAGCTTGCCGGCAGGTCTATGCAAAATTTCATTGAGCGCGAACAGATCCGAAAGTTCTGCAAGGCGTTTTTTAAATTCTGCCCCCGCAATGCCGTAAAGCGCCGCGCGGCATTCGAGATTTTCTTTTACGGTAAGCATTTTGTCAAGTACGGAGTTCTGAAAAACGACACCCGTTTTACGCCCGGCGTCTTCTTTTGCCTCTCCTATCTCGCGGCCGCCGATGAAAACTTCACCGCTGTCTTTTTCAAGGATGCCGCACATTATCGAAATGGCAGTGCTTTTACCCGCGCCGTTCACTCCGAGAAGAGCAAAAAACTCTCCCTTGCGGACACAAAAGTTCAGGCCGTCAACAGCGCGCACGTCTTTAAATTTTTTATAAAGATCTTTTATTTCTATTATTTTTTCCATTTTCAGTATTCGTGTATTATGCTCCGAAAAATTAAGTATGCTATATAATAAACGCACGGCATTCTTTTTTAAGTCGCACAAAAAACGAAAGCCGACGCATTTTCACAAAAAACAATTCCGTCTGCATTTCGGAATATCCAAAATGAATTTCAATCCGACCGTAACAACCCCCGACGCAATTATATTATCATATTGTTTTCACCCTTGTCAACGTTAAAAATCAAAAACTCACCGCCGTGTATCTTCGGCGGTGAGTTTTATTCACCTTTTAACGTCTGCAAATTTCGTAAAAATTATATACGGAGAGTAATGGTTGCCAAAGCCGTATTATTCGGCGTTAAAGCGGCCGAAAGTAACCGATTTGCCGTTTTATACAGTCCGATAAGTCTGTTTAACAAACCAAACCGCCGTTATAAGCGCGTGCTGACTAAGCTGTTTTAATTTATGCGCTAATTGCGGATTTGAGATTATTTTTTAATTTATATTTAAACCGTTTTGAAAATTAACGGTCATATGATAAAATACGCATATGGAACTTATTCTTGCAAGCAATTCGCCCAGGCGGCGCGAACTTCTTTCGGAAGCGGGGTTTGAATTTACCGTCGTGCCGTCGCGCTACGTCGAAAAAACGGTATCGGACGACCCTTACCTGACGGTTAAAGAACTTGCCTTAGGCAAAGCGCGGGAAGTTTTTACAAGACTTGACGGAGATTTCCTCGTTCTCGGAGCGGATACCGTCGTCTATGCCGATAGAATCATCGGAAAACCGCGTTCCGAAAAAGACGCCGCCGAAACACTGAAATTTCTTTCCGGCAGGACGCATTCGGTTATCACAGGTTACGCCCTTATCTCCCGCCGCGGCAAAAAATGCGGCTTTCAGGAAAGCTTTGTCACATTCAACACTCTGTCCGACGAGCTTATCGAAAGCTATGTCAAAACCGGACTTCCGCTCGATAAAGCGGGCAGTTACGGTATTCAGGACGGTTTCGGTCTGGTAAAAGACGTAAAAGGAAGTATCGGCAACGTCATCGGTCTTCCCATAGAACTGTTGAGCGTTGAGATAAAAAAACTTTTATCTTATTAAATAAGCCGTTCACGCGCATTCCGGCAAATTGCAATTTTAAAACGGATCTTTTTTGCCTATGAATAACGCAATAAAATATTTATATTTCTCAAATTAACCGACACAGCCCGGCAACAACCGGGCTGTGACTTTTTAACCTATATTTATTCCGCCGCGCATAGTTTTTCATTGCGGCATCGCGCCGTATAACAATTTCATTTGCCGTTTTTTGAATTCTCTTCAACTTCCGCAGCGTTGCCGAGATGAAAATTTTCAAGCTTTTCGTATGCGGCGGTCTTGTCGATTATGGATTTCACAAGCCCGTCGAGCACGCCGTTTTCGCTGTAATCCGCAGGGGCGAAATAACGTATACGGTTATCGGCAAACATTTTCAGAACTTTGTTCTTGTCCTGCGTGACGGGGTCATAAATACCGATGGAATGACCGCCGTTGACGTTCACCAGTTTCATGCAGGGAATATCCGTGTCGCTGTCGCCGATATATACCATGTTTCTGAACGGCACGCGCATGCGGTTTTTGGGAAAATATTCGTTCACCCTGTCGTCATTGACGTCTAAAACCCCCTTTTCTATGCGAAAAAGAAACTGCGTTTTGTTGGTATAATTTATCGCCTGCGCAGGCCATTTTGCAACGCCCTTTTCATTGTAATAAAAAGAGCTTGCATAAATTTTCTTAAACACCCCGCTCTTTGCGACCGAAGTTCCCTCTATCATTTCTTTGAGGCCCGAAGAAATGATATAATGTTCCACCGTCACTCCGTGCGCTTTGCCATATTCTATTATCCTTGAAAACCACTCTTCCGCACCTTTGTACAGTTTTACTTTAGAACCGTATTCACGCAGCATTTCTCTGTTAAAAATGTGCTTGCCTTCGGCTTCTTCCACCATTTTGAACATATAAGCGAGATTGCCGTCCATATCGTTGTTTACGGCAAGTTCGTTCGCCTGCGCCCAAAATTTATCCACATCGTAACCGACAGACTGGATATATCCCTGCGCCTGCATATCGTCGGGAGAAAGCGTTTTGTCAAAATCGTAGCATATTGCCAGAACCGGCATACTTTTCGCATCGGATATTACGTTTTTCATATTTATACCACCAATTAAAATTTATGCCCGCATTCAGTTAAATCCGCACTTTTCAAAAGTTTCCGAACGGCCGTTATAATTCCGCGGCGGTTTTATCGCAGTAAACGCAACGCAGCACTTTTCCGTCTACGGACGGCTGAAAACGATGCTCTATCTCCTGCTCGGTCGAAGTGATGCATCGGGGATTAGTGCATTTCAACCCCGTAACGGCTTTACCCTTCACAGCGACCGGCGCAGGGTCCGCAGCGTCGCCGAGCAGTTTTAAAATGAGCGCCATTCTCATTATTTTACCGTTGAAAACCTGTTTAAAGTAACATGCTCTCGGATCCTTGTCGACTCCTACGCTGATTTCGTTTACTCTCGGAAGAGGGTGCAGAACGGACATATCGCTCTTTGCCTTTTTCATCTTTTCCTCGGTAAGAATATACACGTCTTTAAGGCGTTCGTACTCTGCCCTGTCGCTGAATCTTTCCTGCTGAATTCTGGTCATATACAGAACATCGAGGCCGCCGAGCACGCTTTCCAGATCGGAAGTTTCGCAAAATTGCATGCCGTGTTTTTCGATGATGTCTTTTTTGACGTAAGTGGGAATTTTAAGTTCTTCCGGCGAAATCAGAACGAGATTTATATTGCCGTATCTCGAAAGCGCGCCGATAAGCGAATGTACGGTCCTGCCGTATTTTAAATCGCCGCAGAAACCGACTGTCAGATTATCCAGCCGCCCTTTTTCCCGTTTGATGGTCAGAAGATCGGCAAGCGTCTGAGTGGGATGCTTATGCCCGCCGTCGCCCGCGTTGATCACGGGAATTCCGGCATTAAGCGCGGCAACGTAAGGCGCGCCTTCTTTAGGGTGCCGCATGGCGATTATATCCGCATAACAGCTTAAAACTTTTGCAGTGTCCGCTACGCTTTCGCCTTTTGATGCGGAACAGTTCTCTGCCGAAGAAACGCCGATGACGCTGCCGCCGAGTTCCAGCATTGCGGCTTCGAAACTAAGGCGGGTCCTGGTAGACGGCTCAAAAAAGAGCGTGGCTAATTTTTTGCCCTTGCATTTTTCGGCATAATTTGCGGGATTAGCGATTATGTCCTCTGCCGTGGCGAGAAGCCCGTCCACTTCGGCGACTGTCAAATCCAATATATCGATTACGCTTTTCATATGTTTTCCTTTATCCAGCTTTCGTCAGACGGGTTATCTCTGAACGCCGTCAGTCTTTTTATATCCGTGGGTTTTATATATCCTTTTTCGGCGGCAATCGCGGCTATCGCGTCAAAATCGGTAAGAGAAACGTTTTTCACTTCCGCCGCGGCGAGACGCTCAAGACCTTTTTTCATGCCGTATGTAAATATGCTGACTATGCCGAGCACATCCGCGCCTTCTTCACGCAGAGCATCCACAACTTCTATAACGCTGCCCCCGGTTGAAATCAGATCTTCGACAACCACGGTTTTCTGCCCTTTTTCAAGTCTGCCTTCTATGCGGTTTCCTCTGCCGTGATCCTTTGCTCCCGAGCGGACATATCCCATCGGGAGGCCGAGAATATGCGCCGCAATAGCTGCATGGGCTATTCCCGCAGTGGATGTCCCCATCAATATCTCAGTCTGCGGATAGAATTCCTTCACGGTGTCCGCAATCGCCTGCTCAACGCGGTTTCTGACGTCGGGCGCCGAAAGAATCAGACGGTTATCGCAATAGACGGGGCTTTTTATGCCGCTCGCCCATACAAACGGTTTATCGGGACGGAAAAATACTGCCTTTATGTCGAGCAGATCGTTTGCTATGATCCTTGAAATGTCTTTCATTACTCTTCTCCTTTAGCTAAAAATTCGGCCACGCATCTCTCATAGGCTGCAACGGGGTCTTCCGCAGCAGTGACAGGTCTGCCCACCACTATGTAATCAGAGCCGAGTTCTCTTGCTCCGGCAGGCGTTGTTATGCGCTTCTGATCGCCTGCGTCGCCGCCGGCGAAGCGCACCCCGGGGGTGACTGTAAGAAATTCTCTGCCGCAAACAGAATGAACCTTACCCGCTTCAAGCGGCGAACACACCACTCCGTCAAGCCCCGCTTCGGCGGCGTTTTCGGCGTAGTGCATGACAACTTTGTCTATGGGTTCTTTTATCAGCAGATCGCGTTCCATACTTTCCTGGTCTGTTGATGTCAGCTGCGTAACGGCAATTAAAAGCGGCCTTGTACCGTCGGGACGGGTCAAACCCTCAACCGCCGCACGCATCATATTGACCGTACCGCCGGCATGCAGGTTGAACATATCGGCGTCGAGTTTAGACAGCGCCGCCATTGCTTTTTTAACCGTATTCGGTATGTCGTGAAGTTTAAGGTCAAGAAATATTTTGTGACCGCGGCTCTTTATCTCACGCACGATATCAGGGCCTTCGGCATAAAAAAGCTCCATGCCGATCTTTACAAAAGGTTTTACCGTTTTGAATTTATCCAAAAATTCAAGGGTTTTTTCTTTACTGTCGAAATCGAGCGCAATAATCACGTCTTTTGCCATCAGAGAGCACCTCCCGCTATTTCTTTTATAGTTTTAATTTTATATCTGTCCATAACCTTAGGCAAATTCTCTATAATATCTCTGCAAACATACGGATTAACGAGATTTGCGGCGCCCACTTCGACGGCGGTAGCGCCGGCAATAAGCATTTCCAGAACGTCTTCGGCGCTGCTGACGCCGCCCATTCCGACGACGGGAATTTTTACCGCCCTTGCCGTTTGGTAGACCATTCTTACCGCTACGGGAAACACCGCAGGTCCCGAAAGTCCGCCGGTAATATTTTTAAGAAGCGGCTTTCTTGTTTTCAAATCCATACGCATACCGAGAACGGTGTTAATGAGGCTTATTCCGTCCGCGCCGGCGGCTTCGGCGGCTTTTGCTATCTCGGTTATGTCCGTTACATTGGGCGAAAGTTTGATTATGATCGGCTTTGAGGCGACTTTTCTGACGGCTTTGACAACCGCCTGAACGGCTTTTGGATCGGTGCCGAAACTCATTCCCCCGCCGTGAACGTTGGGACAGCTGACATTGACTTCAAGCCAGCCGACAATATCGCACGCGTCGAGCTTTTCGCAGGTTTTCGCGTATTCTTCTACTGAAAAGCCGCTGACGTTCGCCATTACTTTTTTATTGAAACATTTCGACAGCCTTGCAAGCTCTTCGCCGATAACTTTATCGACTCCGGGATTTTGCAGCCCCACCGCATTGAGCATGCCTGACGGGCACTCGGCTATTCTCGGAGTGGGATTGCCGAAACGCGGTTCGAGAGTAGTACCTTTGAAAGAAAACGTTCCGAGTATATTTATATCGTAAAGCTCGGCAAACTCATAGCCGTAGCCGAAAGTGCCGCTGGCGGGAATTACGGGGTTGTCGAGTTCTATGCCGCATAAATTTACGCTCAGTCTCCCCATATTATTTCCTCCTTTTTGAGCACCGGTCCGTCTTTGCAGATACGTTTGCTGCCGTAAAGCGTTTTGCAGCTGCAACCCATGCAGGCGCCGAAGCCGCAGCCCATGCGTTCTTCGAAACTCAATTGTCCGCTCGTAACAGTCGCGTCGCATACGGCTTTAAGCATTCCCTGCGGTCCGCATGCATAAAAATACGAATAATCAAGCCCCTTTATCGCGTCGGTGACAAATCCTTTGACGCCGCAACTGCCGTCGGCCGTGGTGATTATCGTCTGCACGCCGAGATCTTCAAAATCTTTTTTACAAAAGATTTCCGACTTTGTGTTGAATCCGAGCACGGCTGTCACCCGTTTCCCGCTGCAAATAAGTTTTTTGGCAAGATAATACATCGGCGGTACGCCTGCTCCGCCGCCGATAAGCAGCGGGCTGTCGCCCGAAGAAGTCAGGTCGTAGCCGTTGCCCAGCCCCGTAAGCACGTCGAGAAAACCGCCCGAAAGTCCGGCAAGGTATTCCGTTCCGCCGCCCACCACCTTATAGATTACGGCAACGCTGTCCTTTCCGAGATCGAACACCGATATAGGCCGGCGCAAATAAAAACCTTCGAGTTTAATATTGATAAACTGCCCGGGCGCGGTCACGGCCGAAACATCGCCTTTCAAAACAAGTTTTTTCACTCCCGCGGCAATCTCTTTATTTTCGATTATTTCAAATAATCCCTGTTTCATTTCATCCCCGTTTTAAGCGTCTATCGTGGATATGCAGAGAGTAGTTTCTTCCAGAACGTCTAAAAGGGTGGAAACCGTATCGAGAGACGTGAATATATTGACGTTGTTTTCTATGGCTAAACGCCTTATCTCGTAACCGTCGTGCGTGGCGGTATCGGAACTTCCCGCTCCGCCCGTGCCGGTGTTGATGATATAGGCAAGATATCCCTTTCTGATCGCCTGAGGTATTTCGTCGCTTCCGTCGCTTATCTTGCCCAGAATATGAGTGCGTACGCCGTTCTTTTTCAAAAACTCGCCGGTACCGCGCGTCGCCTGAATGTTGAAACCGAGATTGTAAAAGCGCCTAATCAGCGGCAGCGCTTCCTCTTTGTCGCTGTCTGCAACCGTCACGAAAACGGTGCCGTAATTCTGCAGTTTCATGCCCGAAGCCTGCAGACCTTTATAAAACGCACGGTTCAATTTATCGTCATATCCGATAGCTTCCCCCGTAGATTTCATTTCGGGAGAAAGATAGGCGTCAAGTCCGCGGATCTTATTGAAAGAGAACACCGGCACTTTAACGTACCAACGCTTTTTTTCTTCCGGGTAAAGTGCGAATATGCCCTGTTCTTTAAGACTTTTACCGAGAATCACTTCGGTAGCAATATCCGCAAGGCTGTAACCCGTCGCCTTAGACAGGAACGGCACGGTGCGCGAAGAACGGGGATTGACTTCTATTATAAACACTTTTTCGTTTTTGTCTACTATGAACTGAATGTTGTAAAGCCCGACGATGCCGATTGCCGGCCCCAGTTTTTTGGCGTACTGCAAAATCGTGCCCTTTACTTTGTCCGAAATGCTGAATGCGGGATAAACGCTTATGGAATCGCCGGAGTGAATGCCCGTTCTCTCTACAAGTTCCATAATTCCGGGAACGAAAACATCCGTACCGTCGCAAATCGCGTCAACCTCCACTTCCTTGCCGACGATATATTTATCGACAAGCACGGGTTTGTCCTCATCGATTTCGACGGCGGTCTTCAAATACCTGCGCAGATGCTCTTCGTCGTTTACAATCTGCATGGCCCTGCCGCCGAGAACGAAACTGGGGCGCACCAGCACGGGATAACCTATCTCTTTTGCGGCTTTCACGCCGTCCTCTATGGCGGTGACGGCCCTGCCGTTAGGCTGGGGAATATTGAGTGAGGCAAGCAGTTTTTCGAAAGCGTCGCGGTTTTCGGCGCGATCTATGGCTTCGCAGTCGGTCCCGATGATCTTTACACCGCGCTTCATCAGAGGTTCGGCAAGATTTATAGCAGTCTGCCCGCCTAAAGACGCGATGACCCCGAGCGGTTTTTCAAACTCGATTATATTCATCACGTCTTCTGCCGTAAGCGGTTCGAAATAAAGCTTGTCTGCCGTAGTATAGTCGGTGGAGACCGTCTCGGGATTGTTGTTTATGATAATCGCTTCATAGCCCGATTTTCTTATGGTCGTCACGGCATGCACGGTAGAATAATCGAATTCCACGC
>CAUHGY010000032.1 GCA_959605945.1 uncultured Clostridia bacterium | reverse complement strand
TTGAGGCCCTATCGGACCACGGGGACCGGCAGGACCTGTCGGACCCATAGGCCCGCGGATTATCAAAGGTCCGTTGCAGCCGGGTCTGTTACAATTACAGTTACAATTATTGCAACCGAATAAGCACATAAAAAATTCCTCCTTGGTGTTACTATAACATAATATTCGGAGAAATACGGATTTGTGAATGCTTTGGCGGTTAAGCGAAATGCTGTTAACAATTTAAAATTTTGTTATAAAAAATAAAGTAAAAATTGCAAATTTCAATTTTGCGTTTGTCTTTATCAGTGCATTTGTATTTAAAAAACAAAAACGCCGCTCCGTTTATGCGGAAGCGGCGGTATAATACTGTATTTCCGGCTGCGAAAAATCAAATTTCTTTCGGCGGGAAATCTATTTCGGTCACATCATCCTTTATATCGTAGCACATTTCGGCGTCCATATTTATTCCTTCGGCGATCTTTTCAGAAGGAAGCTTCAAATATTTGCCGTTTGCCTGAGCCAGAAGGTTGCCGTCCATATCGTAAATTTCGCCTTTGGCGGAGAATCCGCGAGGAGAGTTGAATGTTATGTAGCCGCGGGCTTTCAGTGGCACACCGTATGGGACGGGTTTCCGATATGTGATCGTCAGAGAAGTGGTCACGCCGTAAGATGCAGATTCATTTATCCAGAGAGCGCGGCCGATAAGCTCGTCGAGCATAGCCGATATCATACCGCCGTGCGTTCTTTCGGGATAGCTTTGGTGTTCGGGCCTGAATTGAAAGATGCTTGCCACGCTCTGGTCGTCAAGCACGTAAAACGGCGCTTTGACTCCGAGTGTATTTTCCATGCCGCATATTATGCAGTTTTTGCTGTTCAGCTGTTTTCCGATAACTTTCATTTTGATCTCCGCCTGTTTGATTCATGATAATTATTTAAGAACGATTTATTATTCGTTAAACGCATTGAGGTTTGTTGGGGTTTCGGGCGCGAGCGGTTAAAACGGTTTTGTATTTTATATTTATTATAACATTTGCCTAATAAATAATCAAATCTTTACGTTGCCGTTTTTCAGCCTTTTATGAGTAAAATATGCCGTACTTTTGCCCGATAGTAAAAATTTTGTTGATTATAACGGCAGAAAGTGATAGAATAATAAATACAAAAAGTCAGGAAAGTTCGTTATGAAAATAAAGGATCTGCTAACTCAGGATAAATTTACTCTCTCTTTTGAAGTTTTTCCGCCCAAAACGGAATCGGCATTCGAAAGCGTGCAGGCGGCAGTGGAGAAAATTGCACAGCTCAGGCCCGCGTTCATGAGCGTCACTTACGGGGCCGGCGGCGGAACCAGCAAATATACTTTGGATATAGCTAAAAAAATTCTATATGAATACGGCGTGCCTTCGCTTGCTCATCTTACATGCGTTTCATCGCTGAAAAAAACGGTAGGGGAGAGAATAACGGAAATTAAGGCTTCGGGAATAGAAAACGTGATGGCGCTTCGCGGAGATATCCCGCCCGAATTTACCGATGAAGACTTAGATCGCTGCGATTACAGGCATGCTGTCGATCTTGTCAGGGAAATCAAGAAAAAAGCCCCCGATCTGTGCGTGGGCGGCGCGTGTTATCCCGAAATTCACCCTGAAAGCCGAAATCAGCAGGAAGATATTCGGTATCTCAGAGAAAAAGTTGAAGCAGGCTGTGACTTTCTGACCACACAAATGTTTTTCGACAATAATTTATTATATAATTTTCTGTATAAAATCCGCGAAGCGGGCATAACCGTTCCGGTCATGCCCGGAGTGATGCCCATAACCAATGCCAAACAGGTTGAAAGGGCAATAAAACTTTCGGGTTCGTTTATGCCTCAGCGTTTTAAAAGTCTTGTGGACAAGTTCGGTTACAGTCCGGAAGCTATGAAACAGGCAGGCATAGTGTACGCGACAGATCAGATAATAGATCTTTTTGCCAACGGCATACACAACGTTCACGTTTATTCGATGAATAAGCCCGACGTCGCCGAGCGGATACTGTACAATCTTTCGGATATTCTTAACTGATATGGCGGCGGTGTGCGTTAAGTTTTACGGAAACATACCCTGCGACCGCAGAGAAATATTGCGCTATGCAGGGGTCAGATCGTCCCTGCCGCAGATGGAAGAACTGCTCGATGAATGTCTTAAAGAGACCTGCGGCGTTTTTTCCGCCAAAACATGTTACGGGGAGTTTCCCGTAAAAATAAGCGGCCTGACGGTCGATTTCGGTTTTGCCGCGGCAGATTCGGCGGATCTTGCAATGCGCCTTAAGGATTGCCGCAGCGCAGTTATTTTTGCGGCGACGGTTGGTGCGGGTATTGACAGGCTTATTATGAAATATTCCGTGACGTCGCCTGCAAAAGCGGTGATTATGCAGGCGATAGGTACCGAGAAGATAGAGAGCCTGTGCGATACGTTCTGCGATGATTTAAAAAATGATCTGCTCGTCTCGGGAAAAACCTTAACTTCAAGGTATTCCGCGGGGTACGGAGATTTATCTTTAGAATTTCAGCGCGATATTTTCGCCGCGCTTGACTGTCCGCGTAAAATAGGCGTGATGCTTGGCGAAAATCTTATTATGTCGCCTTCGAAATCAGTTACGGCGATTGTGGGCATAAAAAACGCTTTGCTTTCGGAAGAGTATGGTGCGAGTTGTGCATCCTGCGGGAAAAAAGACTGCGAATACAGGAGCTGACAATGACTTTAAAAGAATATATAAAAGAAAATATTTTATATCTCGACGGGGCTACCGGTTCGGTTTTGCAACAGACGGCACTTAAAGCCGGGGAATTTCCCGAACTGCTGAATATAACCCGCCGCGAAGATATAATCGGGTTACATAAAGGTTATTTCGATGCCGGCAGCAACGTAGTATGCGCTAATACTTTCGGTGCGAACAGCCTGAAATTCTCTCAAAGTCAGCTTGAAAAAGTAATTGCAGCGGCGATGACTAATGCCGACGATGCAAGGCGGTTAAGTTCGGGAACGCAGCCTAAATGGATAGCGCTGGACATTGGTCCCTTGGGGCGTATGCTGAAACCTTACGGAGATATGGATTTCGAAACGGCGGTGGATATTTTCGCCCGCACCGTGAAGGCGGGTGAGGCGAACGGCGCCGAACTTGTGTTTATAGAGACTATGAGCGACAGCTACGAAACCAAGGCGGCGCTTATTGCGGCGAAGGAAAATTGCAGCCTGCCGGTTTTCGTCTGCAACGCTTTCGGAGAGGACGGAAAGCTTATGACGGGAGCAGACGCCGCGGCAATGGTTTTCATGCTCGAAGGCTTGGGTGCGGATGCCATAGGGTTGAACTGTTCTTTCGGACCCGACCAATTGCGCGGAACGGCGGAGAAATATATTGAATATTCTTCTTTACCCGTAATTTTCAAGCCTAACGCGGGGCTTCCGCGCATAGAAAACGGGAATACCGTATACGATCTTAACGCGCGCGATTTTGCCGAAAAGACGGCCGAACTTGTAAAAAAAGGCGTCAGAATATGCGGCGGATGCTGCGGCACGACCGACGAATATATAAGAGAACTTGTCAGGAGAACTTCGTCGGTAAAACCGTTGCCGGTCACGGAAAAAAATTTCACGGCGGTTTCGTCAAATACGCACGCCGTATTTTTCGGTAGCAGTCCCGTGCTTATCGGCGAGAGAATAAATCCCACGGGCAAAAAGAAACTTAAAGAAGCCCTTAAAGCGGGCGATATAGATTATGTTTTGAAAGAAGGCGTTTCACAGCAGGAAAAAGGCGCGCATATTCTGGACGTCAACGCGGGGCTTCCCGAGATTGACGAAAAAAAGGTCCTCAGAACTCTCGTCAGTGAATTGCAGGCGGTTACCGATCTGCCGTTGCAGATAGACACGTCGGATCCGATAGCCATGGAAGCGGCGCTGCGTTCATATAACGGCAAGGCGATGATTAATTCGGTAAACGGGAAAAAAGAAAGCATGGATGCCGTTTTTCCGCTCGTAAAAAAATACGGCGGACTGACGGTTTGTCTTACTCTTGACGAAAACGGCATTCCTCAGACGGCTGAAGGAAGGCTTGCGGTTGCCGAAAAAATAATTGCCGCTGCGAAGAATTACGGAATTTCGGCTAAAGATCTGATTTTCGATCCGCTGGCTCTCACCGTCAGTGCAGATAAAGATGCGGCCAAAGAGACGCTCGCGGCGATAAGGCTCATAACCGAAAAACTGGGCGCAAAGACTTCGCTCGGGGTTTCCAACGTTTCTTTCGGTCTGCCGCAGCGGGACATTGTTAACGCCGTTTTTTTCACGCTGGCGCTCGGATGCGGGCTGTCGGCGGCGATAATGAACCCTTATTCGGCAGAAATGATGAAAGCATACCGCACGTTTCTTGCATTGACGGGTTTGGACGAAAATTTCGGAGAGTATATAAAGTTTGCGGAAAATTATCACGCAACGGAAGCTTTTAATGTTGTTTCTTCTTCGGAAAATCCCAAACAGGAAGGGGCGGCCAACGGGGAAATATTTAAATCCGCTTTGCAAAATGCCGTTGAAAAGGGCCTTAAAGAGAGCGCTGCCGCGGCAGCAAGGGAGTTGCTTAAAGAAAAAGACGCCCTTGCGGTGATTGCAGATGACATTGTGCCCGCGCTTGACGTTGTGGGTAAAGGGTATGAAGAAAAAAAGATATATCTGCCCCAGCTTCTGATGAGTGCGGAAGCGGCAAAGGCTGCTTTCGGCGAAATAAAGGCGCTGATGGGCGGCAGGCGTCAGGCGGATAAATGCGCTTTCGTCATCGCGACGGTCAAGGGCGACATTCACGACATCGGCAAAAACATCGTCAGACTGATGCTCGAAAACTACGGTTTCGACGTTACCGATCTCGGAAAAGACGTCGCTCCGGAAGTCATTGCCGAGCGGGCGGCGGCGCTCAATGCGCCTATAGTGGGGCTGAGCGCACTGATGACCACTACCGTGCCTGCGATGGAACAGACTATAAAGCTGCTGCGGCAAAAAGTTCCGCAGTGTAAGATAGTTGTGGGCGGCGCCGTTCTGAATGAAGAGTGTGCGAAAAGAATAGGCGCGGATAAATACGCAAAAGACGCCATGGAGACGGTCAGATACGCCGAAAGCGTGAACGCCTCGCTTAATTAAGGTATGCAATAAAAACTGAATACGGAATGCGGAGTCGTTTTATGCGGAAAGCAGGGGAAGCGCGGTGAAAATCCGCCGCAACTGTCATTACGGTCAAAGTCCGATAACCTGCCTGCATTCAATGTGTTGCCGTTTCGGGCATGGATAAATGCGGCAGCTTTTGACGCGCGCCCGTTTCGGGCGCGCGTCGGTATTTTAATGAGCGCCCGATAATTTGATATAACAACCAAAAAAACGTCTGTGGGTATAGAATATGTGCAGAAAGAAAAGTATTATGAAAATATGTGCAATTTCATTGTGTTTGATTGCAGCTTTGATGTTTGTCGGCTGCGGGAAAAATCAGGCTGATCCGGTGATAATTCTTGTCGACCATGAAGAATACGCTTTTTCGGATGAAACTACTCTGTACGATTACATGCTTATGCTTAAAGACGACGGCAAAATTGATTTTACCTGTTCGGAAGGCGCGTACGGCGCTTTCATCACTTCGGTGAACGGAGTGGAGAACGGTATAGCGGGAAATCCTTGCTGGATGATTTATACTGACGACCCCGAATATGTTGACAACAGCGAATGGGGTACGGAAATTCAGGCGGACGGAAAGACTTTTCGTTCGGCAACTGCGGGAATTTCGGGCATAAAAATAACCGACGGCTGCCGGTATGTACTTTTTCTGACGGCTTTCTGATATGCGTATCACCAAAGAAATTATTTTGATCGGGATATTTACCGCCCTTCTCATAAGCGGGCAGGTTGCTCTTGCGGCAGTATCGGGAGCGGAAATAGTTACGGTAATGGTTTTGAGTTTTGCATATTTTTTCGGGATAAAGCGAGCTGTGTCGGCAGTTACCGCATTTTCGTTTTTACGGTGTATTCTTTTCGGTTTTTTCCCAAACGTGCTGATTTTATATCTTGTATATTTTAATCTGTTCGCACTGGCGATCGGCATTATGGGGCGAAAATTCGGAAGAAAATTAGACATAAAAAAACATATTGCGCTGATAGCCGCGGCAGCAGTTATGACGTTGTGTTTTACCTTGCTTGACAATGTTATAACGCCGCTTTTTTACGGTTATACGGCGGAAGCGGCTAAAGCCTATTTTTTTGCATCGTTTTATGCGGCTGTGCCGCAGACGGTCTGCGCCGCAGCGACTACTGCGGTGTTTTTGAAACCCTTGCTGCGCGTTTACAGCGCCGTTTATCCTTTTTGACTCAGGGCAAAAACGAAAAAACATATAATAATAAGGTTTACGCTTTTTTCATGGAAATCGTTTCTTCGAAATAATAGATGCGTTTGATGCGAATTTCGGAAAAAATCCGCGCCTTTGCCGTAAAATATTTAAGCGTCAGGCAAAAGATTTTTAATGGAAATCACTTGCCAAAATTATTTTAATGTGTTAAAATGATTATCGTTTCGGAGACATAGCTCAGTCGGTTAGAGCGCTTGCTTCACATGCAAGAGGCCGTGGGTTCGAGTCCCTCTGTCTCTACCAAACTTCGGGACCCCGCTTACGGCGGGGTCCTGTTTTTGTATGTTAAATTAAAGATAAGTTTTGCCGGCGCAGTTATGCTTTGAATGACGTTGAGCAATTAATTACCCGTAAGCGCATCGGAAGTCCGGTTTTTACCTGTAAAACGACGTGTACCGTCATCGTGCGGCGTTATTTAGAGCGTCTGTCGTCGGCGCTGCATTTTTTGATTTTCCATAACATTCGTTTGACGGAAATAACATGACGGTTATCGTTTAGTCCGATGTTTTGAATGGGCATTCTGTTTTGATTGCCGCCGCGGCAGCGTGACAGGTTGTTTTTCGATACGGGTAATTTTTGTATGAAAAAAATCATTTTTTATATGTTGAATTTATTTTCGGCCGACTTGATCGGATAACCTTTCACGCTTTTCACCGTTTGCCAAATATGTTCGCGGCGCTGTTTTACAAGAAATTAAAAATGAATATTTGTCGCGTGTTTTAAAATTAAACGCGCTGCATGCGGTAAAATTTTTCTGCAAAATATTTCCGTAGCTTTTTTAATTCGCCGAAATTCATAAAGCAAGGCATCGGATTGCGGGATAATCATTTATAATAGTTGACAGGCGAAAAAAATAATATTATAATACTTTCTACCCCCCCCCATGGGGGGGGGGATAGGAGTAAATATGAATAAACACAAACATACAAAACAGGTTCTGGACAGGCTGTCCATAGCGATCGGGCACTTATCGGCAATTAAAAAAATGATAGAAGACGGCAGGGATTGCAGCGAAGTTTTGATTCAGCTTTCCGCGGTCAAAGCCGAAATTGTCGGCGCAAGTAAAATTGTTCTGAAAGACCATATGGACCATTGCCTTGTCAAAGCGGCAGCGGAAAAAAATGAAGAAGCCATTCAGCAACTGCAGAATGCGATTGACAGGTTGTTATGAAAGACGGTTCGGTCAAAACGGGAATATTTTTTGCCGTACTTGCGGCAGCGCTTTATGCCATCAATTCGCCGCTTTCAAAAATCCTGTTAGGTTATATGCCGCCTACGCTTATGGCAGGTTTTTTATATCTCGGGGCAGGCACAGGCATGGGAATAATAGCCGCTTTCAGGAAAATTAAAAGAACGCATGTCAAAGAAGAAAAGCTCACAAAAAGAGAATTGCCTTATACGGCGGCAATGATACTGCTTGACATAGCTGCCCCTATATGTCTGCTGTTCGGTCTGCGGGCGACGACGGCGGCGAATGCGTCGCTTCTGAATAATTTTGAAATCGTTGCGACGGCTGTTATAGCGTTGATAGTGTTTAAAGAAAAAATAAGTCTGCGTTTATGGATGGGTATATTGTTTGTAACGCTTTCGTGCGCACTGCTTTCTTTTGATAATATTTCAAGCCTGCAATTTTCTTACGGATCGATATTTATTCTGATTGCGTGTGTTTGCTGGGGATTCGAAAATAACTGCACGCGTAAAATATCTTCCAAAGATCCGTTGCAGATCGTGCTTTTAAAGGGCATTTTTTCGGGTTTGGGATCGATTATAATCGGTTTTATCATCGGAGAACGGCCTTCTTCGTTTTGGAGCGTCGTTTCCGTCCTTGGGGTTGGGTTTGTTGCGTACGGAATGAGTATTTTTCTCTATGTGTATGCACAGAGAACGCTCGGAGCCGCCCGCACAAGCGCCTATTATGCCGTTTCGCCGTTTATAGGCGCATTTTTCTCGCTGATTATTTTCCGCGAGATGCCGGATTATATATATTTCATAGCTCTGGTGCTTATGATGGCAGGGGCGTTTTTGTCTTCGCATGATAAACCTCTCTTAACGAAACTCAAAAAAGACGAACAGGAAAATGCCGAAAAATAGATGTTCCGTAACGGAGTTCGACGGTTAATGACAGGCCGAATTATTTCCGCAAGCGACTTTTGCGGATTTTAGAATTTTTTTCATAAAACTTTACCGGGTGCGGTTTTATTCCGCACCCGGTAAAGTAATTTTATCATCGTTCAAAACGCTATCGCATCGTCCATGGTATACGCGCCGAGCGAGTTTTCTTTGACTTGTACGCATATATATTTGATCGCGCTGTCGTCTCCGGCGGCGAATTGCCTTTTGGCGGAAGGGGAGATGCGGAGCCAGTTTCCTGCGGTCAGCTCTATTTTTTCACCGTCTATAATTACGCTGCCCTTGCCTTCCAGTACGGCATATATCTCTTCGTTATTTTTATGGGCGTGAACGAAAGGCACTTTTGCGCCTGCCGGAAGCGTATTGACGCTTATTTCCGCGCCGGTGAGATTGAGCGCGTCGTGCAATTCCGTTCTTGCTCCGTCGGTTACTTTTACCAAACTGTAATTTTTCATGTTTTTTCCTCCGAAAATTGTTGTCTGTAACTTTAAGTTACACGCGTATTATAACAGTTTGCGTGAGAATTTACAAGACGGTTATTAATTTATTACCGGATAATATTTTTGTTACATAGTATCGTTTTTTAACCGTGGGATTTTGCAGAGTAATTTTTCGGATATACGCTTCGGTGCCGCCTTTTCGGATAATAAAAAACAAAAAAATACTCATAATAATTACAAAATCATGAAAAGAAAAATTTTATCTTTAATTATATGTATATTGGCGGCGGTTTGTGTTTTTATACCGTCGGTTACCGCAGCGATTGAACCGCAATATTATGCTGCCGCGGCTTCAATGCCGTTTTACGGGCTGAAACCGGAGTTTTTAGAATGCCGTTCGCAGTTTTATACATCTTATTCGAAGTCTTCCGAATCAAGAAAGAGCAATATTGTCCTTGCGGCAAAAGCGATAAACGGTACGCTGATAGACGTCGGCGGAGAATTTTCGTTCAACCGCACAGTGGGCGAAAGAACGACGGCGCGCGGCTATAAAGCCGCTAAAATTATATCCGGCGGCAAGTTTGTGGACGGCGTCGGCGGGGGAGTGTGCCAGGTATCGACAACGCTTTATAATGCCGCTCTTCTCGGAGGCCTTAAAATTACCGAATATCATGCGCACAGCTTATCTGTGAGTTATGTAGCCGCATCATTCGACGCGATGGTAAATTCCGGCAGCGCGGATCTCAAATTCGTTAACAATACGGATAATCCCGTTTTGTTATTTGCAAAAGCAGACGGAAAAAAATTGACCGTCAGCGTTTACGGTGAGCCGATGCGCGAAAAATATGAGCGCCGCAGCGTCATTAAATCGTATATACCCGTTCCGCAGGCAGAAATAGTAAAAGCTTCCGAAGGCGAATACCCTGACTTATACGAGGGAGAACAACGTGTTTTGAGTTACGGAAAACAGGGCTTGAAAAGCGAGGGATATATAATCAAGACCGTTGACGGCAAGCCGGTCGCTTCGTTTAAGTTACGTTCGGACAGTTACGGTGCGTTAAGGCCTGTTATTGTGGAAGGCTGCGAAAAGAAACAAATTTCGGAACTGCCGGATGAAGGATATAACGAACCGGGAGAGACAGATAGTCCGACGTTTTTTATATCAGACCGATATGCAGCGTTCCGGCATCAACGGAAGCGGGCCTGAATAGCGTAGGATAATAGCTTTTATATATTGTCTGTTTAGGCGTGAAGAATGTAAAAATTTCAATATATTTAAGGAATTTTTCAATTCGGCGGCACTGTTTTTTAACTGTTTCAAAAAAGACAAATTACATTTTTGTGACAAATAAAATACAAAAGATATACAAAATTTTTATATAATGAAAGAAAAAAGCGGAGTACGGATGAGAAAAATATGACGGCGCTTGATTATCTTTATACGGTATTGTGGCTTCTGGGCGGAGTCGGAGGGTTACTTATCGGCGTTAAAGTGCTTTCGGATAATATGGAAAAGCTTGCGAACAACAAAATACGCAAGCTGTTCGATAAATCTTCAAAGAAAAAGCTGGTCGGCGTCGGCGTGGGGACCGTCACTACGGCGATAGTGCAGAGCTCGGGGCTTACGACGGTTATGGTTGTCGGTCTTGTGAACGCAGGCATAATGACGCTTTATCAGGCGACAACCGTCATCATGGGCGCCAATATCGGAACCACCATCACCGCGCAGATAGCGGCGCTTGAATCTTTCGATTTCACTAATTTTTTCCCTCTTTTTGCTTTCGGCGGCATATTCGCCGACATGCTTTCCAAAAACGACAAGGTCAAGAGCGTGGGGCTGTTATTTGCGGGGTTAGGGCTGGTTTTCGTCAGCCTTAAAATAATGAGCGGATCTTTAAGCGATCTTGATGCCGACGGCGCCGTGACAAATCTGTTAAGCAATATAAAAAATCCTTTGCTTCTTTTGCTGGTGGGAATTATTCTGACGGCTATAACTCAAAGCAGCTCGGCTATAACTTCGGTGCTCATTACCATGGCGAGTGCGGGAATAGTCGTCGGCGGGGGCGGCAATTCGGTTTTATATATTGTTTTAGGCACGAATATCGGTTCTTGCGTGACCGCGCTTATGTCGTCCATCGGCTCAAGCGCCAATGCCCGTCGCGCAGGGCTGATACATCTGATGTTCAACGTGTTCGGCTCTGTCATTTTCTTTACCGTTCTTCTTATATTTCCGTCATTTATGGACGTTACTTTCGGGTCATGGTTCAAAGGTTATCCCGGTACGCAGATAGCGATGTTTCACACGGCTTTCAACGTTATATGCACGGCAATGTTTTTGCCGCTTACCGGCGTTTTCGTTTATCTTTCCGAAAAACTTATCAAAGATAAAAAGACAGCGGCGCACGAAAAAGCTACATTTCTCGATAAACGTCTGCTCAACGCGCCGACTGTTGCGCTCGAAGCCGCGGATAAGGAGATGCTTTCGGCTCTCGAAACGGCTATGGCGTCGTTCGGATTGGCTCTTGCGGGGTTTGAAAAGGCAGACGTTTCCAAAACAGAAGAAGTTGAAAGGTATGTCGAACAGGTTACCGAAAGCTGTCAGAATATAACGGATTATCTTGTAAAGATTTCGGCGGCGGGAGGAATAGAGCACGTTGAAAAGGCCGTTTCTTCCATGCATCACAGCGTCGGCGACGTTATAAGGGTTGCCGAACTCGGGCAGAATATCACTAAATATACCAGAAGGCGCGTCAAGTACGAACTCGATTTTTCGGCTTCGGTGGTCGGCGAACTTGAAAAGATGAAAGAAAAACTTTTTGAAATGCACGGAATAGTAAACGAGCTTTTGTCTACGAAAGACCAAAAACTTCTTGTTCAGGCAGATGAAATAGAAAACGAAGTGGATACAATGCGCACTCAGTTGATGAACGATCATATAGAACGGCTGAACAACGGAGAATGTAAAGCCGAAAGCAGCAGCGTTTTCGTAAATCTCGTAAATAATCTCGAACGTATAGGCGACCATCTGAACTATATTGCTCATTCTTTTGAATAAAATAGCTTGTAAATTCACCCGAATTGTTATATACTTAAATAACAGGTGATTTTATGGATTATTCGGTATTTTTGCTTGAAGACGATGAAAGCATAAGCGAACTTGTGGTCTGCGCTTTAGATGCGGCGGAAATAGATTGCACGGTATTTCACACGGCGGCGGAATTTTCTGCAGCCGTCAAGAGCGGTTATCCGCAGGTTGCGGTTATAGACGTAATGCTGCCCGACGGAAACGGATTCGACGTGCTTAAAAGCGTCAAGACTTTCAGTCCGCAGACTTCCTGTATAATGCTGTCTGCGCTCGGAAAAGAGACGGATAAGGTTAAGGGGCTGAATCTCGGCGCGGACGATTATATAACCAAACCATTCGGCGTTTTAGAATTTACAGCGCGGATAAAAGCCGCTCTCAGGCGTACGAAAAGTCCTTCTGTGATTCGCATAGGCAAGCTTTTGCTGAATGCGGACACAATGATTGTGAAACTTGACGGCAGAACGCTGCCTTTAAAAAACAAAGAATTTCTGCTTCTTAAATTTTTTATGGAAAATCCAAACGTAGCGCTTTCGCGTCAGACGTTGCTCATAAACGTGTGGGGATACGACGGCGGCGAAACACGCACTCTCGACAATTACGTGGCAAGGCTGCGCAAACTCGGCGTGGACAATCTCGTTACGGTTTTCGGAATGGGATATAAGTTCGCGGCAACGGATTGACAGATGCGTAAAAGGATTGTTCTTTCAACTTTTTTCATAACCGTTTTATGTCTTATTCTGTTTTTTGCCGCAACGCTCGAAGTGTATTATCACGGGGTTACCGAGCGCCGAAGGCAGGACCTTGAAGTATATATGAATTTATACCGTGCGGGAATGGCCGAACGGAGTTTACAGGCAGCCGAGGAGCTGTCGCTGCTTACGGGCGGCGCCCGCGTGACTTTTTTGACTTCCGAAGGCGTTGTTACTGCAGACAGCGACGGGCACGATGGTGAAAACGCCGCTGCGGCGGAAGAGATAAAAATCGCCATGGCGGAAGGCGAAGGGTTTTCCGTCAGAAAGACAGGCGGAAAAACGATGATTTTTTATTGCAGGGCGACGGACGGGGTGCTTGTCAGAATAGGTATAGAAACATCTGTTTGGACGGCGTTCGGCAATATATTCGGGGTTGTAGGCGGCTTTGCGGCATTGTTCGCGGTAATTTGCGTTATATGCGCCTGTATTTCGGCGGCATATGCGCTTCAACCGTTGGAAACACTCGCCAAAAGCGCCGTTTCGGGGTCGGCTTACGACTGCAATGACGACGATTTGCAGCGCCTGGCGGTTTTGATGCGCGAGCGCGACGAAAAAATAAAAATATTGTCTGCCGAACTTGCAGATCAGAAAACTCTTGCCGAAAATATGCGCAATTTCAAGAATGAATTTGTTGCCAACGTCACGCATGAAATGAACACGCCGCTGACAAGTATACGCGGTTTTGCCGAACTGCTGAGCAGCGGAAACATAAAGGAAGAGCAGAGGGAAAAAGCCGTTAATGCCATACTCGTGCAGAGCGAAAGGCTGACGGCGCTTATCGCGTCGATCATAAATTATAACGAAATAGGTATCGAAAGCACGCAACCTTGCGAGGTTAACGTTTCTAAAATTGTGCGCGAAATTCTCGCAGGGGCAGAGCCTGATATAGCTGCCAAAAATTTAGAGACGGATATTGACGTCGACGATGATGTAATAGTTCTATGCAGCCATGAAGCGGTGACGCAGATAGCGGGTAATCTCATCCGCAACGCCATACGTTATAATAAACACGGCGGAAAACTCTCCGTGCGGGCGAAGGCGGGCGAACGTCCTCTTTTCGTCGTCGAAGACACCGGCATAGGCATTGCCGAGAGCGATAAAAAAAGAATTTTCGACAGATTTTTCACCGTCGATAAATCGCATGGCGGCAAAAACGGGGGGTTCGGTCTGGGGCTTGCCATCGTCAAAAAGCTGTGCGAAAAATGGGGCTTTGAAATAGAGGTCGAAAGCGAACCCGGGGTCGGCACGAAAATGAGCGTGCGGTTTTAAGCGGCATGAAAAAAGAAAAAACAGATTGAAAAACGAAACGGAGAAGGAAAAACAAAAAAGATTATACCGATCGGTTATAAAGGAAAATAACAATATTGCGGATAAACAAAAAAACAAGCCGTTTTATTTCTTATCGGCTTGTTTTTTCTTATATTCTTCGAGGGCTAAAGCCAACTGGTCGCCGCAGGAAGTGTTGCTGCGGCATTTGATGCCTTTGAGAGTGGCGATAACTTCATCAATGGGTTTGCCGTCGACAAGTCTCGCCACAGCCTGTAAATTGCCGCTGCATCCGCCTATAAACTTGACGTTTTTGATTCTGTTATCCTCGGTCACGTCGTATATTATTTGTCTGGAACATGTTCCTCTTGTCATATAAGTCTGCATAATATCTCTCCTAATCCACTAAATTCTCGTAAACATTTCGGTAAACGTCCGCCGCTTTTTCGCCCCATTTTTTGTAAATATCCTTGGCTATCTGCCGGTTGGGAACGACAAGTTTCAGTTCCAGGACCGGTTGGACGGGTTCTATTATTTTAAGATACACGGTATACGTTCCGTCTTTATTCATAAAATAATCGGCAACGCATTCCTGTTTTCTGCGGTATTTGGCGCGGTTGTGTTTTATGAACAGCGAAATTTCTTCACGGGTGGAAGCGGGAATTTTAATGAAGAAATTCGCAAGACATATCCGACCGTCCGGAGTAATGGTATAAAGCGGCTCTCCCGAAGAGCTGATGTTGTAAATCCAGCCGCAGTCGAGAAGCTGCCTGAGAATGGGCTGACAATCCATGTACGCCAGCCAGTTGTTGGAAGAACAGCACATATCCAGAACGGTGTTCTCGGAAAGCGGGACTTCCATTTTGTCAAAGACGAATAATATTATTAACTTGTTAAGCGAAGAATCGCCTTTGACCTGCATAAACTTTACTCCGTGCTTATTGTGTAGCCGCACACGTCTCGCTGGAAACAAAATCAACTCCGTTTAAAATGTGCGTACACATATTATATCATATATTTGAAATTTGTAAACAAGTTTATCGAAAAATTTATAAATTAACGATAAAAAAAGTTTTTATTTGCCTTTTAATGTGGTATAATTATGCTGAAAAGTTGTTGTGCGGAGGAAATTACCTTGACCAAACGTGAAGAACTCGATCTGTTTTTGCTGCGTATGGACGAGTTTATCGACAGTAAATATATACTCGCCGATATAAAAATAGTCAATTTGCTCAAATCGATTGCGGCTTCGGACACGCTTTTGGCGCTTTTCAAAAATTGTCTGACCGATTTTGATTACAAAGCTGCGCAGGAGAAATATCTTGTAAAAAGTCCGTATCTTGCCGACAGCAAAGGCGAATTCGTTCTTCCCCCCAATTCGAGAGAGCTTCTGGCCTTCATATTCAACATTCTTGTGGATATTGACGGGGGGCGCATAGTCCTTGCCGATTTTCTCGATAAATATTTTTATGAGGACGGCAGTTGTTACGCAAGCTATGCGGCGTTTATCAATTCGATGATACGCCCGTTCGGCAACTGCGTCAAATCGCTTATGGAAAGCGTGATCGACGGCAGACTGCAGGATCCGGTGGAGGCTCTTTCCGAAGAAGAAGAGCGCAGGGAAAAAGAGCGCGAGAACGAAGAAAAAGCCAGGCGCGAAGAAAAAGAGCTTATGAAAAAATCATACGGCGAAGGCGTCAAAAAACTCAAAGCGATTTTGCTTGCCGACAAGCAGAAGGTCAAGGAAAGCAGGCTTTCCGAAAAAGAGAAAGAGGACTTAACCCTCGTCATAGACATGCTTGCCAACGTGATAGAGTCAGAGGATAAAGACGCAATTACGTATGCTTTTGTGGCGTACAGGCAAGCGGCAAGATTGCACAAACTGTTGTTTTTCGGACGTGCGGGAAAGACGGAAAAACTTATAAAGGATATTATAAATGAACTTTGAAGAGAAAACTTTGCACAAAGAATACATATATAAAGGAAGAATTCTTAATCTGCGCAGGGACCGCGTTCTGCTTTCCGACGGCAGAGAATCTTACCGCGAGATCGTAGAGCACGGCGGCGGAAGCTGTGTGCTTTGTGAAAAGGACGGCAAAATACTTCTTGTGCGGCAGTTCAGATACGCTTACGGGGAAACGTTGGCGGAATTGCCTGCGGGCAAGATAGATCCCGGCGAATCGCCGGAGAAGGCGGCGGCGAGAGAGCTTGAAGAAGAATGCGGAGTGGTTGCCGAAAAATTCACCAAACTTTTTGAAATATATCCGTCGCCCGGTTATACGCAGGAAAAAATTTATATTTTCCGCGCCGAAGGATTAAAGGCAGGCACTGCCTGTCCCGACGAAGGAGAATTTCTGACGGCTGAGTGGTATGACAGATCGGAGCTGAAAAAAATGATTGCAGACGGCAGGATAAAAGACGCTAAAACGCTTGTGGCGTTGACGAGCGTTCTTTGAGCGTGCGGGGAAAACGATTGAAATTTAATATAGAAGGAAGATACTTTGAAGAGAAACGACGTAAGAAACGTTGCGATTATAGCGCACGTTGACCACGGAAAAACCACGCTGGTAAACGAAATGTTGAAGCAGGGCGGGGTGTTCCGCGCCAACCAGGAAGTAATGGACAGGGTTATGGATTCCGGCGATCTCGAACGTGAGCGCGGCATAACTATTCTTGCAAAAAACACATCGGTGTTCTATAAAGATACCAAAATAAACATTGTCGATACTCCCGGCCATGCCGATTTCGGCGGAGAAGTGGAGCGCGTGCTTAAAATGGTAAACGGCGTGCTCGTGTTGGTGGATGCCTGCGAAGGACCTATGCCTCAGACGCGTTTCGTGATGCAGAAAGCGCTTGAACTAAACCATAAACTTATTATAGTAGTCAATAAGATAGACCGTCCTGACGCGCGCCTTTCCGAAGTGCAGGATGAAATTCTGGAACTCCTTTTCGACTTGAATGCCAGCGACGAGCAGATAGACAGTCCTATTATTTTCTGTTCGGGAAGGGCGGGAACGGCCACGACGGATATAAACGTTCCCGGCAAAGATCTGACGCCGCTTTTCGACGCCATCGTAAACTATTTCGATCCGCAGGAAGTTGATCCCGAAGCTCCTTTCCAGATGCTTATTTCGTCCGTCGATTATAACGAATACGTCGGCAGAATAGGCATAGGCAGAATAGAGAGAGGATCGATAAGGGTCAATGCAGACGTCGGAACGTGTAACTATAACGTCACGGGAAAGGAAACCAAAGGCAAACTGGTCAGCATTTATCAGATAGAAGGCTTGAACAGAGTTGCGGTTGATGAGGCGAAAGCCGGCGATATAGTGTGCATAAGCGGGCTTGACGGTATTTCGATAGGCGACACCGTATGTTCGCCCGAATGTATCGAACCGGTGCCTTTCGTCAAAATATCCGAACCTACGGTCGAGATGCTGTTTTCCGTCAACGACAGCCCTTTTGCAGGCAAAGAAGGCAAGTTTGTAACGACAAGACATCTGAGAGACAGGCTATTTAAAGAAATGCTCAAAGACGTTTCTCTGCGCGTTGAAGAAACCGATTCCGCCGACTCATACAGGGTTTGCGGCCGCGGGGAAATGCATCTTTCCATACTTATAGAGACCATGCGCAGAGGCGGTTATGAGTTTCAGGTGGGCGCGCCGAAAGTTCTTTATAAGGAGATAGACGGCGTGCTTTCGGAACCGATGGAAAGGCTTGTCGTCGATGTGCCCGAAGATAAAACGGGCAGCGTGTTTTCAAGCATGGGCGTAAGAAAAGGCGAACTTATCAGTATGGAAACCGTGGGCAGTAGGATTAGATTGGAATTCAAAGTGCCGGCGCGCGGACTTTTCGGATATAAAAGTCAATTTCTTACCGACACGCGCGGAGAAGGCGTTTTCAACACGATTTTTTACGGCTATGAAGAATATAAGGGAGAAATAGAGCGTCGCTCTACGGGATCGCTTGTTGCGTTTGAGACGGGTGAAGCGGTCACGTACGGCCTTTTCAACGCGCAGGGGCGGGGACAGCTGTTTATAGTCCCGGGGACAAAGGTTTATGAAGGAATGGTAGTCGGCGTTTCTCCCAAAAGCGAAGATATAAGCGTCAACGTGTGCAAGAAGAAACATCTGACGAATACGCGCGCTTCGGGCTCTGACGACGCGCTGCGGCTGGAAACGCCCAAGATCATGAGTCTTGAAGAAGCAATGGAATTCATCAATGACGACGAATTGCTTGAAATAACTCCCGTAAACATAAGGATAAGGAAAAAAACGCTCAACACCGAAATGCGGTTGAAGCGTAAAGCGAAAGGGCTGGAATAATTACGTGCAACAAATAATATATAGCAAACGCCCGCCTGCGGTTTTAAATAAGCCGCAGGCGGGCGTTTTATTTCGTATTGTCAGCTTTGCGTCAGAATTTCGTCGGAACAACAAAGTATATAAGGAACAGCACTGCAATAATTATAAGAATTATATGCATGTCCCAGACAGGTTTTTCGTGTTTTTCCTTATTGGCCGCATAAGCGATTATTTTTACGATATACTCGATAAGGTCAATCACGACGTAAGAAAGAATTCCCCAGCCTATGCCTGCTGTTATGGAATACCCGAGAGGCATTATGGCTATCGTGAAGAACGCGGGAACGCAATCTTTTATGGAATCGACTTTGATATTTTTGATGCCTTTGAGCATAAGGCAGCCCACGTATATAAGCGCGGCGTCTGCAGCGGCACCCGGAATGGATGCGAACAGGGGAAGCAGGAATATGGAAAGCAGGAACAAAATGGCGGTTACAAGCGCCGTAAGTCCCGTTCTGCCGCCGGCAGCTATGCCCGAACCGGATTCGACGAACGTGGTGACGGTGGAAGTTCCGAAAATCGCGCCCGCACAAGTTGCCGTGGAGTCTGCTATCATAATTTTGTTATAATTAAACGGCTTGTTGTTTTCATCCGCAAGACCCACGGGAACGCAGCATCCGACAACCGTTCCCATAGTATCGAACATATCGATCATGGCGAAGGTGATGACTATCATTATACAGGACATAATAGGCACGCCTTCTGCCCAGGAAAATCCTTCGGTGAACGCCGAAAGGAAAGAGCCGCCGTTAGATGTATCGAAAGAAAAGAAATTCTTGAAATGTTCCCAGAAAGCCCAGGTTTGGCCCGACCACTGAGTAACTCCGAGCGGAATACCTATCAAAGTGGCAACTATTATGCCGATTATAACCGAACCGGTCACTTTGAAGTGGGAAAGTATGGCGATGATTATAAATCCGATAAGGCATACTGCCGGTCCGCCGAGCGTTTCCAGATCCCAAGAAGTGAAGTCCACAAGTCCGAGCGGATTGGTGTTTGAGGGATGAACTATTATTCCCGAAAGCCAAAGGCCGATAAATGCGATAAACAGACCGATACCTACGGAAATAGCGCCGCGCACGGATTGCGGTATGGCGTCGAATATCATTTCTCTTACGGCTTTGCCTTTGATTTTAATAAGGCTGAGCAATAAGAACAGAACGCCGGAAATGAAAACGAGCAGCATAGCGTTTCCGAAAGAGCAGGCAAACCCGAATCCGCCGCCCAACAGCGTGCCGACCATGGAGTTCAACCCGAGTCCCGGGGCC
>CAUHGY010000031.1 GCA_959605945.1 uncultured Clostridia bacterium | reverse complement strand
GGCTTATTTTCGACGTGGGCAGCGATTGGATATTCCCCATTCAGCAAAACGGATATCTGAGCGCGTTCGCCGAAGTCGGCGTGATTTTCGTCATGTTTACGGCGGGACTTGAAACAGACCTCCAAAGCATCAAAAGTACGGGCAAAGTGTCTTTTCTTGTAGCGCTGATGGGGGTTATACTTCCGCTTCTGGGAGGTATAGGGCTCGGTGCGATTTTCTTGAACGACGGTGAGCACGATTTTTACACGTGGCTGTTTGTCGGCGTCATAATGACCGCTACAAGCGTCGGTATTACGGTAGAAGTTCTGAGAGAGCTCGGCAAATTGCAGACGAAGGTCGGAACGGTGATTATGTCGGCTGCGATAATCGATGACGTTATCGGAATTATAGTTTTATCGATAGCATTGAGCATTTCGGGCAGCGGAGGAAACATTTCTCCCGTTCTGCAGCTTATCAACCCCAACAATAACATATTCATATCTGTTTTATGGATACTTGCCTTTTTCGTGTTTGCGATAGGCGCGGGGTTCGGTATTTCCAAGCTGTTCAAACTGATAGAAAAGAAATATCCGCATACGAGAAGGATCCCCATTCTTTCGATTGCGGTCTGCCTGTTATACGCTTTTATTGCCGAAAAAGTTTTCGGCGTGGCGGATATTACCGGCGCGTACGTGGCAGGATTGGTTCTTTCCACCAACCACAATTCTGCGCAGTATGTGGACAGAAGAGTTACCATAAGTTCGTATCTTCTGTTTGCTCCGATATTCTTTTCGAGCATAGGCATAAAGATAAGTTTCGAAGGGCTCGGGCTTGACGTTCTGTGGTTCGGACTGGCATTTGTGGCTGTCGCCATAGTAATGAAGATAATCGGCTGCGGAGTTACGGCACGTTTTTGCGGTTATTCGGGGAAGGACAGCCTGCGTATCGGCGTCGGTATGATTGCGCGCGGCGAAGTGGCGCTTATCGTTATGGAAAAGGGAATGGCAGGAGGGCTGATAGATCCTTCATACAGGGTCGTTGTCGTCATGCTGGTGCTTGTCGCGTCATTGCTCGCGCCGATACTTTTGAAGCTGTTGTACCGTCACGACGACGATAAACCGCTTCCGAGCCGTCCCGAACTCGAGGAGGGGCGTTTTGACTGATAAACTTTTAAAAGGTTTGATTTTCGGGGGGCAGATGTCGGTGGCGGTACTCGATACGACCGATATGGTAAACCGGGCAATAAATATACATAAACTGTCTCCTGTTGCGGCGGCTGCTCTCGGCAGAACCATGACGGTATGCACGTTTATGTCAAGCAATTTAAAAAACAAAGCGGACAAGCTGTCTGTCACTGTCGCCGGTGACGGTGCGGGCGGAAAAATAACAGTCTGCGGCAACGGCGAGCTGTGCATGCGGGGATATATAGACAATCCGCAGGTTGATCTGCCTCCGAGACCCGACGGCAAACTTGACGTGGGCGGATGCGTGGGAAAAAAAGGCAGAATTACAGTTGTTCGGAGCATGGGATTAAAGGAACCGTATTCGGGAAGCTGTGAATTGGTATCGGGCGAAATAGCCGAAGACTTTACGGCATATTACGCTTTCAGCGAACAGCAGCCTACGGCAATGGCGCTCGGCGTCAGAATAGGCAAAGATTTCAGTTGTACGGGTGCCGGCGGCGTCATCGTGCAGGCTCTTCCCGGTGCGGAAAATAAAAATCTCGAAGAAGCCGAAAGGATTGTCAGGGAGCTTACGGACATTTCTCTGCAAATACAGAATACGGGCGCCGAAGGACTGATGGAAAAATATTTCGGAAAGATCGATTTTGAAACTTATTATCCGGCATATAAGTGTCTTTGCAGCAGAGAATATATAGAGAAGGTGTTGATTTCGCTGGGAAGAGAAGAGATTGATAAAATTTTGGAGGAAGAAGGGAAGATAGAAGTTTGCTGTCAGTTCTGCGAAAACGTTTACACGTTCGGAAAGCAGGATGCCGAAAAGCTTTTTTCCAAATAAAACAATGAAAGATCGCAATGTGCAGAAAGACAAAAAAATACTGCAGTTTGACGCCAGTGCGGTAAGATACAGAACGGTTGCCGACGAAAGCGCCGAACGCGGAGACTATATGCAGGCCTTAGGCTTGTCTTTTGCTGCGCTCGAAAAAGGTTTTTCGCTCGATGTAATCATGGATATAGCGGATAATTATGCCGATATGGGATTTTACGAATTGTCTAATAAATACTGGTATGTTTATCTTGACAGAGCGCCGAAAAACAGACTGTCCGTCGCTTATGAAGAGCTTGCCATAAATTATTATTATATCGGCAATATGTGGGCTGCCGGGTATTATTTTAACTCAAAATTTTCTGCCGACGGTCATTTTATATCTCGCGACGGCATAGGCAAGGAAATATTCGATTATTTCATCGGTAAAAAGAACCGTTACGAAAGTTATAAAATAGTTTATCCGGAAGGCGGCAAAAATTATGATTATACTTCTGAAATCGATTCTATCAGAGTTGCCCTGATGACAGGCAACGAAGATCTCGCGGAAGAGATTTTCAACCGCATACCCGAAAAATCGGAGCAATACGTAGAAGCTGCGGATGAGTACGCCGTAAGCAGTTTTCTTGCCGGTAATACGGACAAGGCTATAGAAATAAGCCGTTCTCTTACGGCAATTGAAAACGGCAAGCTGAGCGGATATTGCAATCTCGCAAGCATGTACAGGCATAAAGGAGATCTCGATAAAAGCGAATATTATATGCAGAAGGCTCTCGAACGGCCTGTCACCGACATAGAAGAGTATTATAAATTAGCTATATGTGCGCTCGAGTCAGGGCGGCACGATAAAGCAGCGGAATATCTGAAAGAGATAGTTTCCGAAAGATCTTACGAGCTGAATATGCGGTTTTTCTACGGACTGGCGTTATTGAATACCGGTAAATTCAAAGAAGGCTATGAAGAATTATCCGCGCTTTACAGGATAAATCCTTATGACGCCGCTTATAAGCATTATGCCGCTGCGGCAAGAAGTCTGCTTTCGGGAAACGATTATTACAGATCGGCTATGCCTTTCAGATACGAAATAGACGTGCCCGACGATGTTGCCGAAAAATACACACGCATAATCGACAGGCTGTCCGGAAACGCTGATAAGGGAGGCTTTCGCATCAGCCGCAGAGACGCTGAAGAGAGCATAGAATGGGGGCTTTATAAAGGTGATGCGGCTATGGCAAAACAGTGCGCCGTTATACTTTCCGACCCCGGGCTTCACTGGGCTACGGTATTTATCAAAAACAAACTCATCGATGTTAAAATCGGCGATTCTGTTAAAAAAATGCTCATATACGTGCTGATTTTAAAAGGTTACAGGGGCAAGGCCGGCGTGCTTTCCGGAAGCATCTATACCAGCAGGCAAATCAAAAGGCTGAATTTCGAAAAAGACGGTTCGGGAGACAGATTTACCGTGGCGTATGCTCTTGCGGCATCCAAACTGCTGTTTACCGACATCAATAATATCGGCAAACTGGCAAAGGGTGCGGACGCGGTTTATGAAAAACTCAAAGACTGTGACGACGTTGCTCTCGATGACAGGGAGGCTCTCGCCGCGCTTATAGCTATGCAGAGCGGACTGGACAGTCCGTCGGAAGCCGTCAAATTCTTTAAGGTCAACGACAAAAAACTGAAAACGCTTATAAACCTGTACGAGGGCAATGCTTAATGATAGAAATTATAGATATAGACAAGTTGTTTGACGGATATATTTCGGATTATGTATATCGGAACATCGGTAAAGTAAAACCCGAGGAAATAGAAAACCGGATGCCCGTTTTATATACGCGGTTCGGAGACAGCCGGTTTAAGGAACTCGGCGAAAAAACTCCCAATACTTTTTACCGCGGGTATCCGGCGGCGGAACTTATAGGCTGCCTTAAAGAGCACATAAAAAAAGGCGTTCCCGTCTCGGATTTTTTGTGCGAAGCCATAACTGACGCGGACGGCGGAGAAGCAGCCCTTGCCGAAGAACTTGAAAACGACAATGACGAAGAGCTGACGCTGTATTTGATGAATATGCTCGGCGAGAAAAATTCCGACGCGGCCCTAAAACGTTATATTCAGTTCGTGATGTGGGATTACACGCCTGCCGTGAGAGAGCTTGCCACCGAATTGCTTTGCGGTTTCGCCGATACCGTCAAAGAAGAGCTGCTTGCCGAATTCGCGAATGCGGACGAAAACCGCAAGGCGTGTCTTACGGAAATATTGTCGCATTGCAGCAAAGACGACAGAGTTTTTGATTTGCTTGTCGATCAGTTTTTAAATCACGGCGAAAACATTCCGCTTTATTCCGGATATCTTGCCCGTTACGGGGATGAAAGAGCTCTGCCGTTTCTGACGGAGGCAATAGAACGCGAAAATATAAATTACGGCGATTTCGGCGAACTGCGTTTTGCAATAGAAGCTCTCGGCGGGGAATATAAAGGTACCAGAGATTTTTCATCCGACAGCGTTTATCGCAAAGTAAAAAAGGCAAGCGCCAAACATAAACGATAGTGTAATACCCGAAAGGTTTTTTGCATAAAAAGTAATGTGAAAAGTCTTTCGGGTATTTTAGGTACGGTATTTTTATGCGTCGGCGCGGTTATCGGCGCCGGTTTCATTTCGGGAAGAGAACTTCTCGGGTTCTTCGGCGGGGAAGGTTTTGTCCCCTTCGTGCTGCTCGCGGGAGCAGGTTTTTTTGCGTGTTTTACGCTGTTGTTTTTATTGGGCAGAGAATATCCGTCCGCCGATATGCTTAATGCAGCTCTCATGAAAAAACCGAAATCTTTCGGCGCGGCGGTGCTTGTTGCGTCGTTCGTGTTTTTATGTACCATGCTTGCGGGGCTGGATGCGCTCGGAGAAGCTTTCGGTCTGCCGCGGCATATACCGCTTCTTTCCGCGGCAGGGCTGGCCGGGGTGGTGTTTTGTTCCAAAAACGGACTCAAAGGCATTGAAAAAATAAACGCCGTATTGGTTCCGGTCATCATAATTGCCGTGAACGTGCTGATTTTTACAGGCTGCAGGTTGGATTTTTCCGGGAAGCCGGAAAGCATCTTTTCGGGGACTGCGAATGCCGCGTTATACGTTTTTATGAATGCTTTCAGCAACCTTCCGGTACTTATAGGAACCGCGCGAGGCAAAAGCAGAACGACGCTTAAAATATCCGCGTTTGTTATTGCCGTGATTCTTTCGTTACAGGCTTTAATCATTCTCGGAGCAATCAACGGCGGCGGCGAAAATGCAAAAAACAATCAGATACCTCTTTTAAGCGTTCTGGGCAAAGGCTGCGCGGCGGTGTATGCCGCGGTAGTTCTTGCGGCGATTTTAAGTTCGCTGACTTCGGCTTTCTTTCCTTTATACGAATATTCGGCGGCCAAAGGCGGCAGAAAAGGCGTTGCCGTGTTATGCGCTGCGGCGCTGCTTGTATCGCGCGCGGGAATGAAAGGACTTGTCGATTATGTTTATCCGCCGGTCGGGGCGCTCGGAGCGGTTTATGTTTTTAAATGCGCTTTTTTTGCGATCAGGCGCCGCAGAGAAAACAGACGCAAAAAACACACTGCAAATTTTATCCGCACGCCTTTATAAGATTTTGCCGGAGAGGGATAAATAAAAATTATTCTGTATAACCAGGCAACCTGTTGCCGATAATATAGATATAAAAATTTCGGAGGGGATCATGGCAAAAAAGAAAAAGAATAAAAATAAAGTTATAAAGTTAACGGACAAAGAATACGGCGATTATATCATGGCTTTAAAAGACGAACGCCCGCCGATAATCGTCAGAAACACGCAGGAATAATAATACCTCTTTTTATATTCCGGGCATGATGCCCGGAATTTTTTTGTGTTTTTTGATTGATTTTTTTTATAAAAAAATATATAATCGTTTAGAGATTTTACATATTTTCCATATGGCGCCGGACTTTTCAGGCATTCTGAAAGAGCCGCTTTGATATATTACGGGTTTTATAGGCGTTAGGAGAAATTATCGGGAGAAGAATACATGTTGGAGATTATAGAAGTTACTACAAAAAAACAATTGAAGCTGTTCGCCACGTATCCGCTGACATTATATAAAGATTGCCCTTATTACGTTCCCTCGCTTTTAAGCGACGAAATGAACACTTTCAATCCGGATAAGAATTTCAATCTCAGACAGTGCGAGGCGAAAGGTTTTTTGTGCTATAAAGACGGCGAACTGGTCGGGAGAATAGCGGGGCTGATAAATTATCCCGAAAATAAACTTACAGGCAAAAAAAATATCAGATTTTCGCGTTTTGAATGCATTGACGATGAAGAAGTTTTCAAAGCTCTTCTCGGAGCGGTGGAAAAATTCGGAAAAGACAGAGGAATGGAATTTATTCACGGCCCCTGGGGCTTTAACGATACGGACAGGGAAGGAATGCTCACTTACGGTTTTAACGAACGCAGCACATATTCCACCAATTATTATTATCCGTATTTTTGCGAGCGCATGCCTAAGCTCGGGTTTAAAGACGAAAGCAAATGGGTGGAAAGGCGTTTCACTATACCGAAAGAGCCCTACGAACGCATACAGAAAATGGTAGATAAGCTCAAAGCAAAGCTGGAAATAGTCGATGTTGCCGAAACCATGGGAGTGCGCGAAATTCTTAAAAAATACGGCGATAAGATGTTCGATACGTTAAACGACGCATATAAAGATCTCGACGGATATGTGCCTATTGTCGGCAAGGCCCGGAAAAACGTTTTGAAACAGTTCGCAACGATAGTCAACATGCGTTATATAAGTTTTCTTGTGGATAAGAACGAAAACGTTGCGGCGTTCGGAATAGTGCTGCCTTCTATCTGCGAAGCGCTCATAAAGCATCGCGGCAGACTTTTTCCGACGGGATTCATAAGCGTTCTTAATTCCATAAGAAGGCCTCGCGAACTTGAAATGGCGCTTATCGGAGTGAGACACGAATATAAAAACACGGGAATAAATTCGATAATAATTTCGCGAATAATGAAAAACGTCATCGACGACGGTATAGAAAATATTGAATCGAACCCCATGCTGGAAACAAATTATAATATACAGCAGCAATGGAAGTTTGCCGAAAACGAGATAGTAAAACGCCGCCAGACATACATAAAAGAAATAGGCAGTCTTATCGACGCCTGACCGTTGAATAATAAGTTACCCGCACGTTTCCGGCTTTTCGGAACGCGCGGGTATTTATATTATAAGGATTTTATTGTATCATAGCCGTTTCTTAAATAAAGGCGCAGACCAATATTGATGCCGCCGCGCTGACCTTAGGTGCTGACCGCGGAAGCAGATATTAAAAGAACAGGCCCGTAAGCTTATAGACCCCGAGCGCTATGAGAATCAGCGGGGGAATGAAATCGAATTTACAGATTTTTCGGGAAAAGGGCGTCTGGGCAAGCGCTATTCCGAGCGCTATCATAAGCGCGTGCATCAACGCTATCGTAACGGGAACGTAAAAAGCGTTTATTCCCATCAGCGACAGAGAGAGATTTGCAAGAGCTCCGTCCAGCCCCACGGCGAAACCTGTCAGAGCGATCTGTTTGGCTCCGCCGACATTTTTAAATCCGCCGTCTTTTTTAAGGAGATTGTAAATTCCCACTCCTATTAGAATCAATCCGCCGATGCTGGCGGTTTTTTCACTTAAATAATCAGCGAAGAATGCAGTCAGATAGTTGGTGAAAAGGCACATTGCAAAGACGGTCAGGGCGATTCCGGCGACTACGCGGATTTTCTTTCCGCTGCCGAAGGATAGCGAAAAACCGCATACGAGCGAGTCTATACTGACTGTAAGCGCAGTGATGAGTAAATAGTAAATCATTTGTGCAACCGTTAATTTATTCTGTATCTATATCACTATATTCTTCATTCGCGAAATTTGTTCGGCTGAAAATTGTCCGACGGAGATTTATCGGGCGGAGTATTTAAATTTACGTGTACGTCATAAGCCCCGTGGATATCCGACGGGTGAAAATCTTTTTAAACTTATAAGATTTTGAAAAAACTTTACAAAGCAGATTGACAAACGTTTTTTTTTCGTGTAAAATACAATAGATTACTGTTAATATCGGCAACAACTGTTGCTTTAAGGAGTTCCTGGCTAATATGAAAATGGCAAAATCCTGTAAAATATTGATTTTGGCAGCGGTTTTTATTCTGTCGTTCGCGCTTGCATTCGGTATGAATACAGGCGTTGCGCGCGCGGCGGAAGAGCTCAGTCCTTCCGATTATTTCACGTTTGACGGAAGCGCAGATTCATCCGTTTCTTTCGACGGCGAGAACGTTGCCGTTAACGCAAAATCGGGAGATACCCTCGCATTTAAAAATCAGCTCGTTCTTTCGGGGCTTAAGCTGGAGCTTATCCTTCCCGAATCTGTCGATAAACTGACTATAACTCTTAAAGGAGCTTCTTCGGGAGTAAACGGAAATCTTAACCCGGAGACGGAAAAATACGATAAAAAAATCGAAAACGCCCTTGTTCTGACCCGCAGCGATGCGAATTTCGACGTGGAATTCAACGGCGCGGCGTCTGCGGCCACCCCCGCGGTCGAGCAGGACGGCAGACTGACCGTGGAATTTAAGGCGGCAGGGGACAAGTTAACGCCCTGGATAAACGCCGTCGAATGTCCGGCA
The DNA here is from genome assembly GCA_959605945.1 of uncultured Clostridia bacterium. Lineage (GTDB taxonomy): Bacteria > Bacillota > Clostridia > Christensenellales > Borkfalkiaceae > UBA1259. The sequence continues at coordinate 11,105 of CAUHGY010000031.1, read as the reverse complement.
GATTACGGTAATTACTATAACCTTGCGCTGATAGATACAGGCGTTTCGGTGGGAAAAATCACGCTTGAGACGACGGAAGTTTCGGGTGACGCTGCCGCGGCGGTCAAACTTGTAAGCGTGGCGCAATATTCGGATACGGATGCGGACAGCTATGTTCAGACATTTGAAACGAATGACGATAAAAGCGAATTTATCAAAAAAGCGTATCCCCGGATCACTTTGAACGACTCGTTCTTTATCGACGGACAGGCTACCGCAAGGGTTCATATGGAAACTTCGCTGACGATTACGGCTTATTCGGTTCTCGGCGAATATACCGCAAGCGATTTTACTTTGCAGCCCGGCACAGACATTCTTACCAAATCCAAAAAAGTATGGTTCAAAGCCGAAGGAGACGGTCAGCAGTTCAATATCAGTTTCAAGAATGCGGACGGTGAAGACGTCAATATACCTTATTCCGTAAATGTAAAGACCGAAGGAAAAGACGGCGACGGCAAAATTCCCGAATATATCGACAACATTGCCGACGGGGAAGGAAAGGCTGCTTACGACGCATTCAAGGCGGCGCTTGACGATGCGATTTACTCGGATAAGGAAAACGGAATTTTCGTCGCAATAGGAGACGGGGAAACCGTTACCGTTCCTTCTCTGAAAGAACTTGTCAAATCCGATGACACTACATCTTACGAAAACCTTTCTTATACCGTTTACTATAAGACGCCTGCGAGTCAGTCGAGCACGTCAAGCCTTAAAATTCCCATCGAGAGCCCGGGAAAATATGAGTTTTACGTGGTTTTCAAAGACAAGTTCGATAACTCTATGGCTGCGGATGATTTCTATAAAATAGATGACGAAAACAAGGTTTTCGGCAAATATGCGGATTTTGTTTTTTCGTTTGAACTTCAGGACAACTATCCCATGGAAATAACCCCGGCATCGTCGCAGGGCAAAGGATACGTGGGAACAAAATATACCGCTTCGGGCTTTGAAATTAAAGCATCGTCATATAATGTCGATTATTCGCTTTTTTACAGCGCCGACGGAAACGATAACTGGATAGAAATTCCCGCTCTTGCCGATGTCAGCGAAGAAGATTACGAAGAGAAAGACGGTTTATCGTATTCTGATATAGAGAACATCGAATATGACGGCAGACTGACGTTTACGCCGGACAGGACGGGATGTTATAAAATAGTTTGCGACGTACAGTCTACTTCTTCGATCAAGAGCGAAAGCGCAGAGTCCGAGATAATAAGAGTCAACGACAGACCAAAAACGGTCGTAGCGGACAATCATTGGCTGGAAAATAACGTCTGGTCTGTGGTTTTCCTTTCCGTCGGAATGCTGTGTCTCATCGGCATTGTGGTGCTGTTGTTCATTAAACCCAAAGATAAGGACACCGAGTAATATTTTCTGAAGGATATAAAAAGCTATGCAAAGGACTTCGGGCACGCCCGGAGTCCTGTTTGGTTAAATTATGCAAAGTTTTGTTTCTGACGGCGGCAAACTCTCAAAAGAAGCCGTCTTAAAAATCGACGGTCTGACTTATGCGGCTCTCATGAAAGCTTTGAGAAAAAAGGACGTGAAGGTAAACGGTTTGCGCATCAGTTCGGACATCCGCCTGAATGCGGGCGACAGGGTAGAAGTTTATTTTGTTCCGTCCGTTTCCCGCCGCTATGAAAAGCTGTATTCGGACAAAAATTTACTGGTTGTGAATAAGCATGCGGGAATAACTTCGGAGGACCTTTTTGAAAAGCTGAGAGAAGAATATAAAGAGCTGTATTTTATACACCGTCTCGATCGCAACACATCCGGCGTGATGCTGTTCGCTTTCAATAAGTCCGCAGAAAAAGAGCTGAAAGATTCTTTTAAAAACCGCCGCTTCGACAAAATATACCGTGCGGTGGTTTACGGTATAATGCCGGAAAAAGAAGGTATTTTAAAAGGCTATCTGATAAAAGACAGAGAAAAAGCTCTCGTGAAAATATTGGATTTTCCGGCGCCGGGAGCCGCTGCCGTAAAAACCGGTTACAGGGTCGTTAAAGAGTATGAAAACGGCACTTCGCTTTTGGAAATCACGCTGTATACGGGTAAAACGCATCAGATACGCGCTCATCTCGCACATGCGGGACATTTTGTTATAGGCGACGGTAAATACGGCGACAACGCCGTGAACAGGGCGTTTAAAGTCAAAACGCAGATGCTTGCGGCGGTAAGCATCACACTGCACTCGGACGGCGGTTTGCTCGGATATCTTGACGGAAAAACTTTTACTTGTCCCGCGGCCTTTGAACGAAACGGAAACTGATTTTGTCTGCATGGCGCTCTGTGAGACGGATATTAAGCGGATTTTCAGATGATTTTATGCAAAATTTTTGCTGTGCGTTTTTGTCCGCCGATGTAATTACGGAGCATAGCCCGTGAAATTATTATTCGCCCTGTCGCGTTCGTCTCGGAAACTAAGGTAAGTGTTTCCCGATTGCTCTTAAAACGGCACGTATCGTAAGGCGGCCGCCGGACAAGCGCCGATTAAAAAACTATCAAGGAAATAATTATGCCCCAGGATGCATTCACTCTTAAATATCTTTGCGAGGAACTGAATGAAATTTTTTCGGGAGGAAAGGTCAACCGCATCGTACAGCCAGGAAACGATGAGGTGATTTTCACCGTATACACCGGTAAGCGCACGGAAAGGCTGCTTATCGACGTAAATCCCGCCGCTCCGCGTATCGGTGTGCTCGGCAGCGAAAGAGAAAGCCCGCTCACCGCGCCGAATTTCTGTATGCTGCTGAGAAAACATCTCTCCGCAGCTACGCTCGACGGAATAGCTCTGATAGGTTTCGACAGAATAGTGAAAATTGATTTTACCGCGTCGGGCGAGTTTTTCGACGCCGAAAAAAAGACGCTTTACGTCGAGCTTATGGGGCGTTACAGCAACATCATTCTCACCGAAAACGGCAAAATTCTCGGCGGCAACCGCGGAATCAATATGTTCGACAACGGCGTAAGACCGCTCATAGTGGGAAAACCGTATTTATACCCGCCGGTAGGCGGAAAAAAGACGCCGGATGATCCGTGTTTAATAAATTATTATAAAAATTATTCGGGCGGAGAACTTGCCGCATATATTTGCGGGGGGGTGCAGGGGCTTGCCGTATCTACCGCCAAAGAAATATTGACGGCGTTTGCTGCATATAAGGGTGTTTCCGAAGACTGTGTACGGGAAAAATTTACCTGTTTTTCTGATGAGTTTTTTGATTTTTCCGTAAACTTTCTTTATTCCGCAAAGAAAAATCCTTGCGTTTTCAAAGTCGACGGAAGAGTTGCCGACGTGTGCCTGTTTCCTTATGAAAATATACGTGGCGAACGTGTTTTTTTCCCTGAACTTTATCTTGCGGAAGAGTATTTTTATACTGAAAAAAACGCCGCGAAGCGTTTTGCCGACAGGCGCGACAGGATTAAAAGCGTTGTAAACACCGCCGTCAAAAAAGTGAAAAAACGTCTGACGGCCATAAACGCCAAGCGTAAAGAAGCGGAAAGCGCGGAGGAAAACAGAATAAAAGGCGAGCTGATCATTGCCAATATTTACAGGTTAAAACAGGGCGAAGACAGGTGTGTGCTCGAAAACTATTACGATGGCGGCTCGGCGGTTGAAATCGCGCTCGATCCCAGGCTTTCGCCATCTAAAAACGCCGAATCGTATTATAAAAAATACAACAAACAGAAGCGCACGCTTGCGGCAACGCTGCCGCAGAAAGATGCGGCGCAGAGCGAGCTTGAATATCTTGAAAGCGTTCTCGACGAAATAGCGCTTTGCGAAACGGAGAGCGATCTTGATCACGTATACGAAGAAGCGACCGAATACGGTCTTATTCGCGACACGCGCCCGAAGAAAAAGATCAGGGAGAAGACGGTTTTTTGCCGTGTTTACGATATAGACGGATTTATTGTGCGCGTCGGGCGCAACAATGCGGAAAACGACAGGCTGACAGCCGCGGCAAAACCCGAAAGCCTGTGGCTTCACGCAAAAGACTGCCATTCTTCGCATGTAGTGATAGAATTTAACGGCAGACCGTTTCCGCAAAGCGTTATTGCGGCAGCCGCTGAAATCTGCGCTTATTATTCCAAAGACCGCGAAAGCGGAAAGACGGAAATAGCGTATACAGAAAAGAAAAACGTCAGGAAACCGAAAAAATCACCGCTCGGATTCTGCACTTACGATAATTATAAAACGGTCACCGTGAGACCCGCTCGGCATGCGGAATTTTTAAATAGCGACTAAAAAACCTTGCGTTTTGTTTGCCGATATGTTAAAATGTTTAAGAATTTTAAGAGTCAGGAGAGTTTTATGAAATATACTTTTGAAAAAGGCGAGAAGAGCACGGTTAAAATCAACATTAAGATTACGGCCGAAGAATGGAAAGAAGCTATAGATGCCGCTTACGAAAAAACCAAGGGAAGATATTCCATGCCGGGTTTCAGAAAAGGAAAAGTTCCGAAGAAAGTGCTCGAAAGCGCTTACGGTACCGGGGTATTTTACGAGGACGCCATTAATTATGCTTTCCCCAAGTATTACGGTGAAATTCTCGATAAAGAGCCCACGATCGAAGCCGTTGCTCAACCTGAAATAGACATCAAAGACGTCAGCGAAAAAGGAATCACCATAGACGCGACGGTTGCTGTCAAACCCGAGGTAATGCTCGGCTCATATAAGGGTATAACTTTCGACAAAGTTGAGTATAATGTTAAAGATGAAGATATAGAGAACGATTTGAAGCGTTTGCAGGAGCGTAATTCCCGCATGGTGGATGTCACCGGAAGAGCGGTCAAGGACGGCGACAGCGTGGTTATAGATTATTCCGGCAGTATAGACGGCGTCAAGTTTGACGGCGGCACGGCGGAAAAACAGACGCTTGTTATCGGCAGCCATACCTTTATTCCCGGCTTTGAAGAACAGATCGTGGGAATGAATATAGGGGAAGAAAAAGATATAACGGTAAAATTCCCGCTCGATTACCATGCTGAAAATCTTAAAGGCAAGGACGCTGTTTTTGCCATAAAACTGCATGAAATCAAGGTCAAGGAACTTCCTGAAATAAATGATGAGTTCATTAAGGACGCCGCCGGCGCGGAAAGCGTTGAAGTTTATAAAAAAGAAGTTTCCGACAGAATGAAAAAACAAAACGACGACCGTTCGGAAAGAGAGCTCGAAGATCTGATGATCAAGACGATAACCGCGGATACCACCGTCGAAGTGCCCGACGCGCTTGTGGAAAACCAGATAGACCGCATGGTCCGGGAAATGAATTACAGGCTGTCTTATCAGGGACTTAAACTCGACGACTATCTTAAATATATCGGCAAGACCATGGAAGAGTACAGAAAGGGTTTTGAAGAGCAGGCGCTCGAACTTGTAAAATCGCAGTTGGTCATCGAAAAAATTATAGAAGACGAAAAGATCGAGGCAACCGATGCCGATGTGGAAAACAAGCTTGAAGAAATGGCAAAAGCACAGAACAGGCCCGTGCCGGACGTCAAAAAGAACATGGCGGCTCGTCAGCTCGATTATGTGAGAAACGAGATCATCATAAAAAAATTCTTCGAATTGCTTAAATCGTCCAATACCATAAACGTTAAACCCGAAGAAGAGAAAAAAGAAGCTAAATAAATCTATATTGTAACGGAGACTCATAATGGATATCAGAAACACCGTTGTGCCTTACGTCATAGAACAGACGGGAAAGGGCGAAAGAAGTTATGACATATACTCAAGACTTTTAGAGGACCGTATAATTTTCCTCACCGGGGAAATAAACGATGCCGTTGCGGATACCGTTGTGGCGCAGCTTATATTTCTCGAGGGGAAAGATCCAAATAAGGACATAAGTCTTTATATAAACAGCCCCGGCGGCAGCGTTACCGCGGGACTTGCCATTTACGATACGATGAACTATATCAAGTGCGACGTCAGTACCATCTGTATAGGTCTTGCCGCGAGCATGGGAGCCTTCCTGCTTTCAAGCGGCACAAAAGGCAAGAGATATGCTTTGCCGAACAGCGAGATAATGATTCATCAGCCTTTGGGCGGGGCGCAGGGGCAGGCGAGCGACATCAAGATACAGGCAGACCACATTATGAAAACAAAACACCGTCTGAACAGCATTCTCGCTGCAAACAGCGGCAAGCCTTACGAAATAGTTGAAAAAGACACCGACAGGGACAATTATCTGTCGGCTCAGGAAGCAAAAGAATACGGACTTATCGACGAGATATTCGTTAAACGTCCGTAGTTAACGGAGATTTATGAAAGATAAAGATCAGCTTTTCTGTTCTTTCTGCGGCAAGCCGAAAGAACTTACCAGACGCCTTATCGCGGGACCGAACGGTATTTATATCTGCGACGAATGCGTCGAAATCTGCCGCGACGTAATGCGGGAGGATGCCGAAAAGACGGAAACGGCAGGCGTAAAACTGCTTAAACCCGCCGAAATAAAAGCAAAACTCGACGAGTATATTATCGGTCAGGATGAAGCGAAAAAAGTTTTGTCCGTCGCGGTATACAATCATTACAAGCGCATAAATTCGTTGAACGCCAAGGACAGCGACGTAGAGCTTGACAAGAGCAACATTCTTCTGCTCGGTCCGACCGGAAGCGGAAAAACTCTGCTTGCCAAAACGCTTGCAAAAATTCTGGATGTGCCTTTTGCCGTGGCAGACGCAACCACTCTTACAGAAGCGGGTTACGTCGGGGAGGACGTTGAAAACATTCTTTTGAAACTCATTCAGAACGCCGATTACGATATCGAACGCGCCCAGAAAGGCATTGTGTATATCGACGAGATAGATAAGATTGCAAGAAAGAGCGAAAACGTTTCCATTACGCGCGATGTTTCCGGCGAAGGCGTGCAACAGGCGCTTTTGAAAATTATAGAGAGCACGATTGCCAGCGTGCCCCCGCAGGGAGGCAGAAAACATCCCCAGCAGGAATGTCTGCGCATAGACACAACCAACATTCTTTTTATTTGCGGCGGCGCTTTTGTGGGGCTTGATCAGATAGTTTCCAAACGCAGAGAGCACGCTTCGCTCGGTTTCGGAGGAAACGTTGAAAAGGGCGGCGGCAAATTTGATTTTGTGCGCGACGTTCAGCCGCAGGATCTGATCAAATACGGTCTGATTCCCGAATTCGTCGGCAGGGTGCCGATAACCGTCGGCTTGCATCCGCTTGATGAAGACGCGCTTGTCAGCATTATGACGGAACCCAAAAACGCACTCGTGAAACAGTATAAGAAACTGATCGGCCTCGATAACGTAGAACTCGAAATTACCGACGGTGCGGTCAGAGCGGTGGCGAAACGCGCCATAGAACTGAATACCGGCGCGAGAGGTTTGCGCACCATTCTGGAAAATCTGATGATAGATGCTATGTACGACATACCTTCGGAAGACGATCTCGAAAAAGTAGTCGTGGACGAAGATGTGGTTTTGAAGGGCAGCAGTCCCAAACTCATCAAGAAGCGTATAGCATGATCGGATTTAAAATGTTCCGCATTTGGTATATCGAAAATATTTTTATAAAAAATTAAAGAGTTTCTTGTAAAAATCGTATTTCTGTGCCCGGCGGGTTTGCCCGCCGGGCACAGAAATATTAACTGTTATCGAACAGATAATAATCAATTGAAATCAATAAAAACCATGAAGGTTGCAGTAAATCTCCCGAAAATACAGATTGATCGGCTTGTAAGTTGCGAAAAAATTACGATTTGCAGCAAATTTTACACGAAATAAGTGAAAAATTTGCCAAAACATGCTGAAAACGTTTGACAAAAGCTTTGAATATAAGGTATAATGTCCAAGCTGTGTAATCTGGGTTGATACGGGAAGTTACTTAATTCGCCTGACAGCGAAAGATAATTTCCGTTGACAAGTGTGGGGGCTTGACCCCTGCGACTAACTTCGAATAAAGAATCAGATAGTCATTCGCAGCGACTTAAAAAATTTAAGTATCGGCGGATGATTTTTATTTGAGATTTTTTCGACACACACGGCAGAGTTTACAGCAAAACAAAAAGTTAGGTTAAAAGGAGTTAAACAAATGGCAAGTCAGAAAATCAGAATTAAACTTATGTCTTACGACGTCGAAATGCTCGATCAGGCTGCACAGAGAATAGTGGAGACCATGAAGAAATCGGGCGCGAAGATATCCGGGCCTATTCCGCTGCCCACCGAAAAAGAAATAGTTACCATTCTCCGTTCTCCCCATAAATATAAGGATTCGAGAGAACAGTTCGAAATAAGAACGCATAAAAGACTTATCGATATCTATTCGCCGAACGTCAAACTTCTGGACAGCATACATCTTCCCGCGGGCGTAGACATCAAAATAAAACTGTAATCAATAAATATCAGATATATTATCGGAGGTGAACTTTATCTATGAATAAAGCAATCATTGGCAGAAAATTGGGAATGACGCAGCTCTTTTCCCAAGACGGCAAGGTTATACCCGTAACGGTCATCGAGGCAGGTCCCTGCCCGGTGGTACAGGTTAAAACCGTGGAGAGAGACGGGTATTCGGCGGTCAAACTGGGTTTTTCGCAGGTTGACGAAAAGAAGCTGAATAAACCGGAAGCGGGACTTTTCAAGAAAACCGGTATTTCCGCTCAGAAAGTATTGAAAGAATTCAGGCTGGAAAATGCGGAAGCCATGGAAGTCGGCTCGGTTATAACGTGCGATACGTTCGCGGCAGGAGATAAGGTCGACGTTTCGGGCGTCACCAAGGGCCACGGTTTTACGGGCGTTATCAAAAGGTGGAACAATCACAGACTTAAAGAAACCCACGGCGTGGGCCCCGTACACAGAGAAGTAGGTTCCATGGGCGCGAACAGCTCTCCGTCGAGAGTTTTCAAAGGCAAAAAAATGGCGGGTCAGTACGGGCATGAGAACGTGACCATACTCAATCTCGAGATAGTCAAGGTGGACAAGGAGAGAAACGCGATTCTCGTCAAGGGTGCGGTGCCCGGTCCCGTGAAAGGTATAGTTACCATAAGAAACAGCGTTAAAGCGTAAGGAGAAGGATTATGCCGATTGTTAAATTATATAATATGAAAGCAAGCGAAGTGGGTAATCTCGAATTATCCGACGCTTTGTTCAATGCAGAGTATAACGAAGCCGTTATACATCAGGCGGTAGTTACCAGGCTCGCAAACGAGCGTCAGGGTACCAAGAGCACGCTTACCCGCAGCGAAGTGCGCGGCGGCGGCGCGAAACCTTGGAGACAGAAAGGCACCGGCAGGGCGAGACAAGGCTCTATCAGAAGCCCGCAGTGGGTTAAGGGCGGCGTGGTTTTCGCTCCCAAATCGAGAGATTTTTCTAAAAAGATTAACGCCAGGGCAAAACAGGTCGCGCTGTTTTCGGCTCTTTCGCAGAAACTTCGCGACGACGAGATAATTTTTATCGACGAGATAAAAGTCGACTCGCCTAAGACCAAAGAAATGGCAGCTTTTTTGAAAGCGTTCAAGCTCGATAAGACCGTTCTTCTCGTTATGGACAACAATGACGAAGCCGTTTTGAGAGCAAGCGCCAATCTGTGCGGAGTAAGCACTATTCCCGCGGCGGCAATCAACACATACGACGTGGTCAAAAATGCAAAGATCGTCATTTCAAAACAGGCGGTTGAGCAAATACAGGAGGTCTACGGAGAATAATGGCTGCACACGATATTATCATAAGACCCATACTCTCTGAAAAGAGCTATGCGGGCATTAAAGACAAAAAATACGTTTTTGTCGTGGCGAAAGACGCCAACAAAACGCAGATTAAACTTGCAGTCGAAGAAATATTCGGCGTAAAGGTTGAAAAAGTCAACACGGCAATCGTCGGCGGTAAGTTGAAAAGACAAGGTAAATACGAAGGCTATACGCCCGACTACAAGAAAGCCATCGTTCAACTTAAAAAAGACAGCAAATCTATCGAATTCTTCGATTCGTTGTCTTAAGTCTTAAACGGAGGAATAAGCAAAATGGCTATAAACAGATATAAACCTACTTCGTCCGCCCGTCGTTTCATGACGGTGAGCGCGTTTGACGAGATAACCGCTAAAAAGCCCGAAAGGTCCTTGCTCGAAGATCAGAGAAAGAGCGGCGGCAGAAACTTCCAGGGTAAGATAACCGTTCGTCATATCGGCGGCGGAAACAGAAGAAAATACCGCATTATCGATTTCAAGAGAAATAAAGACGGCGTTCCCGCAAAGGTCAAGAGCATCGAATACGATCCCAACCGCAGCGCGAACATTGCGCTTCTCTATTATGCAGACGGCGCAAAAACCTATATACTTGCGCCTGTCGGTCTGAAAGCGGGCGATACCGTTATCAGCGGACCGGACGCGGACATAAAAGCCGGCAACGCTTTGCCGCTTAAGGATATTCCCGTCGGTACAATGGTCCACAACATCGAGATGCAGCCCGGCAAAGGCGGTCAGATCGCGAGAGCTGCCGGTATGAGCGCGCAGATAATGGCAAGGGACGACAAATACGTCACATTGAAGATGCCCAGCGGCGAAATGAGATACATTCTCGCGGCGTGCAAAGCCACCGTCGGGCAGGTAGGCAATCTCGAACACGAAATCATAAGAATAGGCAAAGCCGGCAAGACCAGGTATTTAGGCGTTCGTCCTTCGGTCCGCGGTGTCGTCATGAACCCCTGCGATCACCCGCACGGCGGCGGCGAGGGCAAATCGCCGGTCGGTATGCCCGGGCCTGTTACTCCTTGGGGTAAACCTGCTTTGGGTTATAAGACCAGAAAGCACAAGAAGGCTTCCAATAAACTTATCATCACAAGGATAAATTAAGGAGAACAAGATGAGCAGAAGTGTCAAAAAAGGTCCTTACGTAGAACCTAAACTCTTAAAAAGAGTAGAAGAATTAAACGAAAAGAACGAAAAGAAAGTTTTGAAGACCTGGTCGAGAGCGTCGACGATATTCCCGCAGATGGTAGGACATACGATAGCCGTGCATGACGGTAGAAAACACGTACCCGTATATGTAACCGAAGATATGGTCGGTCATAAGCTCGGCGAATTTGCTCCGACGAGAACCTTTAAGGGGCAC
>CAUHGY010000030.1 GCA_959605945.1 uncultured Clostridia bacterium | reverse complement strand
GGATGAGAATGAAGACGTTTATGTCATCGAAGTAAATCCGCGTTCGTCGAGAACCGTTCCGTTCCTGTCGAAAGCGACAGGCTGCGATACGGCGGATATTGCAACGCTTGTCATGTTGGGAAAATCGCTTCGGGAGCAAGGTATAACCGAAATATGCCGTAAAGAAAAAGAACGGTGGTATGTCAAAGTGCCTGCATTTTCGTTTTCCAAGCTCAAAGGCATGGATTCATATCTTTCGCCGGAAATGAAATCTACCGGAGAGGCCATCGGTTACGACAAAAAACTTCATCGCGCGATGTACAAGGCTTTTATAGCGGCGGGAGTCAATATGCAGAATTACGGCACGGCGGTAGTGACTCTTGCCGACGAAGATAAAGAAGAAGCGCTGCCGTTGATCAGGCGTTTTTACGATATGGGCTTTAATATCGAAGCGACGATCGGCACGGCAAACTTTCTGAAAGAGCACGGTATACGTACGAGAGTGCGCAAAAAGCTCAGCGAAGGCAGCGAGGAGATTCTCGATTCGATACGTGCGGGATACGTCAGTTACGTCATAAACACACGGGCGATTTTATCAGGCGTCCACTATGAGGACGGCGCGGCTATACGCCGCTGCGCCATAGAAAACAACGTAACGGTACTTTCATCGCTCGATACAGTCAAGGTACTGCTCGATGTCCTGGAAGAGATGACGATAGGCATTTCTGCTATAGACGGATAGGAGGAAAAAATCATGCACTTTACAAAAATGCACGGGCTCGGAAACGATTATTTGTACGTTTTCGGCGAAGTTCCCGAAAATATTAAGGAACTGTCGGTAAAACTTTCGGAAAGGCATTTCGGCGCGGGCGCCGACGGTATGATATATATTTCGCCGTCGGAGACAGCCGATTTCAAGATGCGGATATTCAATGCCGACGGAAGCGAAGCAAAAATGTGCGGCAACGGTATACGCTGTGTGGGAAAATATGTTTACGATAAAGGGTACACCGATAAAACACGATTGAAAATAGAAACTCTTTCGGGCGTCAAGACGCTTGAGCTTTTAACCGTCGGCGGAAAAGTCGGACAGGTGTCCGTCGATATGGGAACGGCCGAATGTTTTGACGAAATATCGGTTACGGCAGGAAAGACCGTAACGCTGACGCCCGTGTCCGTCGGAAATCCGCACGCGGTTATTTTTGTCGACAATGCGGAAAAAGCGCCGATAACCGTTATCGGTCCCGCCGTCGGGAGAGACAAAAATTTCCCGGACGGCGTGAACGTCGAATTCGTGCAACTCGTTGACGGCGGTACTTTGCGTATGCGCGTGTGGGAGCGCGGAAGCGGTGTGACAAAGGCCTGCGGAACGGGAGCCTGTGCGGCAGTTGCCGCTGCGGTTAAAAAAGGATATGTTAAAAGCGGCGAATATGTTACGGTCAGGCTCGACGGGGGAAATCTGAAAATAAAAGTCAACGGCGACGGCTCTGTTTTTATGACGGGACCTGCCGAGTTTGTTTACGAAGGAGACACGGTATGCTGAAACCCAATATGAATTATGCGCGGCTGAAAGATTCCTATCTTTTTTTCCGCATTGCGCGGAAAACGCAAAAATTTATGGAAGATAATCCCGGAAAAAAGCTGCTGAGATTAGGGATAGGAGACGTATCTCTGCCGCTTCCCGGCGAAGTTATCAAAGCGTTGCACGAAGGGGTGAACGATCAGGCATCGAAGAAGTCGTTCCACGGTTATATGCCCGAATGCGGCGCACCGTTTTTACGACAGGCCATTGCAAACTATTACCAAACCCGCGGCATTAACGTCGGCAGCAACGAAATTTTTGTTTCCGGCGGGGCAAGCGACGAATTGGGCGATATTCTCGATCTGTTCGACCGTTCGAGTCCGGCGCTTGTTATCGAACCCGCATATCCGGCATATGTCGATGCCAACGTCATTGCGGGAAGAAATATTGTCCGTATCGATTCCGATATGAATAACGGTTTTCTGCCGCGTCCTGACAATAAAATAAAGGCAGATATATTGTATATCTGCTCGCCGAATAATCCTACGGGTGCCGTTTTCGGTAAACGGCAACTTCGGGAATGGGTCGATTTTGCAAACAAAAACGGATCCGTCATATTATTTGACGCCGCTTATGAAGCGTTTGTGGAAGACGATAAGCTGCCGCGCAGCATATTCGAAATCGAAGGGGCTGAAACCTGTGCCGTTGAAATCTGTTCGCTTTCCAAAACCGCAGGGTTTACGGGAACGAGACTCGGTTATACGGTAATTCCCGAAAAACTTGAGCGTAACGGCATGAATCTTAATTCAATGTGGATACGAAACAGAACTACGAAAACAAACGGGGTATCGTATATTATCCAGAAAGGGGGAGCGGCTGTTTTTACGCCCGAAGGGCAGAAGCAGATACGCGAAAATATTGCTTTTTATAAAAACAATGCCGGGCTTATTATGAGAACGCTGGATGAACTCGGCATATGGTATACAGGCGGCAAAAACGCCCCGTATATCTGGATGAAATGTCCGAACGGACTGGGCAGCTGGGAGTTTTTCGATTTGCTGCTTAACGAAATTCAGGTCGTGGGGACGCCGGGTGAAGGATTCGGGAAATGCGGCGAGGGGTATTTCAGATTTTCGGCTTTCGGCAGCGCGGAAGATACGGAAAATGCGGCGGAACGGCTGAAATCGCTGTTGGGTAAAATTTGATATCCGATGAATAAGTTGAAAGAAGTGTTTTTATATTGCCGCTGCACCCATTTTCGGGTGCGCGAATAACAGGCGGAAAAATTTTATTTTTTTATTGAAAACAGTTGACATAGGAATAATTGCACGTTATAATATTGTTGAACATTTGAAGAAATATTCAACAAACAATGCGTGCATTTCGGATTCAAGCGATAATATTATATCAAAGAATCCGTCAATTACCGTAAAACAAAACGGCAGGCAATACTTAGCAGGATAGTTGCAATGCATAAAGCTGATAAGATTTTCGGAAATTTCAGATATATGCAGTGCATAAGGGAAGGTTAGCGGTAGTATTTTTATCGGCCGAACGATACGGAAACAAGGTTTTTCCGCCTTTCTCCGACATATATTTTGCGCGGCGAAGTTTTTGGGAATTAAGCGCTTGAGATATTGAAATGTAATGGGCGTCTAACTGATTTCGGACGATAATCATATAACCGTTGTCGTGGCAGAGACGGGCACCGAGAAGAAAAAACGGGCACAGGGGAGAACCCTGTTTTTTAAGGAAATATAATTGAATAATTGCTCAAAAAAGCAATAAAACAATTATATAACGACTGCCCGGCGGCGGGAAAAAATAAAAAATTTTAAGGAGAATGATATTATGAAAAAAATTTACCGGCTTGAAGATCTGGATTGCGCGAATTGCGCCGCGAAGATGGAGTGTGCCGTTGCAAAGCTTGACGGCGTAAATAAAGTGAACGTCAGTTTCATGGGGCAGAGAATGTCTATCGATGCCGATGACGGCCGTTTTGAAGAAATTATGGACCGTGTTGTAAAAACATGCAGAAAAATAGAACCGGACTGCAAAATTATCCGCTGATTCTGCATAAATATAATAAGAGGTTTTTATGAAGCAATCGCTTTTGAGCAGAAAGGACAAGAGAAATCTGATTCGTATTCTCATTGCTTTTTGCATGTTTCTTGCCGTTTTTATTACCGATAAAGTAATTGTTCTCGGAGATGTTTTCAAAGGCCCCGCGTCATGGATATTTCCGTTTTGCCTGTATCTTGCGGTGTATATCATAATCGGGTACGATGTTTTATGGCGGGCCGTGCGCAATATTTTTCACGGACAGGTGTTTGACGAAAATTTTTTGATGTGCGTTGCAACGCTGGGTGCTTTTGCTCTTGCAATTTATCGGGGGGCAACGGGCCGGAAGATCGAAGGCTTTGACGAGGCCTGCGCGGTGCTGCTTTTTTATCAGGTGGGGGAATGGTTTCAGTCATATGCCGCGGGCAAGTCGAGAAAGTCCATTGCGGGGCTTATGGATATACGCCCCGATTACGCCAATCTCGTAAAAGAAAACGGCAGCACGGAGAAAGTCGATCCTTCCGAAGTGAAAGCGGGAGATATAATACTTGTCAATCCCGGCGAAAAAATCCCGTTGGACGGGGTGGTGATAAGCGGGGTTTCCGCGCTCGACACCAAGGCGCTGACCGGCGAGTCGCTGCCGCGGGAAGCGGGAGAGGGCAGCGAAGTTATAAGCGGCTGCATCAATCTCACTTCACAGCTGACGGTACGGGTAGTGAAGGAATTTTACGACAGCACCGTATCCAAAATTCTCGAACTTGTGGAAAACGCGGCCGATCAGAAATCAAAAGCGGAAAATTTCATTACAAAATTCGCAAAATATTATACGCCCGTCGTCTGTGCCGTAGCGTTGCTTCTTGTTCTCGTTCCCGGGCTGATTACTATGAATTGGGCTACATGGATCTACCGCGCGCTTTCATTTCTCGTCGTGTCCTGTCCGTGTGCGCTTGTAATTTCCGTTCCACTTTCATTTTTTGCGGGTATCGGGGCGGCGTCAAGATACGGCATTCTTATCAAGGGGTCAAATTATCTCGAGAAATTCAATAAGGCAAACATTTTTGTCTTTGACAAAACGGGAACGTTGACAAAAGGCAATTTTGCGGTGACTAAGGTTTCGCCTGAAAATAATGCCGAAAAAATTCTGCGCCTTGCCGCCGTTGCCGAGCGACATTCCGACCATCCCATTGCAAAGTCGATTGTTGCCGAATACGGCAAACAACCCGAAAGCGGCTATACATTGACTAATATTGCCGGCGCGGGCATAGTCGCCGAAAAAGGGAAGAACGTAATTCTCTGCGGCAACGAAAAACTGATGGAAAAATATAATATTGCCTATGTGAAGGAGACAGGCGTCGGCACGGTAGTGTATGTGGCGGAGAACGGCGTTTTCGCGGGGTCTATTCTCATCGCAGACGAAATAAAACCGGAAACCGGGCCTGTCATTGAAGAACTCAACGCCATGAACTGCAAGACGATAATGCTGACGGGAGATAATGAAACCGTTGCAAAACATGTGGCGGATAAAATCGGTCTTACGGGTTATAAAGCTTCTTTGCTGCCTCAGAATAAAGTAGAAGAAGTGGAAAAATTGCTCTCGCATAAAAAACAGAAGGATGTTTTGTGTTTCGTCGGCGACGGCATAAACGACGCGCCGGTCCTGATGCGTTCGGACATAGGCATCGCTATGGGCGGTGCGGGCAGCGATGCGGCGATCGAAGCAAGCGATATCGTGCTTATGAAAGACGATCTGCGCGGGATATCGCTCGCAAAACGCATCGCCGCAAAAACAATGGCGATCGTGTCTCAGAATATTGTTTTTTCCATAGCCGTTAAGGCTGCCATTCTCATATTGTCGGCGGCGGGAATTGCGAATATGTGGCTCGCAGTGTTCGGCGACGTCGGCGTTGCGGTAATAGCCATTCTCAACGCTATGCGCGTCAATTCCGAATACGGCGGCAAAAATCATAAGAGATAATTTTTTAAAAATCGGGCGGCATGCCCGTAGCAACTGCCGTAGGCTTCCGCGCCTACGGCAGTTTTTTTGTATGACTAAAACCACGCGATAGACGCGTGGTTGGAAAGAGGCTAAAGCCGATGAGTGTCAAATGGACTCCGATTAAGTAAAATAGAGTTTAGACCAGCCGGTTTCAACAAAAAAATATTCGGAGACATTATCATGAAACAAGATAATATCACAGATAGTTTAGCACATACGAAACGGAATTGCAAATATCATATAGCATTTGCGCCAAAATATAGAAGAAAAGTATTTTACGAGAGCAAAAGGAAAGAGATACGTAAATATTGAGAACGCTGTGTAAATGGAAAGGAGTAGAGGTAATAGAAGGAGAAATATGTCCTAACCATAAACATATACCGTTCCGATTTCAGTTTGAAAATATCGGTTGTTCGGTCCTTTGTGTTGATTTTTAATGATATTTGTGATAAAATATTTCTACAAACAAACACTGCCTGCGGTCGTTGATAGAGCGCGCGGATCGGGCGCTTTGCAGGTTTTTATATTGCGGACGATTTTATTTAAGGAGTTTTTCATATGTCTGAAATTGTCATGGAGCGGAAAGCAAGCGACAATAAATATTTGCACCGCGATTTTCACGTCTCGGCAGATATAGGCATCGCTTACGTAGGCGATAAATTCGGCGACGGGGCGGTTAAAGAGTATCTTATGCGTTTTGCCCTGTCTTATTATAAGCCGCTCTTCGGCGAGTATGAGAAAAAAGGGCTGATTGCCTTGAAAGAATGGATAGAAGATACTTACAAAAAAGAAGAATCGCCGGACGCTGTCGAAACGTCGCTCGAAGAGGATTGTCTGTCCGTCAACGTAAAGTACTGCCCTGCGGTTAAATTTATGAAAGAACAGGGGCATACTCCGTCGAAATGGTACAGAGAAACTACGCAAACCGTCAATAAAACGATAGCCGATAAATGCGGGTTATCGTTTGAAATGGGCGCATACGACGAAGAAACAGGGAAAACATCTTATAAATTTAAAAAAATATAGTCGGGAAACAGGAGCGTTTTATGATTTCATGCACGGAGTTTATACCGCTTTACAGCGAACTGTTCAAATATCTGGAAGAGATCAAGGGCAGAGACGAAGTAATTAAATATTGGGAACACGTTTCCGATAAATACGTCGAACCGAGATTGGGCGCCGCGGTCAGAAACAACGGCGGCATAAAAGGGTGTTTTGAGTACTGGTCAAAATCGTTGAACGAAGAAGCGTGTGATTTTACCATGACCTTGGATGAAGAAAACGGCACGTTTTCTATCGATATGCACAAGTGCCCGTCGAGAGGCATGCTTAACAGTCTGTCGTATATGGATCCGTATTACGATTATTGCGGACATTGCAAACTTCTTTATTCAAGGGTTTTGAAAAAATACGGCATAGACGTATTGCGCGAAGATTATTCCGAAGTAGATAAAGCAAAATGTTATTTGTCGTATACAACGCGTAAATAACGGTATTCGGAATACAGGCCGGTTGGGTCGGTTCGTATTTTTAAAAGAACCGAAGATCGGGCGGCAAATCGATCTGCGGGCGAAAGCGTGAAAAAGTTATTTAATATGAGGTTGAGATGAAAAAAATTACCGATTTGAAAAGTTATCTGAAAAGAATAAACGACGGAGACAAAGTATTCCGTTTTATAACCGAGACAGACGAAAACACGCCGAAGGGCCGTCACGATTTCAATGAAAATCTGTATGTCAACGTCGTGGCGTTAAAGACGGGGGAAAGTTTTGACGGGGTGTTTGAAAGCCACAGGGATTATATAGACTTGCACGTTTTGATAGACGGGGAAGAAAAGATATATTACGGCGATAAAGACGGTATGGCGGTGACAAAAGTTTACGATAAAGACGGAGATTACGAGCTTTTAAAAGGCGATTCGTATTCTTCGGTTGTCTACGGGAAAATGCAGGCAATCGAATTTGATGCGGAAGAGCCGCATATGGCGGGCGGAGCGGCATCTTCTCCGCAAATGATTTTGAAGGTCATCGTCAAGATAAAAAAACCGTAAAGATTAAAAGAAAACAGTTGAGCTTAATGGCGTTGAAGAGTATGTAAAATACGATTATACGGAAACGCAGGATAGTTACGGCGCAGTAGCGAAAGAAACCGTAACGGCAACGTATCAATCGGGAGACGTATTTGTAAGCGAAAAGGACGGTAAGGGTAATTTGCTGAAATTGACGGCAAACTGCGTCGTTCAGCTTGAAAATGCTTACGATAAGAAAGGTCAACTTGATACGTTGAAAGATAAAGTTACGGGGAAAAACTACAAGTATGAGCGAGATGATTTGGACAACGTAACGGCAGTTTACGAAGTGGACGATAGCGATGTGCAAATTTCCAGCGGTTATGGCGAAAGTTTTACCTACGATGACCTCGGAAACATTAAGAAGAAAACGATTGTAGGTCCCGTATCTCAAGTTTACGATTATACCTATAAAACGCACTCGTTACACACTTTGGAAAGTATTGCAATTGGTAGCGTGTTGATTAAACCTGAAACTGACGTTCAAGGTAGAAATAGGGGTAAATCGCTCTATATCAACAACGTTAAAGTTTGCGAAGAGAATATCTCTTATCGTAAAGTTGGCGACCATGCTACGAATATGCCGAGCACAGTTTGGTTTGGGGACAAAACGAAGGGTACTTATCAAATCAAAGACAGTGTTCGATACGCATACGATAAAATGGGTAACATCGAAAAGGTATATGAAAACGGCGAACTTGCTATCCGTTATCAATACGATGCGCTTAACCGACTTGTGCGTGAGGATAACAAAACACTTGACAAAACCTATGACGCATGGGGCAATGTGTCCGTGGTGGATAATAACGGTACGCTTATATCAGATGTGAATCATATCGGTAATCTTAACCCGTTTAGATATCGTGGATATTATTACGATACCGAAACAAAACTGTACTTCCTTAAGACGAGATATTATGACCCTGAGCTCGGTAGATTTATAACGATTGACGGAATTGAATATCTCAATTCTGAAACCATCAATGGGTTGAACCTTTACGCATACTGCGGAAATAATCCAGTTTCCAATGTTGACCCTAACGGGAATGATTTTTGGAGTTGGCTATTGGGCGGCTTGTCTTTGGTCGGTGGCGTGATATTATGCTTTGTTCCCGGCGGACAGGCTATAGGTGCGGCACTTATTGTTGGCGGCGTCTCAATTACAGCTTCTAACATTATGACGGCAGCAGGCGTTGACAGTAAAATAGCAAGCCTAATTTCGTCTGGATTAGATATTGTTGCTGGCATAGCTTTATGTTTTGTCCCTGGTATGCAAGGACTTGGTGCAAGTTTAATTGGTTCGGGTACACTGGGTATTGCTGGTGGCTATATTAGCGAGGCGTTGGGCGGTAGCTTTGAACTTGGCGCAGCCATTGGAAGTATCATTGGTGGTATGCTTGGTGGAAAAATATATAATTCTATCCATTATTCAAAAATTGCGAAACAAGGAATTTTGATAGGAAAAATGGATTCTTTTAAGGATGCTGCAATTGAAAGAGGACTTGCATATTATAATGGTTTGCCTGGATATAAAGGGATTGAGAAAATATTAGGTAAAACATTAACGTCAAAACTTGGATGGGCGCATAACTATACTTATATAAGCAATGTAATGAAATATGGTGGTACGATATATAATTTAGGCGGACCCGCAACGGGTTCATATGGCAAAGAACTTGCTTTAATTGCAAAGAAAGCATATAGGTTTGTTATTAATTTGTTTTAATTAATAAATTAAGGAGGCGAAAATCAAATAAAGTTAGCATCAAAGCAAAAACCTAATGATTTTCGCCTTAATATTTTATATTAATAGGAGTGTTTATGTTTAAATCTATTTACATGAAATTAAAGGAAGATTTTGACTTTATGAATGATTATGGTTTCATATACAAGTTTGACTTAAAACATTTTGAAGTCCCTTCTATTCTGTATGCTAAAAACGAACTAAAGATTGAAGTTGGTTTTAACTATAGAGAAGATAGGTTTTATATAAATATAATTAAGAATAACGACCACCGGAATATGATAAATTTGCTTGATAATGTTGCATTACCAGGAAAAACTTATAAAGAACAAGTGAATATAGTAAAGGAATATCTAAGGAGTTATCTTGAAGGAAGCGGGAAAGATGATTAAAACTGTTACATCGCTTTATTTTGACGGAAATGATAATGGTATAATTTTAGATGATGCATTATTGTTTTACAGACAGTATTGTTGGTTATATGATGTATATGCAGTGTAAAAGGTCGTAGGAGAAATTCTGCGACCTTTTACCATATTCGAAAACGCTTGACTAAACCTATGTTTTTGTATATGATAATAACGGTAATATCGTTAAGAGAAGAGAGTTTGCCTTTACGTTAAAAGATAATACTTTAATCGAAGAACATGAATCTACGGATAAAGAATATATCTATAACGGCGACCAAATAGTATCGTATAACGGTCAATCTTGTGTATACGACCTAATGGGCAATCCTACGACGTATCGGGGGTTCTTTTCGATGAAATAATCGCTTTCCTTAAAGAATACGGAATAACAAAGGTGGATTTTATCCGAAAAGGGTATGAAGACTTGAAGTCAGGGAAAGACAAGGATTAAAACAGAATTAAATAATTATATCGCAAGACGGCGTAACCAAAACGGTTACGTCGTTTTTCTTTTTATCTATCCCTATGGAACAAATAGGAAGGTGAAAAAACGTATAGGTTAATTCTATCTCTCTGAGACATGTTTCAGAGAGATTTTTTGTTGCAGAGATAATATGCATTTAAATGTTTTCGACGGTTTTTCCGCCGTTTGGACGTTGTTATCTTTAAATGTTTTTAAAAGCGATGATGAATGTTGACGCGCAGCGGACGAATTTCCGATCAAGCGTTTGCAAAAACGCATAAGGCTGTCATTCGGAAGTTGACTTTTCGGTGGCAGTTGCTTTCATAAAGAACGGACGCGTTTTCGGTACGGCAAACATAAAATTTAATTTATATTTTATGCCGCTGTGTTGACAAATTGCTCTATATGACATAAAATATAGTTGCGTGCGCAACTACGTTATCTCGTCGTCAGCGACGCCTTCCTTTCCGTAGGCGATATTTTCCCTGATAGTACCCTCAAACAGCCATGTATCCTGAAGAACCATGGAGAACGCTGCGCGGAGACTCTTGCGGTACGCCTCCGTCCGTCAAGGGTGTATCAAATCCTTACGCATCTCCGCATAAGCTACGATGATGCAAAGCATCGAACGTCTGTTCTCGTCGGGTGACCGCCGAAACGAAAAGCCCCCGGACACCTTAAAAGGTGTCCGGGGGCTTTGGTGCCGCTGGTCGGACTCGAACCGACACGGTATCGCTACCACTGGATTTTGAGTCCAGCGCGTCTGCCAGTTTCACCACAGCGGCGTAACGGATTGTCCCAAAAACGGAAAAACTATCCATTATTGTTGCAAAGCAGCGGTATTTTTGTTAAAATTAGTGGTAGAATTATTTTATCGGATATTTGCCTCCGCACTTGCTTTATGATAATATCATAAAACGGGCGATAAATCAAGCGTTCAAAAGGATTTTATGGAAAAATTAGTTCTTATCGACGGAAACAGCTTAATAAACAGAGCATTTTACGCAATGCCTCTTTTGCTCACCAAAGACGGCACCCCCACCAACGCCGTTTACGGGTTCATGAATATGTTTTTTAAAATGCTTTCTGACGTTAAACCTGCTTATGCTGCGGTTGCGTTTGACGTCAAAGCGCCCACATTCCGTCATGAATTGTTCGGCGAATATAAGGGAACAAGGAAACCCATGCCCGATGAACTTCGCCCGCAGATTCCGCTTTTGAAGGAAGTGTTGAATGTAATGGGCGTCAGAACAGTCGAAAAAGCAGGCTGGGAAGCGGATGACATTATCGGCACGATCGCAAAAAGCACAGATATTCCTACCGTTATATATACGGGCGATAAGGATTCGTTTCAACTGGTTGACGACAACACTTCTGTATGTTTTACCCGCAGGGGCATAACCGAAACGGAAATATATACTGCGGAAAATTTTAAAGAAAAGACGGGTATTTCGCCGTCTCAGGTCATAGAATTAAAGGCGCTGATGGGGGATTCTTCGGATAATATCCCCGGTGTTGCCGGCGTAGGAGAAAAGACGGCGATTGCGCTTTTGCAGACTTACGGCGATATCGACAATCTTTACAGACATACCGACGAGCTTAAAGGCAAACTGAAAGAAAAGATCGAAAACGGAAGAGAACAGGCGTATATGTCGAGGACGCTTGCAACCATAAGGCTTGACTGCGATGTTGACGCAGACTTGGAAAGCATGCGGGTCAAGAGCGTTTTTCCGTCGGAATTGCGGAAAAAGTTTTTGGAGCTCGAATTCAAAACTTTTGTGCAGCGCGACGATCTGTTCGAAAGCGCTCCGGAAAAAGAAAAGGCGGACATTGCCGAAGAACTGCCCGAAGCGGAATTTATTGAAATTACCGAAGCCGATAAATTTTCGGAGATCGATTTAAGCAGAATACAGTCGGTTGTGATTGACCGCGATTATATAAATTTATACGGGAACGGAAAAGAATATTCGATACGTCTGCGCCGGACTTTGATTGACGACGGCGTTGGCGAAGAAGAAGCGCTTGCGGCTGTAAAGGGCATTTTTTGCGGGAACGGGCGTCTTGTTGTCTATGACAAAAAAAGTCTGCGGCATTACCTTAAAGAACATGCCGACATAGAGCTCGGTTGCCCGTGCGAAGATGTGGCGCTTATGAAGTATCTTGTCGACTATACAGGCGGCAGCGAACAGCTGAAAGACCTGCTGGAAGAATACGGAGACAACCCCGGTCTTCCCGCAGTGGCGCTGTACAGGCGCTTTACGGCGTTTAACGACGCGCTCATAAAGGACGGCTCGGACAAACTTTACCGCGATATAGAGCTGCCGCTTTCGGACGTGCTTTACGATATGGAAGTTTCGGGGTTCAAAGTTGATGTTAAAAGCATGAACGAAACGGGCAGGAAATACGGTCTGGTTCTTGCCGAACTTGAAAGCAAAATCAGGGAGCTTGCGGAAGACGATACATTAAATGTAAATTCTCCCAAACAGCTCGGAGATCTGTTGTTCGGGAAATTGAAGATAGGCAAGGGGAAAAAGACCAAAAAGGGTTTTTCGACTTCTGCGGAAATTCTTGAAAGTTACGAAGATCAGCATCCTGTTATTCCTCTTATCCTGCGCTATCGTCAGATACAGAAACTTCAATCTACGTATATCGAAGGATTCAAACCGCTGATCGACGGAAAGACCGGGCTTATTCACACGTCGTTTAATCAGACGGTCACGGCAACGGGCAGACTTTCGAGTAAAGAACCCAATTTGCAGAACATACCCGTCCGCGATGACGAAGGCAAGGAAATACGACGGTTTTTCGTCCCCAAAAGCGACGACCGTCTGCTTGTGGGCGCCGACTATTCGCAGATAGAACTTCGCTTGCTTGCCGCGTTTTCCGGCTGCAAAGCGCTTATAAACGCTTTTAAAGAAGGGGACGACGTTCACGCGGAGACCGCTGCGAAGGTTTTCGGCGTCAGAAAAGCCGACGTGACGCCTGTCATGCGCAGAAGCGCCAAAGCCGTAAACTTCGGAATAATTTACGGCATAAGCGAATACGGGCTTGCAAAAAATCTTAAAATTTCCAACGCGCAGGCGAGAGAATATATCAGCGCTTATTTTAAAGAATATCCCGAAGTAAAGGAATATATGGATAAAAACGTTGCGTTTGCCAAAGCCAACGGATATGCTGTCACCATGTTCGGGCGCAAAAGATATATAAGAGAGCTTTCTTCTTCGAATTACAATACACGTCAGTTCGGAGAAAGAGTTGCCATGAACATGCCTTTGCAGGGCAGCAGCGCAGACATTATCAAGGTTGCCATGATAAACGTGCACAGGCGATTTAAAGAAGAGAATTTACGTTCGGAACTGATTTTGCAGGTGCATGACGAATTGATTGCAGACGCTTTTGAAAACGAAAAAGACAAAGTGCTGGAAATTCTCATACACGAAATGGAAAATGCGGTCGAACTTCCTGTTAAACTTACTGTCGAGCCGGGTTGGGGCAAGACGTGGTTTGACGCCAAATAACAGCCATGAAAGATACGTTGAAAATCGCCGTTACCGGCGGAATAGGAAGCGGCAAGAGCTTTGCTTTGTCGGTCATGAAAGACGCGGGATATTTTACGCTGTCTTGCGACGCAATTGCGGCCAAGCTATACGGCAGGCACGATGTAAAACAGAAACTTACGGAACTTTTTCCCGACGCCGTCACCGGCAGGGAAAAGCTGAAAGCCGATAAGAAAAAAATAGCTGCTGCAGCATTCGGGAATGCGGAACTGCTGGCGAAATTGAATGCGCTTATGCATCCGCTGATTATGCGGGAGTGTTTTGAAAAAATAAAAAGAAGCAGGGCAAGGGCTGCATTCGTGGAAGTGCCGCTGTTGTTTGAATGCGGGCTCGAAACGCAGTTCGACGAGGTGATGGTTGTAATGCGCCCGCTCCGCGACAGGATCGAAAGCGTAAAAACACGTTCTTCGCTGAGCGAAGTTCAGATCATGGAGCGAATTTCGAACCAGACCGATTACGCGGCTTTGAATACGGAAAAATATATAATTCTTACTAACGACGGCAATGCCGACCGTTTTAAACAAAAAATTCTTTCTGCGTGTGAAAAGATATTATGCGAAAGATGCGGCGGGGGAAATGAAATATAGGTCGCGGATTTTATAATTTAAAGTAATACCGCTCAGTTAAAAACACTGATTGAAAGCGATCAATACATAACAAGCCGCACCCGAAGTTTTCGGGTGCGGCTTTTACGTGCAAACGTTTATACAAATTATTTATTTCTTCTTGTCTGCTGGAGCGTGTAGTGAACATCGTCGGCTTTTTCTTCGTCGGTATATTTTCTCCATGTGTCGATTACTTTGCCGTCGTTATATTTTCTGTCGTTCACGTCCTCGGTCGTGCCCATAACCGTTATGTTGATCTGTCTTCTTCTGGCTCTGACCTGATCCCAGTCGACAAAATAAACATGCGCGAATTCGCCGCCGTCAAGCACGCCGTCTTTTATGGTCATGGCTTCGCTTCTGCCGAAGAAAACCGAACGCAGATGTCCGTCTGTGTTAAGGCTGGTCCAGTCGCCGGGTTCGTTAACGTATCTGCCGAACTGGCTGTGGATGGGGCCGGGATGCATATACTGATTGGTTTCTGAATAATCGGGAACGAGCTTCTGCATTATTTTAAGTATATCGTGCTGCAAGTATTCGAGATCGTAAATATCGATGTCGTGAGAGCATTCCTGGATCATGACCGAGCAGGTTGTGTGATGGGAGGCAATGGTCACAGTTCCGTTCTTGATGCCGGACTGTTTGACGATATCGATTACTTCTCTCGATATGTCGTGAAAAGTGGGTCTCCATCCTTTCGACTGAACTTCAAGTTCTTTTTGATAAACTTTGAATTCCATTGTGTGTGATTCTCCTTTTTTGTTATGCGTTTTTATAAATATTTTTTCTGACGGACGACGTCAGATTTTCGGCGTTGTTGAAAAATACGTTTTCTATTTGCGGCCGCGTCAGGCCGACTTTCAAAGCCGCTTTTTTGAAGGCGAGAATCTCTTCGTACATAAAATAGGTCAGATTTTCCGCCTGTTCGGGGGAGACTTCTCTCAGATGGGGGTCTTGCGCGGGATCGCCGTAAATTTTCGGGGGAACAAGATTTATATAAGTGCCGTTCTCTTCTATTCTCTTCATGCGCATGCGCAGAATGGGAAGATCGCTTCCGAACATCATGCGGTCGGGTCCCACGCTCAAAAGCGTTTTTTCCATAGCATAGTCGCAGGTGTTGGCGCAGAAATCGAAAAGCAGATTTTTGCAGTCCGAAAGATATTCCAGTGCGTTTCCCATGTCCGACGGCACGTACGCCCTGCCTATGTGCGCGATTATAAGTTTTAAATTTTTGTAATTTACCGCAATCTCTTTTATGTCTGCAAGGTTTACGGGGTCTTTGAAGCGCAGTTTTCTCGGTATATGGCACATTACTATTCCGCCAAGATCATTTAAAACCTCCAGCTGGCGGCGGGGGAAAAAGTCGAAAATTCTTATATCGTCGACGGGTATGGACGGATCGGACATCGTCAGATAAGATTTAACGCCCAGAAAGCCGCCCGAAACGATGGCTTTTTCAAGCTCTTCCGCACTCTCTTCGGGATGCGAGAAATAAAGGGCGGGAAAACCTGTCTCTTTGGAACAGCTGCTGACGTAATCGTTCATGTTTTTCAAACACGTTCTGTTTTCGGTGGTGTTTCCGAACATAAGCGCCTTTGCTTGTTTATCCGGGAACATTATCTTGTAAGTTTCGATAAGATCTTCAACCGGATTGTCCTTTGCGACAAGCGAAGGCCATATCACCGCTTTTTTCTTATTCTCTTCGGTCCTGAAAATATGTTCGTCCTTCCAGACGTGGCAGTGCACGTCAAAAATTTTATCGGGAAGAAAGTCTTTCAGTTCTTTTTCGTAAACCTCTTTGTCAAACGCGGTTTTTTCAAATAACATTTCCTTTATCCTTATCCTTTTCGGTTCAGTATAAATATTATCACAAGCTTGCGTCTTTGTCAATCAAATGCTTAAAATATGCAAAAACAATTTTTTTGCGCAAAACGCTTATTTTCTATTGACAACGCGCTATTCGGTTGTTATAATGAAAACAAGAAAAATGCACAGGGGAGTTTTTGAAAATGTTTTACAGGGAAAAAATAGAACTTGTTTCTTCCGACCGGGCCATTACTTTTCACAATATAACAGATAAGGTTAACGAAATAGTGGCGCGTTCGGGGATAAAGGACGGTATCGTCAGCATATATTCACACCATACCACATGCGCCGTAATCACTCAGGAACTTGCCTTTGACCTGTCCGTGACGGGGCTTGAAACTCTCCAGCAGGATTTTGTGGAGGCTCTGGAAAAAATTATGCCGGACTGCAAGAGAGAAGGCATATATCTTCATCCCGGGCCCAAGGCGATAAAGTTTGCCGACGAGCATGACGAAAATCTGCGCGGCTGTCACAATACCGACGCGCATCTGCGCTCGGCGCTGATAGGCAGAAGCGAAAACATAGCCGTAATTGACGGGAAAATGGATTTAGGCGAATTTGCCAATGTGTATTTTATCGATTTCGATACGACGCGCGGCAGAAAACGCGCGGCGCAGATAAGCGTTTTGGGATAAAAAAAGCCGCTTTTCGGTTTAAACCGAGGCGGGCGGAATAGCTGAAAATATCGTACGGATAAAACGGGGGTGGTTTTGCCGGGTAAACGCGGAGTTTGCCGAGGGAAGAACACGCCGCCGTAAAAGTAAATTTCCGGAATACCGAACGGGTCCGTAACCCCCCCCGCATCGGATATTATAAAGCGGCGGGAGAAAAGATATCGGCGCATTGAAATGCGGATTTCCGCAGCAGGCGAAACGAGCGTTCAGACGGTTATGGTTTCGATGTTCAGACGGCCGAGCAGTTCGATATATTCCTGCGGAATACCTTTATCCGTTACGACGGTGGTAATATCGTTCAGATTTGCATAGGTTATGAGTGCGGTTTTTCCGAATTTAGAAGAGTCTACGGCAAGAATGCGTTTTTTGGAATGACGAATGGCGCTCATGCACAGTTTTGCGGTGTCGAAGTCGGTAGTAGTGATTGTTCCTGACGCATCCACGCCGTCTGCGCCGAGAACGCACATGTCGAAATTGAGGTTGGATACGGATTTTTCCGCTATAAATCCGCAGAAATCGTGGCGCGATTTTCTGTAACTTCCGCCGATCAGAACTATCGAAGGATGACCTTGCAGAACTTCGAGATTTTTCAGCGAATTGGTGAAAATTTTAAGGTTGGGTTTTGCCGCGGAGTTGATGCTGTTTGCTATGGCAAGACTTATGCGGTAAAGGGTGCTGCCCGAATCGAGATAGACGCTGTTGCTGTCGGTAACCATAGACGCGACGGCCGAGGCAATCTTTCTTTTCTGTTCAAGGTTCACCGATTCTACGAGCGAATAGTTGTAAGAGTTGCTTTCGCCGTTGATTTTTGCAAGACCGCCGTGAACACGGATGGCAAGCCCTGCGCTTTCCATTTTGGAAAATATGCGCCTGACCGAAGATTCGGTAATGTTGAGCATCTCGACGGCGTCGGATATAGATATTCTTTCTACCCGTGCGAGTCTGTCTGACAGCAATTTGATTTGTTTTTCTGATTTTTTCACTGTAATAACCCGTAAGATTTATTTTATCGGCTGTTTTGCGCCGAGAATAGCGCAAAAAGTTAATCTATAGGTAAATAATATCATAAAATTGAAAATAATGCAAATAAATTTGCGCGTTTTGCGCAAAAAAGGAGATGTGTTATGACGAAAATCGGTTTGTTGCCAATGTATGTAGCTTTGTATGATCAGTCTTCTCCGCAGTCACGCCCGGCTGTCGAAAAGTTCAGAGACGACATAGCTGCAAAGCTTGAAAAAAAGGGGCTTAATGTAATCGTGGGGGAAGTATGCCGTCTCGAAGAAGAATTTGAAAAGACCGTCGGCAGGTTCGAAGCCGAAAAGGTCGATTGCATAATCACTCTGCATCTTGCTTATTCGCCTTCGCTCGAATGCGAGAAAGCGCTCACGAAAACAAAACTTCCTATACTCGTTCTGGATACTACCCCCGATTATTCTTTCGACTACACCGTAAGCGACAGCCTTATCATGTTCAATCACGGCATACACGGCGTGCAGGATATGTGCAATATTTTGAAGCGCGGCGGTAAAGAATACAGAATT
The DNA here is from genome assembly GCA_959605945.1 of uncultured Clostridia bacterium. Classification (GTDB taxonomy): domain Bacteria; phylum Bacillota; class Clostridia; order Christensenellales; family Borkfalkiaceae; genus UBA1259. The sequence goes on along the minus strand of CAUHGY010000030.1, from coordinate 1,350 downwards.
TATGCGGGGCATTGCGATCATTCGGATGTTTTGGATAAAATATCCGATGCCGCGAAAGCCGTTTCGGCGGCAAATCGTTTTACAGGCGGGCTTAAAGTCGGAATGGTGGGGAAACATTTCGAAGGCATGGGCGATTTCGTTGTCGATGACGGCGTCTATGAAAAACTGAACATAGAAATAATAAACTGCGACGAGAACGAGCTTTTAAAATTTTGTTCCGAAGTTTCGGAAGAAGAGCTTAAAACCGAGTACGAAGCCGATAAAAAGCGCTGCAAAATGTCCGACATATCATTCGATTTTTATAAAAAAACCGAAAGAGTTGCGCTCGGCGTCAGAAAATGGGTGAGAAAAAACGGCCTGAACGCGTTCTCTATGAATTTTCAGTCGGCAGGCGAGATGAAAGGCTTTGATACCATGCCTTTTTCCGAAGCCTGTAAAAGTATGGCTGCAGGAACGGCCTATGCCGGCGAAGGAGACACGCTTACCGCGGCGCTGCTTGCCGCTTTTATGCCCGATTTTCCCGAGAGCAACTTCGTGGAGATGTTCTGCCCCGACTGGAAAGGCGGCAGCATTTTCATGAGCCATATGGGCGAATGCAATCTCAACCTTATGGAAAACAGAAGAATGATCGAAAAAGATTTCCCTTACGCGGATGCTTTCAACCCGACCTGCATAATGGGACACATGGCGCCGGGCGACGTGTGTTTAGTCAATATAGCACCCGACGGCAAAGGCTCGTTCGACATGACGTTTGCCGACGGAAAAATGCTCGGACTGCCTGAGAGCGCGGGCGATTTCGACAACAGCATAAGCGGCTGGTTCAAACCCGATACGGAACTTACCGAATTTTTGCCTAAATTCAGCGAAAACGGCGGCACGCATCACAGCATAGTCGTTTACGGCGCCGGAGCGGAAAGTCTGAAACTGTTTGCGGAACGGCTGGGTTTTCGGTATAAAATAATTTAGCGGGCAAAGCGGAGTTTCGGGCATCTGAAATTATTTGCCCGTTTACGGCGGCAAACGTCGCTTACCCGCCGTTTTGCTTTTTTGGAGAGAACAGTTTATGGATAAAAAATATGCAATAGGTCTCGATCTCGGCACTTCGTCGGTTAAGGGCGTTCTGTCGGACGGACAAAACGTCATCGCAACGGCGGGCGCCGGATTCGACATAACGGCGTGCGCTCTTCCCGACGGGAGCGGGTATCTCGGTTTCGACGCCGAAGAGTATTTTAAAACGGTTGCGAAAGTTATAAAAACACTCGCCGTAAAATCGCCGAACCCCGTTTCATGCATCGCGATGGCGGGGGCAAGCGGCAATACTCTTTTAGTCAGGGACGGGAGACCCGCGAT
>CAUHGY010000029.1 GCA_959605945.1 uncultured Clostridia bacterium | reverse complement strand
AATTTACGGCGCGCAACGATATAAGAGAAAACTTGCTTGCAAGGGTTTTCGAGCGCAGTATTGCAATATTAAAGTCGTTTTACGGAGTAAAACACAATGCTTTGGCATTGTGCGCGGCAGCGGGACTTTAATATTATAATACAAGTAAAAAACAGTATTACAATAAAACCCTTATTTTGCCGCAAGGCAAAATGCAAGGCGCCCGCCTTAGGCAAAATTTTTTTCTTAGCGAATCCGGTTATAAATAATTCCGCCGATTCTTTCTGAGGAATACGGAGTTTACATAAGCGTGAAAAATTTTCTGAAAATTTAAGTCCGCTGCGATATATTAAGGGGAACATTTTTATGCAACATGGTAAAATTAATGCCGTTTTTCGGAGCAAACGCTTAATTTTAGCTTTTTGCGATAATATTTTTATTTCGGGGAGAAATTTTATCAAAAAAACATGGTCGAAGTGTTTTTGGACGCGCTTAAAGACGCACTGATCGTTTTTCCTTTCATATTCCTGATTTATATGTTGATGGAGATATGGGAGGGCGCGAGAAACAAAGAGAAAATTGAAAAGGCGCTTGCCGGCAACGGAGCACCGATTATCGCTGCATTTACGGGTATTATTCCCGAATGCGGTTTTTCGGTCATGTGCGCGAAACTGTACGGAAAAGGATATATCAGGGCAGGCACTCTGCTGGCGGCGTTTATTGCTACCAGCGACGAAGGTCTTATAGTGCTGATTTCCGGCGGAGCCGGAGCGGGTACAGTCATATCCGTCGTAATATGGAAAGTGCTTATTGCGAGTTTTATCGGTTTGCTTATGACGTTTACGCGTGTTCTCGATAAAAAACACGTCTGTCCCGAAAAAGACAGCTGTATAGAGTGCGGATACAGGCAGGAAGGACTTGCGGACAAACTTATTTACCATCCTTTTAATCACGCCGTCCGTACATTTTTGTATATTTTCGCGGTCAATCTCGCAATCGGACTTATTTTGAATTTCATCGGCGAGAACGCGGTTTACGATTTCGTTTCGGGCAGTTACGCCTTTCAGCCGTTGATTGCGCCGATTATCGGGCTTATTCCCAATTGTGCGTCGTCTATCATTCTTTCGCAGGGGTTTTTAAAGGGCGCGGTGTCGTTCGCGGGGCTTTTGGGAGGGCTTTCCGCTAATGCGGGAATAGGACTTGCCGTTCTTTTCAAAGAACGCGGCAGCACGAAAACCGCGCTTGCTATTATGGCAGTGTTATACGTTTCGGGCGTGCTTGCAGGGTACGCGGCCATGATTTAGCGGTATATACGTTCTTTTGTTGAAAAAATTACGAAAAAAGGGTATAATAATTCAGATCAAACTTTTAAAAGGAAAGATAAATGAAGACATCCGATAAAAAAGAAAGCGCAAATTTTCAGTTTTTTATTGACGGCATAAAGAGTAAAACGGGGATAGATATAGCTGTATTTTCCGATAAAGGCAGCCTCCTTGCGGGAAACGCTCACGGCGAGAAAGCAAAGGATTGCGCCGGAGAAGTTTTTACGGACGGTCTTAATACATATTTCCCGATAAAATATAAAAATAAGATATATACCGGCAGGTTAAAAGCCGCGGGAGAAGCCGGCGTAAATTATGCATATCTTATAAGCGAACTTGCCGAAAACTTTTTTTTCAAAGAGGCGGAGCTTTCTGTCGCGGAGTTTTATAAAGCTATTTTGTTCGGTGAACTGAACTATTCTCAGCTCAGAAGATATTCGCTGCGTTATTCGGTGCCGCAGACGGCGTGTTTCGCGATGATTATAAGCGTCAGCAAAGGCAGAATCGACGATATTATGGGCGTTGTCAACAGCTTTGAGAGCGACGATTACTATTTTGTGGTGGGGCTTGACGAAAAACAGTGCGCTTATATAAAGTTTATCGAAGACGGAACGGATTTTCAGTCTCCGACAGAGTATGCGGAAATGCTTACGCAGTCAATTTACGAAGAGCTGGGTATACCCGTCAGAATATCTATAGGTGGAACGGTTAAAACCGTTTACGATTTGTCTTCGTCGTATCAGCAGGCAATGACTGCCGTCAGGATGAGCAAAGCGATAAACTCTAAGGGAGAGGTTCATTCTTTCAAGGAGTATATACTTGTGAAAATGCTTGAAGATCTCCCCAAATATAAACTCAACGAATATCTTGAAATTCTGATGGACGTGGGAGCCAAGGAAATATTCAACGATGATGAAATGATAAACACGGCGGAGGAATTTTTGGAAAACAGTCTTAATGTCAGCGAAACGTCGAGAAAACTTTTTCTGCACCGCAACACGCTTGCATACAGGCTGGATAAAATAGAGAAGGCAACGGGACTTAACGTCAGAAAGTTCTCCGATGCGGTTACTTTCCGCCTGATAACGGTGCTGGCAAAACTTGTCAAATAGAGGAACTATATATGGATGCAAACTTAAATGTTCGGAATGAAAAACGTCCGCATACGCGGCTGTGGATAACGCTGACCGCGATAATCACGGGAATCGTGATGTTTTTTGCCGGGTTTCTCACTTTTTATCTGATTACCGGCAGAAATGCCCGTTCGGTCAGCTGGTTAATTAAATTTATTGACCGTTACGGCTGTTATTACGACGAAGAAACCGGCGAAATGAAAGAGTTCACTGCAGAAGATTATGCAGATGCGATTATAGACGGGCTGCTTGACAGGTATTCGGATTTTTACAGCGCCGAAGAATATTCGGACGTTGTTTCCACAAGCAAAGGCAACAATTTCGGGCTGGGAGTCAGTTTTGCAACGGAAAACGGCGTAAGCACTGTCTATACCGTTACGGGGAATTCTCCCGCCGATAAAGCGGGTATAAAGCGCGGAGACGTTTTGATTGCCGGTGAAATAGACGGCAAATATACGGAATTCGGCGCCGATAGTTCGTGCATAGATTTTTTGGACGGAATAGAGGAAGACGTTCCCTTCACTCTCTACGCCGTACGCGGGGAAGAAAATATAGAGTTCAATGTGTCCAAAGAAGTATTCGTCGCTTCTTACGTGAGTTATTGCGACAGCGAAAAGACCCTTGTTTTCCGCTCGGAAGGAACGGATCCTTTAAAGGAAAGCGTTTCGGACGGAGGCGATGACCGGCTTGCCGGCGACACCGCATATATATCGCTTGCGAGTTTCAACGGCGGGGCGGCAAATCAGATAGGCGAGACACTGGAATATATGAAGCAGCGCGGCAGAACCAAACTTATTCTCGATTTAAGGTATAACGGCGGCGGTTATATGACGGTGCTTTCTGATATTGCGGCATATCTGCTGTACAGCGAAGACGAAATTTTCCCCGTAATAGCTTATGCAAATTATAAAAACGGCAAGCAGGACGTTTTCCGTGCGAGCGGAGATAAGTTTAACAGGGATATAACCGATATCGCCGTACTTGCAAACGACAACACGGCCTCCGCTTCCGAATGCCTTATAGGAGCTATGAAGTATTACGGCAAGGCCTTTGACGAAAGCAAACTGATTATAACAAAAAATTCGGACGGCGTTGCGAAAACTTACGGTAAAGGCATCATGCAGACAACGTATCCTAATTATCTTACGGGAGAAGCTCTTAAAATTACAACCGCATATATCTATCAGCCCGACAACGAAACGTGCATTCACGGAAAAGGGTTCGTCGCTCAGGGTGAAAATGCGGTTGACGGCGACGAGGCGGCAATTTTACGCGCGGTGGAAGTTCTGGCAGGGTAAATGCTGCGGAAAAGCGTAAATTAAAAAATTTTCCGCCGGACGGCTTTTTCAAAAACGATTGTTAAAAATAAATTACACCCCCCGCGCCCCGCTTTGTCAGCGGGGCGCGGAGGGTGTAAATAGTTTTAAAGAGTGAAAAATTCCCTGTGATTACGCGGCGTTTATGCCGAAAAGTATTTGTTCAATGTATGTATAATCTCTTTATCGGCAACGGAGGATATCGGTTCTAACCCCGCTGTGCCGCTTTTTGGCGGAGAAGATTTTTTACCCGCAGAGAAAATCTCTTTCAGAATGGGCGCCGCGGTTTCGGGAGAGATGTTCTGCAACGTTTTTTTGATATCGAACGAATTTTCTTTGAGCGCGTTGAAGACGGGCATGAATTTTTCTCCGCCGTATTCTTCCATAAAAAACGATAATAAAAATTTAAGTATTTCCATATCAATCAGACCGCCGCCATAATTTGAAAGTCAACTTCCGCCGTTTGCCTTCATAAGATATTATATGTCGAAATTCCGATAAAATTGAAAAAATCAGGAGGTAACGATGGAAGACTTCAACGAATACGCTAAAAACGCCAAGGACGAATTTCCCGATAAAAATATTTTCAATCTTGTAAGTTCCATTGCCGCTAAGTATGACGGCAAAAGTCAGAACGAACTTCTTGCCGCCATTTATAAAGAGGCCCAGAAGGGTAAACGCGCCGGCACTTTGACCAATGCCGAGATAGATAACTTTGCAAAGATGCTGTCTCCGCTGCTCGACGATAAAAAACGCGCCATGCTCAATAAAGTAGTTGCGGAACTTAAAAAGATTTAGAACACAATTCTTCCACGGCGTGCAGGAAATAGAATATTTCCCTGTCGCTGTTCTGAACAGAAAGGCTGGCGCGTATCAGTCCGCAGTCATCCGTCCGCAGTTTTTTATGTATCAGGGGTGCGCAGTGAAAGCCGCCGCGTACGGCAACGTCGAATTTCGAGCCGAGCGCGTCGGCGGCTTGCGAACTTTCGAGATTATCTATTGAGAACGAGACTATTCCCGCGGGGTTAGGCGCGGAGTAGCATTTTACTCTGTCTGTCTTACCGAGTGCGGAGATTATTTTTTCGGTGTATTTTCCGAGCGTATCGGCAAAATTTTTGAGATTGTTTTTAGCATATGCCGCTCCTTCCGCAAGTGCGGCGATTGCCGGAAGATTCAGAGTGCCGCTTTCCAGTTTTTCAGGGTAGCAATCGGGCTGCGAAAGCGAAAACGATTCTGTTCCCGTGCCGCCGAAAGTGAGAGGGGCAACTTCGGCGTTTTCATTAAGAATGAGTACGCCGCTTCCCATTATGCCGTAAAGTCCTTTGTGCCCGGCAAGAGCAAGGGCGGTTATGTGCTGTTTTTTTACGGAAAGAGAAATATGCCCGCCGGCCTGTGCGCCGTCGACTATGAATAAAAGGTCGTGCTTTTTGCAGAGCTTTCCGATTTCGTCGATCGGCAGTATTTCTCCCGTGACGTTTGAAAGCGCATTGCAGACTACAAGATAAGTTTCGGGTTTTATTTTTTCTTCGATAGCCTTTGCAAGCGGCTTTTCGGGAGAACACTTTGCCACATCGAAGGTGATAAGTCCCCTTTTCTGCATCGCGGAAAGAGGGCGCAGCACCGAGTTATGCTCGTATTCGGTAGTTATGATATGCCCGCCTTTGACAGTCGTGCCGAACAAAGCGGTGTTGAGTGCTTCGGTGCAGTTTTTTGTAAAAATTACCCGTTCCGCTGTTCCGTCGAAAAGTTCCGACAGGACGTTCCGGCAGTTATAAACTATGCCTGCGCCCGTAACGGAAAGTCTGTGTCCGCTGCGGCCGGGGTTTGCAGAAAGATATCTGATGACGTTTTCCGCGGCGTCGGTTACGGCGCGCGGTTTGAATCCGCCGGTGGCGGCGTTGTCAAAATAAATCATAAAGTCTCCCGTGATTTCATTGATGTAACAAAAAATTGTTTCGGATAATATTATATTAACGTTATCGGGTAAGCGTCGACAGGGCGTAATTAACGCTTCAAGACGCTTATCCGAATATTATATTTTATATTCTTTACGGGCAGAATATGCAAAGGAGAAAATAATTATGGAATACGTTGTCGTCGCTTTCCGTTCACGCGCGCAGACAGTTAAATTTTTCGGCCTTTTGAACTCCAATAACGTGCCGTGCGAAATAATCAATACTCCGAAAGAAGCCGGCGTGGGGTGCGGGCTTTCTGTCAAAGTGGGAAAAAATCTGTTTTCCGTCGTCAAGAGAGCGGTCAGGATGGCGTCGCTTAACAGTTTTGCGGGATTTTTTCTCGTTACGGAAATAGCAAACAGGCGGATAGTTAGAAGTATTTGAGGCAAAATGTTCAAAATGCTTGTAAAAACAAGCCTGATTGTGTTAATATAGTCCCGATATGGATAAAAAAACGGCTGCAAAAATTGTCGAAATATTATCGGGACGGTTTACGGACAAGCCTGCTTTAACGTTTTCTTCGCCCTATCAGCTGCTTGTAGCGGTAATTCTGTCGGCACAATGTACGGATGAGAGAGTGAATAAAGTCACCGCGGAACTGTTCAAGGAACACGGCACTCCGGCAAAGATGGCGGAACTGTCGCAGGAGCAGCTTGAAAAATATATTTTTTCCTGCGGGCTTTATAAGAATAAAGCCGAACATATTTTAAAGGCGACGGATGATATAATACATAAATTCGGCGGCAACGTGCCGGACAATCTCGAACAGCTTCGCACGCTTGCGGGGGTGGGCAGAAAAACCGCCAACGTCGTTTACAGCGTGGCTTTTCACGGCAGTGCCATCGCCGTAGATACGCACGTTTTCAGGGTAGCTAACAGAATCGGTCTGGTCAAAGAAGATAATGTGCTGGCTACGGAAAAGGGGCTGATGAAAATTCTCGACGAAAAAGACTGGTCGAGAACTCATCATTATCTTATTTATCTCGGCAGAAGTTTTTGCAAAGCGGCGCGGCCCGACTGCGAAAACTGTCCGATAGCTGCCGAATGCGAAAAAAACATAAAAAGGTGAAACATGTTTGTTGACAGAGCGACAATAACCATAAAAGCCGGCGACGGCGGAAACGGAATCACTTCGTTTCTTCATTTCAAAGGGAAGGTCAGCGGCGGTCCCGACGGCGGCGACGGCGGCAAGGGCGGAGACATTGTTTTCGTTGCGGACAGGCATTTGAGCAATCTGTCGGATTATTACTATAAGACTAAGTTTGTTGCCGAAAACGGCGCCAACGGCGAACCCAAAGACTGTTTCGGCAGGGCCGGCAAGGATCTTGTTCTGAAAGTACCTCTCGGCACGGTTATCCGCGATAAAGCGACAGGCGGGATCATCGCCGATATGTTTACGGACGGGCAGCGCAAGGTCGTGCTGACCGGCGGCGAAGGGGGGAAAGGCAACGCCAAGTTTACCAATTCGAGAAGGCATGCGCCTCATTTTTCGCAGACCGGAGAAAAAACCGAGTCCAAGCAGGTAACGTTAGAGCTTAAAACAATAGCCGATGTGGGGCTGGTGGGCTTTCCCAACGTCGGAAAGTCCACATTGCTCGGAAAACTTACTCGGGCAAATCCGAAAATAGCAAATTATCACTTCACCACGCTTTCGCCCAATCTCGGAATATGCGAATATTACGACAACCGTTTTTTGATCGCCGATATTCCCGGACTCATCGAAGGCGCAAGCGAGGGGGCAGGACTGGGCACCGAATTTTTACGGCATATAGAGCGCACCCGCATGCTGGTGCACGTTGTCGATATTTCGGGCAGCGAGGGGAGAGATCCTTACGACGACTATCTTAAAATAAACGCCGAACTGAAAAAATACGGAAAAGATCTGACCAAACTGAAACAGATCATCGCCGCTAACAAATGCGATATTTCCGGCGCGGAAGAAAAACTTAAAGAATTCAAAGCAAAAATCGGCAGAAAGCACAAGGTGGTTCCCGTCGCTGCGGTAACGGGCGAAGGAACGGATAAGCTGAAAAAAGCCGTCTATGAGCTTTTGGAGAAGCTTCCGCCCGTAAAACCGCTTGAATTTGAAGAGTTCAGATACGTCAAGCCCGAAAGACTGTCTTACGAGATTCTGAAAGAAGGCGAAACATACGTCGTCGTCGGCACGCTTGTGGAAGTTTTAAAGCGCAACGTGGTGATGACGGATATGCATTCGCTTGCGTATATGCAGAAAGTTCTGCGCGACAGAGGAGTGATAGATGAATTGAGAAAAATGGGAGCCAATGAGAAGTCAACGATAATTATCGGCGGCGAAGAATTTGAACTGATTGATTAAATAAAATTAATTTTTATTAAAAAGGAGAAATAATGAAAATAGTTTTTTTCGGCGATTCGATTACCGATATGGGAAGAGACAGAAATACCGATAAAACAACTTACGCTCTCGGTGAAGGATATGTTTTTCTTGCGGCAGGAGAACTTTTAAAAAAAGATCCCGCAGGTTACGAGATTCTTAACCGCGGCATTGCGGGGGACCGCGTTCCCGATTTATATGCGCGCATTAAAAGAGACGTCTGGAATGCGGAACCGGACGTTCTGAGCATACTGGTGGGCATAAACGACGTATGGCACGAATGCAACGGCAACGGCGTGGAAATAGATCGCTATGAAAAAGTGTACAGAATGACCATAGAGGACACTTTAAAGAAATTGCCCGAAATAAAAATTATTCTCTGTGAGCCTTTCGTCCTTCGCTGCGCTGCCACGGAGGCGGATTTCGACGTTATGTCGGAGGTCAGAGAATATGCCGAAGTGGTGAAAAAACTTGCGGAAGAATACGGTTTGACATTTGTTCCGCTGCAGAAAAAATTCGACGAAGCGGCGGCAAAATACGGCGCGGAGAAATTTCTTCATGACGGCGTGCACCCCGATGTTGCCGGAGCAAAGCTTATTGCCGATGCGTGGCTGGAAGCGTTCGGAAAGTTAAAATAAGCGGAAAGCAGGGAGAACACATGCTTAATTCAAAAGAGAGGGCGGCTCTGCGCTCTTTGGCGCAGACGGCGGAACCTGTGACTCAGGTGGGAAAACAAGGAATAACCCAAAGCTTTATAGACGGGCTCGACAAAGCCATCGAAAAGCGGGAACTGATAAAAGTGACCGTTCTCGAAAATTCGGGACTCGATGTCAGAGAAACGGGTTTCGAGATCGCGGAAAGGTTGTCGGCGGAATTTGTTGCGGCGACAGGCAGAAAGCTTGTTTTTTACCGCAGAAGTTCGGATGCGAACGTAAAGCACATAGAGTTTTGATTTTTAAAAATAAATTCAGGTATATTATAAACGGTTTCAGACGGAAAATTGCGCTTGAACAGGCAAACGGGCGGGTTTGCGGCGTCAGGCGGGTTTTTTATACCGTTCCGTCCTCTTTTTTGCCGTACAGCTTGCAAATGACCGACAGCATAATCAGGCATGAACCGAAAATAATATAGTACAATCTGAAAGGCACGAAATAACTCATCAGAAGAAACATGATGCCGAAAGCCATAAAGCTTTTGGCTCTTTTTTTCTTGAAAATCTCTTTAAATACGTTGCGTTTTGCCGGTCGGACGTCAAGCAGGCTGCACCGTATCTGCGGCAAAGCGTCGGCGTCTTTTAGAAAGGAGAAAACGTCGTCGCCGTCCTTAAGAATTACCGCGCCGCCGAATCGCGCTGCAAAAGTTACGACTTCGGGCGGAAAAACGGTGGCATAAACGCGGGCGACGTCGTCTTTAGAAAGCGCGTTGAACGCCTTTACCACGTCTTTTTTTGTCGCGCCGTCAAACCCGAAAGCAAAATGAATAAATATTTTTTCTTCGGGGAGATAGAGTCCGCCTTTTTTTCTTTCGGTCGCGATGTTTTTATGTCTGAATGCCTTTTCAAAAAGGTTTACGATCTGCGCTTTCTGGGAAAAATCAAGTTGGTTCAGGACGTCGTTTTTCAGTCGGCGCTCTTTTTCTCCGACAATGTTTTTGTTTTTTTTCAAAAGCAGATGGCGGAGCGTGAAAAGCGCCGTAACGGCCGCAGTGCAGGCAGAAAAAACCAACGAATAGGGGCGGGGCGTAAAATAGTTGAATATTATGAACGACAGCAAAAAACCCGCAAATGCGGAAAACAGCGTATCGAGTATTACGGAAAGCGAAAAATTTTTCATATGAATAGTTTCCCTCGGCTTTTTTCCGATTATTGCCTTTTATACGGCGATTTATAACAAAAGCATTGATTTTATTTTTAAAATGTGAGATAATAAAAAAATAAATGAAAACGGGAATTTTAGGCGGAACGTTCAACCCCGTTCATGTTGAACACGTTGCGCTTGCAAAAGCTGCTGTAAAAGAGTTAAAGCTGGACAGACTGATTGTTGTGCCCGATTTTTTGCCGCCGCATAAAAGCGTTATCCCCGCGTCGGCGAAAGACAGGCTGAATATGCTGGAATTATCTTTCCGTGACGACGGCAGAATAGAGATAAGCGATTTTGAAATCATGCGGGAAGGAAAAAGCTATACCTATCTTACGGTTGAGCATTTCCGAAGCCTTGATCCCGAAGGCGAACTTTTTTTTATTCTCGGCGGAGACATGCTTGCCGATTTCAAAACATGGCGCTGCCCCGAAAGAATACTTAAAGCCTGCAGCATCGCGGCCTTCGGCAGGGAAGATTTTCCGGTTGATTTCGACGCCGAGCAAAGGTATTTTTTCGATCGCTGGGGGTGCGGTTTTTTAAGACTTTCTTATGTCGGAAAAGCGGTGTCGTCGACCAGGATCCGCATATATTCTTCTTTCGGACTTCCGTCCCGCGATGTTTGTCCGCAAGTGGCTGAATATATAGAAAAAACCGGCATTTACGGCGGAGACCGGTATGCGGCGTTTGTTAAAAAAACGCTGACGCCGGAAAGGTTGCGCCACACGGCGAATGTTGCCGTATGCGCGCTTAAAAAAGTTAAAGAACTGCATTTGGACGAGGGAAAAACTCTTATTGCCGCAACTCTTCATGATTGCGCAAAATATCTTCCGGCGGAAAAGTTTCCGTCTTATTCGCTTCCTCCCGATGTTCCGCCGCCGGTGGCTCATGCTTTTCTGGGGGCATACGTTGCCCGCAGCGTTCTCGGAATAGACGACGAAGAAATAATCGACGCTATTCAATATCACACTTCGGGAAAGCCTGCTATGTCGCAGCTCGGGAAACTGATTTTTGTTGCGGATATGATTGAAGAAGGCAGGAGTTACGACGGCGTGGATAAGCTGCGGGCGCTTTACGAAACCGACTTCGAACTCTGTTTCAGAGAGTGCCTGAAGGAAGAAGTGCTGCATCTTTTAAATAAGAAAAGCGCCATTTACAGACTGACGCTCGATGCTTACGATTACTATATAAAAGATAAAAAGGAAGGATAAAAATTTGGATTCCAAAACACTTACCGAAAAGATTTGCAATCTTTTAAAAGATCACAAGGCGGAAGACGTGCTGAGCATAAACGTCTCCGAAAAAACGCAGGTTGCCGATTATTACGTGGTTGCGGGCGGCAGATCGATGACGCATACCAGATCGCTTGCCGAACGTGTCGAAGAAGAGCTCGATAAAGAAGGGATTGCGCCCGTAAGACGCGAAGGCGTAAGAGAAGGGCGTTGGGCGGTAATCGATTACGGAGATGTGATCGTGCATGTTTTCAACGACGAAACGCGCCTGTTTTATCATCTCGAAGCGCTATGGGACGACGGAAAAAACGTCACTAAGTATTAAAATCCGAGCGTAACGGTTTCAACGGTGCGCGGATGATCGGCGGTTTTCTTTAGACGGCATGATCCGTTTAAAGCCATGGTTTTTCCGCGTTGACTTTGCGGCATAATATTTAAAATTCGGCCGCTGACGAACGCCGTTTGATTCAGAGTGAAAATTGTTTAAGGAATCAGGATATTTTCTTGACGTAGATTCTGTCCACTTCTTCGGGGTTGATTTCTATACTGCGGATGGGCTTTGCTTTTTTGCGCGTTCTCGGCTTGCGGACGGGTTCGGGCGGCGGCGGAATCTGTTTTTCTTTTACCGGGAAATATTGTTTCAGCGCGGCTGCGGCGGCCTTGAATCCTATGACGAGCAAAAAAGACGCGACGAAAAACAAAAGGGTGAACAGAGCGCCTAAAAATACCGACGGCGCGGCGTTTAAAATTAAATTATACATATATTGACCTCACCAAAACTTTAACATAAAAAAATTATGTTTTGGTGAAATAATTTGCGGATAAATGGTTTATTTTGCAATAATCCGCAAAAGGAGGAATTATGGCTTGGTTTAAAAAACAGCCGCAACTACAGCTTACAGGCGGAAAGACCGAGAAAATCGCAGCCGACGATATGCCGGACCTTGCCGCGCTGATGAACATGTCGCCCGAAGATCTGAAAGACGAATTTTATTTGTTTCAGATACAGAAGCTTATGAAACGGCTTGCCAAGGTTTCGGTGCGCTTCAATCTTCCGGAATCGGAAAATAAAAAAATTTACGTCAATTCCGCACGTCTTAAAATGGATGAACTTTTGGTTTCGCCTGCTTATATAGACAGCCTTTGCAAATTTGCAAAAGACGACGAAAAAGTGCCGATAGGGGCTATAGTGGATTTTCCTTTCGGAGAAAGTCTGTTTTCTTCAAAACTCGTCAGCGTAAGGGACTGCGCCAAAAAACCGGTCAGAGATATCACGGTGGTGCTGCCGACCCTTCTTTCTTTGCAGGAAAACAACAGAGAGCTTAAAAAACAACTCAAAAAACTCGGCAGAATAAAAAATCGCCCTGTGGGCGTCGCTTTCAATGCGCAGGATATGACGGAAGAACAATTGAAACGCGCCGTCTACACGGCGGAAAAGACCAAAATAGCTTTTATAACGCTTGTATTCGGGGAAACGGATAACGCAATGCTTGCGGAAAAGGCCGGCCTTGTGGGAAAGCTTTCGCTTTCAAAGCCGTTCAACGTGCTTGCAAACGTCAACGACGCACAGACTTTTTCCGAACTGTTGCGGTCTTCCGTGAACACCGTTATGACGCCGTATGCGGATTCTATCGGCGAAGAGCTTCTGAAAAAATTCAAAATTAAAAGCTTGAAACTAATGTAAAACGCTTTACATTTCGGTAAAGCGGAGCTAAAATATATAAAGATAATATAATTCTTTGGGGCGGGGTGAAATTCCCCATCGGCAGTAAAGTCTGCGAGCTTGTTTTCAAGCTGATTCGGTCAGTTTCCGAAACCGACGGTTATAGTCCGGATGGGAAAAGAATTGTTTTTTGTGCGGTTCAGTCCGCGCACTTGACCTGTTTGTTTTGTCGCGCCCCGGAAATTATGCGGGGTGTTTTTTATGGAAAAAAGTCTGACCAAAACTCTTGTAAGCACGGGCATTTTTGCGGCGCTCGCGTTCATAGTGTCGCTTCTGGAATTTCCTATATTTCCGGCGGCTCCTTTTTTGCAACTGGATTTTTCGTTGGTATTTGTTTTAATGGCGGGATTTTTATTCGGTCCGCTTTCGGGAATTACCGTATCTGCAGTCAAAGAAATTCTGCGCTACGCCATCGGCAGCGCTACGAGCGGCGTCGGCGAGATAGCAAATTTTATAGTTACCGTGGCATTTATAGCCGTACCGACGTTGGTTTACAGGTATAAAAAAACTTTTCCGACTGTGATTCTGACGCTTGTCGCAGGGTGTATTATGCAGATTGGAGCGGCTCTTCTGGCTAACAGGTTTATAAACTTTCCGCTGTTTATGGGAGCCGGCGCGCAAGAAGCGTTTGCTTCGCTGTGGATCTTCGTTTTGCTTTTCAATCTTATAAAATCGGTGTCCGTCAGCATAATCACGCTGGTGCTCTACAAAAAGGTTTCGTCGATTATTAAAAGAATTTGATTTACTTTTTGCACCGGAGAGGGTATAATGTAATTATGGAAATTATTTCTTCTTCGGCGCAAGAAACTTTCGATATAGCTTTAAAGTACGCCGGAACGCTCAAAAAAGGCGATGTGGTGTTGCTGTCGGGCGATCTCGGCGCGGGCAAAACCATGTTTGTGAAGGGCGTTGCGGCGTTTTTCGGACTGTCGGGAGTTACCAGCCCGACTTACGCCTATCTGAATGTTTACGGCGGATTTATATATCATTACGACTGTTACAGGCTTTCTTGCGGCGAAGATGCGGAAAGACTGGGACTTACGGATTATTTCGGCGGGGATAACATCTGCCTTATAGAATGGCCGCAGAATATTTCGGACGTCATTCCCGCGGATGCGAAAAAGATCATCATAGAAAAGAACGGCGAAAATCAAAGGAGAATAACGCTGTGAATTATCTTGCGTTCGACACGTCGGGAAAAGCGCTTATCGTAATTTTGAGCTCGGACGGGCGGTTGTATACTCATAACGATCCCGACTGCGGTATAAGGCATTCGGAAGAGCTTATGCCGCGTATAGAAGAACTGTTTGAAAAAGCGGGTACGGGCGCGGACAAGCTCGATTATATAGCCTGCGGCGTGGGTGCGGGTTCGTTTACGGGAATCAGAATTGCCGTTTCCACCGCTAAAGCGCTGTGCATGGCTTTCGGCAAGCCGTGTCTCAAAATAACATCGTTCGACATGCTGGCATATAATAAAAAAGGCAAAGTTACCGCCGTCATCGACGCGGGACACGGCGGCTTTTATGCCTGTCGTTACGATGATTTTATTCCCGCGGAACAACCGCGTTATATATTAGCCGAAGAACTTGTTTCGATATGCGCCGATTATCCCGCGGTTTCGGACGGGGTTATATCCGCCGTTCAAAGCGAAAAGGTTGACAGGCTTGAAGGATTTATAAAAGCGGCAGAGATGAAAGCGGACGAAGTTTCGTCCGATCCCGAATCGCTTGAACCGCTGTATATTAGAAAAAGCCAGGCGGAAGAAGGCCGATGATAAAGGAGCTTTTTATTTCCGATACGGCAACAATATGCGCCTTGGAAAAAGCAGCTTTTTCCGACGGGTGGGACGAAAAAATGTTAATATCGGCATTCGAGTGCGGGCGTTTCAGGGCTTTCGGATTTTTTGAAGGCGGCGCTCTTGTCGGGTTTATAGGCTTTTCGCTGTCCGACACGGCCGATATAGAGCTGGTCGCAACGGCAGCCGAGCGCAGGCGCAAAGGCATTGCAGAGAAACTCATTGCCGTTGCGGAAGAAAAAATCAGAGAGAGCGGCATATGCGCCGTATTGCTGGAAGTACGCGAAAATAACGCACCCGCACGGGCGCTTTATGAAAAATGCGGTTATAAAACTATAGCCGTCCGCAGAAAATATTATAAGGACGGCGAAAACGCTTTGGTCATGTCAAAGGAGATCGAGTCATAGAAAGTAAGAATAATGCGGCTTTTACCAAAGAAAGAAAGGCGCTGTTATTTTTACACGGTTATCTTGCAGACAGGCGGAGTTTTTTTGCTCAGACTTCTTTTTTCGGTAGAGATTTCGACGTGCACGCCATAGACCTGAAAGGTTTCGGCGCGAACGCGGGCATGGAATATCCTTATTCTCTGGACGATTATGCGGCTGACGTCGCCGATTACATAGAATACAACAATCTTTATAAACCGCATGTTATCGCGCATTCGTTCGGCGCGAGAATAGCATTGAAACTTGCTGCGGAAAACCCCGATATTTTTGATAAAATGGTGCTGACGGGCGCGGCGGGCCTTAAACCCAGAAGGTCTTTGAAATACCGCGTCAAAAGGGCGGCGTTCAGAACGCTGAAACTGTTTTGCGGCAGGGAAAAATTGCAGAGATTTTATTCAAAAGATTATGTCGCGCTCGACCCCGTCATGCGCGAGAGTTTCAAGCTGATCGTAAACGAACATCTCGACGGGCGTCTGAAAGACATTAAAAATCCCGTGCTTGTTATTTTCGGCGGGAATGACAGGGAAACGCCGCTGTATATGGCAAAAAAACTGCACAAAGGTATAGTCGGAAGCAAACTTGTCATAATAAAAGACGCCGGGCACTTCGCTTTTATAGACAAACCCGCGAAATTTAATATGGAGGTAAAGGAATTTCTGTTCCTGTGATAATATGTTTCCTGCATCTGTCGGTAGTTTTAACGAACTTTTATC
Source organism: uncultured Clostridia bacterium (assembly GCA_959605945.1). GTDB lineage: Bacteria > Bacillota > Clostridia > Christensenellales > Borkfalkiaceae > UBA1259. The sequence goes on along the minus strand of CAUHGY010000029.1, from coordinate 4,245 downwards.
TGGCTGTCAGATTCTTGTTTATCTGACTTTGGCAATAGGCAACAGCATCTTGCTGTTTTTTGCATCCACTAAATTCATGCTTGTTCTGCAACAGGGCGGATACAGGTACGAAAGATATTTCAAATGGCTGGGGAACAAAGAGACGCCTTATCTTTCACGGCTTATGCTTCTGTGCCTTCTGGGGCTGCTTTTTTTCTGCGTGCTCAACATGTGTTTTGCACCCATTATAGGCAACAACACCGTGACGTCTTACATCGGATTCGTTTCATATATACTCTTTACCGTTCTCTATATCAACACCGAAAGCGCCGTCAATGCCAAAGTGCCTCTCAAAAAAACCAAGCGGCTGGTTCGGCTCGCGGTCACATACACATTGCTTCTTGCGGCGCTGTCGTTCGGTCTGATCATGCTTTTAAATTATCTTGCGTTCGTGATTCACGACGAGGTGGTCGCGCTTCTGCGGTTTTCGGTCATCTGCGCCATGCCCATACTGACGCCGTATATACTTTTTGCGGCTTATTGTCTGAACGAGCCGTTCGAATGGGCTGTCAGAACGCACTATATAAGAAAGACTACCGAAAAACTGGACAGGGCTGACGTCGTCAAAATAGGAATTACGGGCAGTTTCGGCAAGACGAGTGTCAAAGAAATTTTGAAAACCATTCTTTCGCAGAAATACAGAGTGCTTGCCACGCCTGAGTCTTATAACACTCCGCTCGGAATATCGCTTACGGTCAAACAACTCGACAGCACGCACGACGTTTTCATTGCCGAGATGGGCGCCCGCAGCAGGGGGGATATAAAGGAGCTTGCAAATATCGTCAAGCCCGTGTACGGGGTGCTCACAGGGGTAAACAATCAGCATCTTGAAACCTTCAAGACTATCGAAAACACCAAAGATACCAAATTCGAGCTTTTCGAAAATCTTGCGCAAGGCGGAAAAGGTTTTTTCTCGTCCGATAACGAGATCTCCCTTGAACTTTCAGAGCGCATGGAAGGCGAAAAATACACTGCGGGTATCAACGGAGAAAACAATCTCGTCACGGCGACGGACATCAGAACAGACCGCAACGGCACTCAGTTCATGCTCAATATAAAGGGCGAAAAGCCGGTCATGTGCGCCACGGTGCTGCTCGGAAGGCACAGCATAAGCAACGTGTGTCTCGCCGCTGCGGTGGCGTATAAGACGGGGATGACGCCTGAAGAAATTGCAGACGGAATTAACCGTATAAGTTCGATAGGGCACCGTCTTGAACTTGTCAGGAACAATAAGCAGATAGTAATCATAGACGACAGCTATAATTCTAACGTGGCGGGCGTCAAGGCGGCTATGGAGGTTTTAGATCTTTTTGAAGGAAGAAAAATCGTTCTGACCCCGGGGCTGGTGGAGCTCGGCAAAATCGAGAACGTTGCCAACCTTGAATTCGGCAAAACGCTTGCCGCACATGCCGATCTTGTCATCGTCATCGGCAAGCACAATGCGGAAATGCTCATCAACGGGCTTTTGGACGGAGGCATGGAAAGGGAAAAAATAATTTTTGCGAAAAACCTTAACAAGGGCAACGAGGAACTGAATAAGATACTTAAAGAAGGCGATATCGTTCTTTTCGAAAACGATCTGCCGGACAATTACAGCTAAAGACTTGCCGTAAGCGGAAACCGTTTCCGACAACTCGGATTACGGAAAAAGTCTGCCGCCCGTGCCGCGTTTGCGGCGGACGTGGATAAGAATCGGAGACACCAAAGCAAAAAAATTTTGCGGAGGTGTTTTTTCATGAAAAACGTTGCGGTGTTTTTCGGCGGCGTGTCGGTAGAACACGACGTTTCGGTAATAACCGGCGTGCTGACCGTCAACAGTCTCGATAAAACGCTGTTTTCGCCCGTTCCCGTCTATGTTGACGGCGACGGACTGTGGTACAGCGGCGATGAACTTAAAGATATTGACAATTACAAAAATCTCAACCTTAAAAAACTGATGCGGGTGACGCTGTGTCCCGGGGACGGAACGCTTTACCGCATCAGGAAAAACAAACTGATACCGCTTTGTACTCTTGCGGCGGTTATAAATTGTATGCACGGTGAGCGCGGCGAGGACGGAAGTCTTGCCGGCCTTGTCAATATGTGCGGCGTTCCTTTCGCTTCGCCGTCGGTGGCGGCTTCGTCGGTGGGGATGGATAAAGCGGTCACTAAGCGGTTTTTAAAAGGAATGGGCGTTAAAACGCTTCCCTGTGCGGTGATAAAAAAACTTTCGGACTGCGCCGAGGCGGCGAAAAAGATAGGCTTTCCGTTGATTGTAAAACCCGCGTGTCTGGGTTCGAGCATAGGCATCAGCCGTGCAGACAATATGGAAGAGCTGGAACAGGCCGTTCATTTTGCTTTCCGTTTCGGAGATAAAGCAGTCGCCGAAAAACTTCTGTCCGGATTTACGGAAATAAATTGCGCGGCGTACGCGTCGGTGAGCGGGGGAATAGTTGTTTCCGAATGCGAACGCCCCGTAGGCGCAGGCGAGATATTATCGTTTGAAGATAAATATACGTCGGGGAAAAGAGAATTCCCGGCAGATATTGACGACAAAGTTTCAGATAAGATACGCGCCGTTACCGAAAGAATATACCGCGAACTCGACTGCGTCGGCCCGGTGCGCGCCGACTTCATGCTGTCTGACGGCCAAGTGTATCTGAATGAAATCAATACCGTGCCGGGGTCGTTGTCATATTATCTTTTCTGCAATACGCTGAAAGATTTTTCCAAAATACTTACGCAGACTATAGCCGTCGCCGAGAAAAAATTTGCCGTTCAGAGCACTCTGCAGAAGACTTTTAAATCGTCTGTGCTGAATCTCGGCGGGGCAAAGAGCTCAAAACGCTTGTAAAAAAGTTTCCGTATGTGTTAAAATATAAAAAACTGCATACGGAGAACGCTATGGCTAAAATAAAAATGAAAACGCCGCTCGTCGAAATGGACGGCGACGAAATGACCAGAATTCTTTGGGGTTGGATAAAAGACATACTTATCACCCCTTACGTGGACTTAAAGACAGAGTATTATGACCTGGGACTTCCTTCCCGCGACAGGACGGACGACAAAATCACGGCGGAGAGCGCAGCTGCCACTCTGAAATACGGCGTGGCTGTCAAGTGCGCGACGATAACGCCCAACCGTCAGAGAATGGAAGAATACAATCTGAAAAACATGTGGAAAAGCCCCAACGGAACTATCCGCGCCATGCTTGACGGCACCGTGTTCCGTGCGCCGATTATAGTGAAAGGCATTACGCCTTATATTCCCACGTGGAAAAAACCCATTGTTATCGCCAGGCATGCTTACGGCGATATTTACAAGGCGGTGGACGGCCTTGCAGGAAAAGGCGCCGTCAAACTTGTCTACACCGACAGGGAAGGCAGAGAGCAGCAGCTTCCCGTTCACGATTTTGACGGCGACGGCGTAGTGATGGCTATGCACAACACGGATAAGTCTATCAGGAGTTTTGCGCGGTCTTGTTTCAATTATGCTTTAGATCTTAAACTTCCGCTGTGGTTTTCCGCAAAAGATACCATAAGCAAGGTTTATGACGGTAATTTCAAAGCTATTTTTAACGAAATTTACGAGAGCGAATACAAAGAGAAATTTGAAAAAGCCGGCATCGAATATATGTATACGTTGATTGACGACGTTGTCGCCCGTATCGTCAGAAGCGAAGGCGGCGTGGTTTGGGCGTGCAAAAATTACGACGGCGACGTGATGAGCGATATGGTTGCCACAGCTTACGGAAGCCTTGCGATGATGACAAGCGTGCTTGTGTCTCCGGACGGCGTCTATGAATACGAAGCCGCGCACGGCACGGTCACTCGCCATTATTATAAGTACCTTAAAGGCGAAGAAACTTCCACCAATCCCGTAGCCACGATATTTGCCTGGACGGGCGCTTTGAGAAAACGCGGTGAAATAGACGGCATAACAGATCTTGTAGATTTTGCCGACAGGCTTGAAAAAGCAACCGTTTCGACAATTGAAGGCGGTGAAATGACGGGGGATCTTATCGGATTGTTCAAAAACCCGTCGGTAAAACCGGTCAAACTCAATTCGAAAGAGTTTTTGAAGGCGATCGCGGAGAAGATGTAAAAACCGTTAAGGCGGCCGTAAAACGCAGCCGTATTTACCGTCTCGGCGCCGTACGGGCGGTCGGTAAATGCAATAAAAAAACTTAGACAGAAAAACGCATAAGAAAATTCAAATAAAAAGGCA
>CAUHGY010000028.1 GCA_959605945.1 uncultured Clostridia bacterium | reverse complement strand
CAGTCGTCTTCTTTGATAATGACTTCCTGCGAAACATCCACCAGACGGCGGGTGAGGTAACCCGAGTCCGCGGTTTTAAGCGCTGTATCTGCAAGACCTTTACGTCCGCCGTGCGAAGATATGAAGTATTCAAGAACCGAAAGCCCTTCACGGAAACAGGATCTGACGGGAATTTCAAGCGTTTTACCGTTAGGATCCGTCATTAGTCCGCGCATGCCCGCAAGCTGCTTTATCTGGTCGATGGAGCCGCGGGCGCCCGAATTTGCCATCATCAGAATGGGGTTGAACTCGTCGAGCGTCTCTTTGAGCTTGTCGGTTACGTCGTCGGTAGCCTGTTTCCAGATGCTGACGACTTTTTTGTATCTTTCTTCGTCGGTGATGAATCCCTTTTTGTAGAGATCCTGCACCTTCATTACCTTCTCTTCGGCGGCTTTAAGAATTGCGGGTTTATCCTTCGGCATGTGCATGTCGAACACGCTTGTGGTGATAGCTCCCACCGTTGAATATTTGAACCCGAGCGCTTTAATATCGTCGAGCACGTCTGCCGCGCAAGCCGCGCCGTGGCGCTTGAAGCAAGTGCCGACTATCTGCTGCAAGTCTTTTTTGCCGACGGCCTCTCCCTTCTTTTTGGGATTGACCGAGCCGTCTATCTCGTAATAGAGATAATCTTCTTTATTCTTTCTTTCCACAAAGCCGAGATCCTGAGGGATGGCATTGTTGAAAATTATTTTTCCTACAGACGTTTTGACCCTGCCTGTGACCGTATCTCCTTCCGGAGTTTTAACCGTTCTTCTGACGATAATTTCGTCCTGAAGTTTGATTTTGCCGGTCTGATACGCCATGACGGCTTCTTCCGGAGACGAATACGAAACGGTATATTCGGGAACGCCGTACAGAGTGCCGTTTTCTTCGTCGGCTTTTCCTTTTGCGTCATATTTTTTCCCGATATGTCTCTTTATAATCGTCAGATAATACGAGCCCATGACCATATCCTGCGTGGGAGACATGACCGGTTTGCCGTCCGATAGTTTAAGAATATTGTTTGAGGCAAGCATCAGAAATCTTGCTTCCGCCTGCGCCTCCACCGAAAGAGGCACGTGCACGGCCATCTGGTCTCCGTCAAAGTCGGCGTTGAACGCGCCGCAGACAAGCGGATGAAGTTTGATAGCGCGGCCTTCTATAAGAACGGGTTCAAACGCCTGGATGGACAGCCTGTGCAGCGTAGGCGCACGGTTGAGCATGACGGGATGGTCTTTTATGACTTCCTCAAGAACGTCCCAGACAACCGTCTTTGCGCGTTCGACCGTGCGTTTGGCGTTCTTTATGTTGTGGCAGATATTGTTTTCCACCAACTTTTTCATAACGAAAGGTTTAAACAGCTCTATCGCCATTTCCTTGGGCAGTCCGCACTGATAAAGTTTCAGTTCCGGCCCGACGACTATGACCGAACGGCCGGAGTAGTCGACTCGCTTTCCCAGAAGGTTCTGACGGAAACGGCCCTGTTTGCCGCGGAGCATGCCCGAGAGCGATTTGAGTTCTCTGTTGCCCGCGCCGCTTATGGCTTTGCCGCGGCGGCCGTTATCGATAAGCGCGTCTACGGCTTCCTGCAACATTCTTTTTTCGTTTCTGATGATTATCTCAGGCGCTCCGAGTTCCATCAGTTTTTTAAGACGGTTGTTTCTGTTGATAACGCGTCTGTAAAGATCGTTGAGATCGGAAGTCGCAAATCTGCCGCCGTCGAGCTGCACCATCGGGCGCAGTTCGGGGGGGATGACGGGGAGCACGTCGAGAATCATCCATTCGGGGCGGTTGCCGCTCTTTCTGAACGCTTCTATTATCTCGATGCGTTTGACCGCTCTTATACGGCGCTGTCCCGAGACGTTTTCATCTATGATCTTTTTGGTTTCCTCGCTCTCTTTGTCGAGATCGATCGCCATAAGCAGTTCCTTTATCGCTTCGGCGCCCATCCCCGTCTTGAACGATCCGACGCCGTATTCGGCTTCGTACTCCTGTTTTTCTCTGTCGTTGATGACCTGCTTGTAAAGAAGCGGCGTGGTTCCGGGGTCGAGAACGACGTGGCAGGCAAAATACAGCACCTGCTCCAAAGACTTGGGACTCATGTCGAGCATGAGGCCTATCCTTGACGGAGTGCCCTTGAAATACCATATGTGCGACACGGGAGCGGCAAGCTCAATGTGCCCCATTCTGTCGCGGCGCACCTTTGACTTCGTCACTTCAACGCCGCATTTGTCGCATATAACGCCCTTGTAGCGGATACGCTTATATTTGCCGCAATGGCATTCCCAGTCCTTGGTCGGTCCGAAAATTCTTTCGCAGAACAGACCGCCCATTTCGGGTTTCTGCGTTCTGTAATTTATGGTTTCGGGCTTGGTGACTTCGCCGTAAGACCACTCTCTTATTTTTTCGGGAGACGCGACTCCTATCTGTATAGAATCAAAATTGTTAAGTTCAAACATTATTTCATACCTCCCTTATTACTCGTCGTCCTCATCGTCGAAATCGTCGTCGAACATACTGTCGTCGGGAACGGTGGTGTCTATCTCGTCGTCATCGTCGTCGAAGAAATCCTTGGAATTGAATTCAAACTCGTCGATATTCGCGTTTTCCGTATCTTCGAAGAGCGTTTCTTCGATCTCCCTCTTATCGTCCAGCTGAACTTCGTCATAATTGACTTTCTCTCTGACGTTCGGAATATCGTCCATATCGCTTTCGATAAGATCTTTAATGGCAAGTTCTTCTTTGTTTTCGGTAAGCACTTTCATGTCGAGAGCAAGGCTTTGCAGTTCTTTCAGCAACACCTTGAACGCTTCGGGAATACCCGGTTCGCTGATATTTGTGCCTTTGACGATCGATTCGTAAGTTTTGACCCTGCCCACGATATCGTCCGACTTGACGGTGAGAATTTCCTGCAATATATGCGCGGCGCCGTACGCTTCCAGCGCCCATATTTCCATTTCGCCGAAACGCTGGCCGCCGAACTGCGCTTTACCGCCCAGAGGCTGCTGCGTGACCAGACTGTAAGGTCCGGTGGAACGCGCGTGAATTTTGTCGTCGACGAGGTGGATAAGTTTTATCATATACATCTGTCCGACGGTGACCCTGTTCTCGAAAGGTTCTCCGGTTCTGCCGTCATACAGCTGAATTTTACCGTCCACTTCCCCGTCGGGATTGACGATGTTGTTATCTCTCAAAAGTTCTTTTATATCGCTTTCGGTAGCGCCGTCAAAAACAGGCGTGGCTATCTTCCAGCCGAGCTGCTTGCACACAAGACCGAGATGGACTTCAAGCACCTGTCCTATGTTCATACGCGAAGGAACGCCCAGCGGGTTAAGAACTATCTGCAGCGGCGTGCCGTCTGCCATAAACGGCATATCCGATTCGGGAAGTATACGCGAAATAACGCCTTTGTTGCCGTGGCGGCCCGCCATCTTGTCGCCTATGCTGATCTTTCTCTTCTGCGCGATATAAACTCTTACCAGTTTGTTGACGCCGGGAGAAAGCTCGTCTTTATTGGCGCGCGTAAATATCTTGACGTCTACGACGATACCGCCTTCTCCGTGAGGAACTTTCAAAGACGTGTCTCTGACTTCTCTCGCCTTTTCGCCGAATATTGCCCGCAGCAGTCTTTCTTCGGGCGTAAGTTCGGTTTCGCCTTTGGGAGTGACCTTGCCGACCAGAATGTCGCCGCTGTTGACCTCGGCTCCTATTCTGACAATACCGTCCTCATCGAGATCTTTCAAAGCGTCGTCGCCGACATTGGGAATGTCGCGCGTGATTTCTTCTTCGCCCAGACGGGTATCTCTCGCCTCTATTTCATGCTCTTCGATGTGTATGGTCGTGAACACGTCGTCACGGACGAGTTTTTCCGAAAGGAGTATGGCGTCTTCATAGTTATAACCTTCCCAGCTCATAAAGCCGACAAGTATATTTCTGCCGAGAGCAAGCTCTCCGTTCTTGGTGGAAGGACCGTCCGCGATAGTCTGCCCTTTGACGATTTTTTCGCCTTTTTCGACAATGGGGCGCTGATTGAGACAGGTCCCCTGGTTGCTCCTTTCGAATTTTTTGAGTTTATATTCTCTTTCGCCGTCGGCTTCGGTTACGACAATGCGGTCGCTGGCCACGCTCTTGACGACGCCGTCTGCGGCGGCGTTGACCATGACCCCCGAGTCGTAAGCTATTCTTCTTTCTATGCCGGTGGCGACGATTGCGTTTTCGGGAACAAGCAACGGCACTGCCTGACGCTGCATGTTCGAGCCCATAAGCGCGCGGTTGGTATCGTCGTTTTCAAGGAAGGGAATAAGCGCCGCCGCAACCGAAATAAGCTGTTTCGGCGAAACGTCCATATAATCCATCTTCTCTCTGACTTCTTCTATAATTTCGTCTTTATAACGGCACGATACGCGCTCGTTTGCAAAATATTTGTTGTCTATAAGCGGCTCGTTCGCCTGCGCGACGATATATTTATCTTCTTCGTCGGCGGTAAGATAATCTACTTTTTCGGTGACCACAACTTCCGTGGTGCCGTCGGGTTTAATGACCTTTTCAACCTTTCTGTAAGGCGACTCTATAAATCCGAATTCATTGACCTGCGCATACGCCGCAAGCGAAGTTATAAGACCTATATTCTGACCTTCCGGAGTTTCTATCGGGCACATTCTGCCGTAGTGCGAATGGTGAACGTCGCGGACTTCGAAAGTCGCTCTGTCGCGGTTCAGTCCGCCGGGCCCTAACGCGGACAGCTTTCTTTTATGCGTAAGTTCCGCGATCGGGTTGGTCTGATCCATGAACTGCGAAAGCTGGGACGACCCGAAAAACTCCTTGATAGCCGAGCTGACGGGACGCACGTTTATAAGCCCCTGCGGCGATACGTCCTTGGGGTCCTGCGTGGCCATTCTTTCTTTGATTACTCTTTCCAGTCTGGCAATACCTATGCGGAACTGATTCTGCAAAAGCTCTCCGACCGAACGCACGCGTCTGTTGCCGAGATGGTCGATATTGTCCACTTCGCCGATGCCTTCTACGAGATCGAGGTTAACAGATACCGCGGCGACTATGTCGTCGACGGTGATATGCTTGTGGTTGAGCTTATCGGTGAGCGGACGCAATATTTTTCTGTCCTCTGCCGATACGGGGCCGTCAGTGCCGTTTTCGAAAATTTCCTCAAATCTGACGCAGGCCTTTACGAATCTCAGCCGCGTTTCTTTTGCCTTTTCCTCGTTTTTCTTGTCCTCCGGCTTTTCTTCGCCCTCGGCAAAATCCTTTTCTTCTATATAAAACAGTTCGTTGATTTCTTTTTTAAGCGCTTCGGCGGCGTTATCTTCTCCGTCCGCTCTTGCCGCGTCTGCCACGGTCTTTGCCAGACAGAGCGAAGGATAATATACGTATTCCAAAAGTCCGAAGTCCTTGGGGTCCATTCCCGTAACTTCTTTAAAGCTGACTACGTTATTTGCAAGTATCCTGTGTTTTTTGCCGTTCACATCGGCATAAAAACTGTTTATTCCGGCATTTTGAATGGCGTCGGCGGTAACTTGGTCGATGAGCTGACCTTTGGTGGCAAGCACTTCTCCGTCGGGCGTTATAACATCCTCGGCCGCCACCGTGCCCGCAATACGCGCGCCGAGGCGCAGACGTTTATTGAATTTGTATCTTCCCACTCTCGCCACGTCGTAACGGCGGGGATCGAAAAATATGTTTTTGAGATGTTGTTTGACCGCGTCATCCGTGGGGATCTCTCCCGGGCGCAGACGGCGGTAAAGCTCGACAAGCCCTTCGCTTTCGGTCTTGGCGGTGTCTTTTGCGGCAGTCGCCGCAACCATTTCGTTATCGCAGAAAAGTTCGGCAAGCGCCTCGTCCGTTCCGAAGCCCAGTGCACGGAGAAGGACGGTGACGGTGAGTTTTCTCGTTCTGTCGACGTGAACCCACAGTATACCCTGAGAATCCTGTTCGAATTCCAGCCACGCGCCCCTTGACGGAATGACGGTGGTATCGAAAAGTTTACGGCCCGACTTGTCCGTCTCCGTGCCGTTATAAACGCCCGGCGAACGCACAAGCTGTGACACGATTACCCTTTCCGCCCCGTTTATGATAAACGAACCGTTTTCGGTCATAAGCGGAAAATCACCCATAAACACTTCCTGGTCGATGACTTCATCCGTCACCTTATTGACCAGTCTGACCTTCACGCGAAGAGGACGGGCAAAAGTCGCGTCCCTGTCGCGGCATTCCTTTTCGTCGTATTTAGGAGCTCCGTCGAGATTATGCTCCATAAAATACAGTTCAAAGTGGTCGGAATAGTCGGTTATCGGGGAAAAATCCTCAAAAACTTCGCTGATGCCCTCTCTGATAAAAGCGTCGTAGGAGTCTTTCTGAATTTTGACAAGATAAGGAAGTTCGATCGCTTCTTTGATTTTGGCGAACGTTTTTCTCTTAACCTTGCCACATTCGATTTCGGGTAGATTTCGTGCCATTAAACACTCTCCTTAAAAAAATTTAAATTGTACGGCGACGCGGTTTACAAAAACATTTTTATAATGTATAATATAAAACGATAAAAAACGTCGCAACCGGCGCGGTTAAAAACGGTATTTTCGGACGTTTTTCAGGGCAAATACCCCGAAAAATCTCAATTTTTCTTGAAAATAGCGACAAATATCGATATTAACCTATCATAATGCATTATATAATAATATCTTAATCGGTCAATATTGTCAAGCGATTTGGAAATCTTTTTCCTTTTTTTTAAAATTCGTCTGTTTTTACCGAGCGATCCGCGATCGGGCCTCCCTAATTCCGCCTTGCGCGGCAAAACATCGGCAATTTGACTTTGAGGTGATTTTTATGAGAATCGACAAATTCTTAAAAGTTTCGCGCATTTTAAAGCGCCGCACGGTGGCAAACCAGGCTTGCGACGGCGGCAGAGTAAAAGTAAACGGCAGATCGGTAAAGCCCTCCTGTCAGGTCAAAGAAAACGACGTGGTCGAACTCGGCTTTAACAGCGGCACTCTTACCTTCCGCATAAAACAGATAAAAGAAACCGTCAAAAAGGACGAGGCCGAAAATCTTTATGAAATCATCGACGGATAAACGGAGAAGGTATGCAGATAACGCTTATTCTCACCTGTGCGGGCAAAGGTCTCCGCGCGGGATTTAATAAAAACAAACTGCTTGTTCCCGTTCCCGCGGACGGCAGAACGTGCTTTGAAATTACGCTTGACGCATTTTGCGGCAGCGGATTATTCGACCGCGTGATAGTTACGGCGGCACCGTGCGACATTGATGAAATTACCGCTCTTGCCCGCGGACGGGCAGAGATAGTCGCGGGCGGCGCAACGCGCACCCAATCTGTCCGAAACGCACTCTCTCTCGTCGCGGACGGAATAGTTTTGATTCACGACGGGGCAAGACCTTTCGCCGATAAAAAACTCATCTCCGACTGCATAGCCTGCGCCGAAAAATACGGCAGCGCTATACCGGCCGTTCCTATCAGCGACTCCGTCGTTCGCGCGGAAAACCGGACCGCCGCATCTTATGTCGGAAAAGACGGGCTTTACAGAATTCAGACGCCGCAGGGATTCAGGGCGGAAGATATAAAAACGGCTTACGGACAGATAAAAGACGAGATTTTTCCCGACGACGGCGCGGTTTACGCGCGGTATATCGCTCCTCCCCGCCTTTTCACGGGCAGTCCTGAAAACGTTAAACTGACTTTTAAAGACGATTTTAACCTGTTTTTCCCTCCGCAGGAAGTGAGATTCGGCACCGGATTCGACTGCCATCGGCTGACAGGCGGACGGGCGCTCATTCTCGGCGGTATCGCTATTCCGCACGAAAAAGGACTTGACGGCCATTCGGATGCCGACGTTCTGACGCACGCCGTCATGGACGCCATCCTTTCCGCCTGCGCCATGCGCGACATAGGCTATCATTTCAGCGACAAAGACCCGCAGTATAAAGACATCTCGAGCATGGTGCTTTTATCGCGCGTACTGAATATGATAAAAGCCGAAGGCTTTGCCGTAACAAACGTGTCCGCCGTGATCATGGCGGAAAAGCCGAAACTTTCGCCCTATATACCGGCTGTTACCGCGAATATTGCCGCCGCCCTGGGGCTTTTCCCCGAAAAGGTAGGCATATCCGCAACTACTCTCGAAGGTCTAGGTTTTGTCGGCAGAGAAGAAGGAATATGCGTCAACGCAACCGCTGCCGTTATAAAAAACGCGCCTTCGTCCGACAAATAACCAAACAAGGTGAAAAAATGACCGAAAAAGAAGCGATCCTTAAAAGACACTCCGTAAGACAGTATGAAAATAAGGCCATTCCGGAAAACATTGTATTTCAGCTCGAAAACGAAGTTGAGGCATGCAATGCGGAAAGCGGTCTGAATATACAGTTTATCAACGACGAGCCTTTGGGCTTTACCGGTTTTTGGGCAAGCTACGGAAAGTTCACAAACGTGAGGTCATATTTTGCGCTGGTCGGCAAACGCAGCAAAGAACTGCACGGGCTTTGCGGCTATTACGGCGAAAGGCTGGTGCTGAAAGCGCAGACGCTGGGATTAAACACCTGCTGGGCGGCGCTCACTTACAATAAAAACAAATGCCTCGCACGCGTGGGAAAAGATGAAAAACTTGTCTGCCTCATCGCAACAGGCTACGGTGCAACGCAGGGCGTGCCGCATAAATCAAAAGACAAAGCCGTTCTGTGTCCCGATTACGACAATGCTCCGGACTGGTTTAAATCGGGTGCGGACGCGGCCTTTCTCGCCCCCACTGCAATAAATCAGCAAAAATTCACCCTGCTTTACGACGCCGGCAAAGCGCTGCTTAAAATAAAACGCGGACCTTACAGCCGCATCGACGCGGGCATTGTAAAATATCATTTTGAGATCGGAGCGGACGGAAAAAAACTTTTTTCCGTAAAACGCATCGACAGATAATAATTTCGCAAAACCCGAAAATCGGGTGTCCGATAAAAATTTTAAAAACGAACAAAACAGGGATTAACCGCAAAATATGAAACGTATAGCGCAATTTTTCAAAGTCAGCCGCGAAGAATTTTTAAAAAGCGGCACGGCAAACCAATACGACAGCGTCATTCTCCCCCGCCGCGCAACGTCGGGAAGCGCCGGCTATGATTTTTTCCTGAACGACGATCTCACTCTGCAGGCGGGCGAATGCGCCAAAATAGCCACGGGCGTGCGCGTAGCGATAGACGACGGATGGGTGCTTAAGATCTACCCGAGAAGCAGTCTCGGATTCAAATACCGGCTGACGCTGAACAACACGGTGGGCATTATCGACGGCGATTATTTCAACGCCGACAACGAAGGGCATATATTCATAAAAATGACCAACTGCGGAGATACGCCGCTGTTTTTGAAAAAGGGCGCGGCGTTTGCGCAGGGAATCTTCACCGAATACGGCATAACCCGCGACGACGACTGCACCGCCGCCCGCACGGGCGGGTTTGGCAGCACGGATAAAAACCAAGCCGCACCGTAACCGGCCGCAGCTTGATTTTTCATGCGCTATAACCGTGAAAGATACGAAGCGCAAAAATATTGAAGAAGATATAAACGGAACGGAAACAGGCTTTGTTTCAATAAATATTCAAGCGACGATATATTATCGCGGCATTTCAAAATAAACACAGCGGAAAACGGGCGCGGCAAAACGAATAAAATTCGACTATAAAGATTTTCTTCTTCAAAAGAAACGCCGTGCCGCCAACGCCGTGTTTTGCGGAAAATTTCGCCGCCCGTAAATTATCCCGCAAATAAAAAACGGTTCCGTACACACTTTACCGTTTTGCAATACCGACTAAAAACGTCTGACAGAAAGGAGAACAAATAATGACTGAATGGGAAAGAATGCTCGCGGGGCTGCCGAATAACGACAGAGCGCCCGAACTGGAAGCGCGAAGGCTTATCGCCAAAAGGCTTTTTCGCGCCTATAACAAGACGACCGAAGAAGACACGGAAGTGCGAAACGAAATAATGCGGCAACTGTTCCGCAAAACGGGGAAAAACGTTTTCATAGAACCGGATTTCATATGCGAAATGGGAAATAACATAACCATAGGCAACAACGTGTTTATGAACTTCGGTTGCATAATCTTCGATATGGGCGAAGTAACTATCGGAGACAATGTTATGTTCGGTCCGCGAGTGGGTATTTATACCACAAACCATGCTTTCGACGCGGAAGAAAGAATAAAAAACGTGGTAATTTCCAAACCGGTGCATATCGGAAACCGCGTATGGGTGGCTGCGGACGTCAAAATATTACAGGGCGTTACGATCGGCGACGACAGCATTATCGGCGCAGGAAGCGTAGTGACGCACGATATTCCGTCCGGAGTGATCGCCGCGGGAAATCCGTGCAGGGTGCTCCGTAAAATAACCGACAAAGATAAATGGATAAGCGAATAAACGTCATCTCCCTTCGTATATTTTAAATATATTTTAATTGTATATTCCTAACAATCAACGTAAATCGAATAATTCTGCCGTCATGCTGCGAAAATTTCGCATGCGCGACGGCAGATTTTCTTCTGAAATCTTTCTTGACAAAAAAATTCTCCCATAATATAATAAAATCAAGGAAAATAGAGAGGTTTTTCATGAAAATCAAACGCTTTATCTTTCTCGGCGCGATTATGATGATTTTTGCGGTATTCTTTGCCGCCTGCGACTGTTCTTCGTTAACCGCCGAAAAAATCGACCCGTCGCTCAAACTCGAACTGAAAGACAACGTATACCACGTTACAGAAATTACGGATAAATCGATAACGAAAATAGAACTTCCCTTAACATATCGGGGCAAGCCCGTATCCGTTTACGAAAAGAACATCTTTTTCGAATGCAAAGATCTTGCCGAAATACACTTCAAAGGCAGCCTTGCGGACTGGTGCGCCCTGACGTTCGAAAGCCGTTTTTCAAACCCTATGTGCTACGGCGCGGAATTTTTTTACGGAGATAATCAGACTATCGGCGAAACGCTTACCGTTCCCGACGGCGTGAAGAAAATAGGCGATTACGCTTTTATTTCCCGCTCTTCGCTGCTCGAAGTTATCATTCCCCGATCGGTCACAACTATCGGCGCAGAATCCATTTCATATAACGACAATCTGTTTTCGGTAAACCTGCCTTCGTCGATAGAAACAATGGACGAGAATTATATAACCGAATGCAATTATCTTATGACCATAAATTTTGAAGGCACCCTTGCCGACTGGTGCCGCGTGGGACATGTGCCGGTTAGTTACTCCTACATATATTTATATGTCGGCGGAGAACTTGTCACGGGCGACATAGTCATCCCCGAAGGCGTGGAAAAAATATCGTCTTACGCCTTTAACTTTCGCGATGACATCACTTCGGTAACCTTCCCTTCCACTCTGCGCGTGATTGAACACAGCGCGTTCAGAAGAAATAGTTCGCTTAGGACCGTTACCCTGCCCGCCGGACTGGAAACGGTGGAAAGCGCCGCTTTTATTAACTGTTCCGCGCTGAAAAGCGCCTACATCCCGGCAAGCGTGAAAGAAATGGGCGTAATGATTTTCTCACAATCGGATAATAAAAAAATAACCACGGTATATTGCGAAACGTTAATTAAACCGCACGACTGGACTGATGAGTCAGACGGCTGGGACAACGGCTGCAAAGAAGTTGTCTGGGGATACAACAACATCAGCGACGGCCGTTTCGATTACGTCCGCCACGGAGACGACATATATATCACCAATTTCAAAGGCAGCGGCGACGTTATAATTCCCGAGCAGATAGACGGCGGCACGGTTGTTTCTTTCGGAATGACCTTCAAAGAAAGCCCGCAAATCACAAGCGTCAGTATACCCGATACGGTAACCGATATTTTCCCTTACGCCTTTTACGGATGCAGATACCTTGAAACCGTCAGCGTTTCCGACAGTGTGGAAAAAATAGAAAAATACGCTTTCGCTTCATGCGAAAAATTATCGTCTTTCACCTTCGGAAAAAGCGTGACGGAGATAGGCGAAGAAGCCTTTTCCGATTGCCAAAAACTTGAAACCGTTTATTACGGCGGATCTCTCTCCGACTGGTGCAATATAACGTTCGCCAGCTTAAACTCTCAGCCCGTGGCGGCAAGCGCCCGTTGGGACAACAGCCTGAACGAATCTGTTACAAGCGACGTTTATATGGACGGCGCGCTTATCGAAGGGCCCCTGGAGATACCCGAAAACATATCGCGAATACCCGATTATGCTTTTTCTTTTTTCTGCTCGGTCACGTCTCTGACCGTGCCCGAAAGCGTGAATCACATCGGAAAAGAAGCCTTTTACGAATGCTCTAAGTTGCTGTCCGCCGATATTTTGGGCGGAAAGACGATAGACAGTCAGACTTTCAGATACTGCAGCTCGCTGGAAAGGGTAAATCTGGCGGGCGTCGCCGAGACAAATTACGCCGCTTTCCAGGATTGCAGACAATTAAAAACGATAGATTTTTCAGACAATCTGAAAATTATAAAAAGAGACTCTTTCAAATCGATTCCGATCGAAGAATTGATTCTGCCCGACTCCGTCGAGAAAATAGAAAACGGCGCCTTCGGATATAATTCCAAACTGAAAACAGTAAGACTCCCCTCTTCCGCCGAAGTCGGCATGGACGCATTCTATCCCGGAACCGACGCCGTATTCTATTGTTCTTCTCCGGAAAAACCCGATGCCTGGTATTTTATGGAAAAAGACACCGTCGTCATCTATAACGTCAAAGACTTCGGCACGGAAGGAGATTACTCTTACATAACTTTCAACGACGGCACGGCGCGGCTTACCGAGTATTTCGGCGAAACCGAGCTTGACGAACTTGTCGTTCCCGATAAAATAGACGGCTGTTTTGTTACCGATTTCGGGTCAATATATCAATACTGTCACACGGATAAATTCATTATAAACGACTACGTGACCGAACTTAAAAAATATGCCGTACCCGAAACCGCATACATCACGGTTGTCGGCAGAAGCGTTAAAACCATAGCGGCGGACGCTTTCGGATATTGCGTGGGGCTTAACAGACTTTACCTGCCCTTAAACGTGGAAGTTATCGAAGGTATACATTTTACGGAGGACCCCATAGTTGTCTACGCCGAAGCGCCTTCTAAACCCGCGGGCTGGAATATAAACGAAGCGTATTTATATTATTGCTGGAACGTAAAAGAAGTCAAAACGGACGATAAGTACGAATACGCCCTTTTAAATGACGGCACGGTAGAACTCGTCAAAATTTTCGGCGACGAAGAAACCGTTATCATACCCGACTATATCGACGGCAAACCCGTGACCGCGCTCGGAAACGTATTCTATGAAAGAAACGTAACGCATCTGGTGATCGGCGAAAACGTAAAGAAAATAAGCAATTTTATTTTTAATTGGACGTTGGACGATCTTAAAACCGTAGAATTTAAAAATCCCCGGGGCTGGCAGGTATCGAAAACCGCCGATTTCGCGGAACCTGCCGGCGTTCCGGAAAACCTTTTGAAAACTCCGGAATTGGCGGCTTCGCTTTTCATGGAAAATTATTATTTCAGGTTTTGGCGCCGTACATAACCGAACTTGACCGCCGCACGTTCTTCACTTTCGGATTGCGCGCTGCCGCATATATAAATTCCCGCAGACATTGCTTTCCGTCTGCGGGAATCAAATTCAAAAAACAGCCGTCACGGCGTTATCGCAAAACCGCGCGCGGCGCTTAACTGTACACGCTACGCACCGTATTGCGCTTGACGGAATAATTCACAACTTTTTTATCTCATCGCCGCTGCGTTTGACGGTATAAGTCACCTTTTCTCCGTCGCTCTTAACAGTATAATGCACCGCTTTATCTTTGCGGCGTATACGGATAGTATCCGGTATATCTCTGTAAAACGTACGGTTTCGTCTTAATTCTCTCGATACCGAACTTGCGTTCCTGCCGAGCAATTCAGCGATTTTCCGATAACTTTTCCCTTTAACACAGTATTCTCGAAAGACAACAACGTTCTTCTATGACAAAATGTTCATAGATCATATAGATCTCCTTTGCGGTAAATTTTGTTCTGCAACTCTATTTTTACCGCAGATTTTGTATGAACTCTTTTTTTATTTCCTCTGTTGCTCTTAATAGTATATATTCACCTCTATATTAAACGCCCGCCGCTTGAACAGCGGCGGGCGTTTGTTATAAATTTGTTTTGTTTTTTCAGCGTTTTTTCACTGCCGCGTCTTCCGCGCTTACTTTTTCATCTGCGCTTCGACTTCGGCGGCAAAATCGTTGCTCTTCTTTTCAAGCCCCTCGCCCATTTCGAAACGGGTAAAGCGGACTATGGAGAGATTTTTGCCCATTTTGTCCGAATAACTCTTGACCAGTTTTTCCACCGTCATGCCGGGATCTTTGACGAACGCCTGATTTAAAAGGCAGAATTCGTCGTAATACTTTTTAACTCTTCCTTCAACCATTCTGTCGACGATAGCGGCGGGTTTGCCTTCGTTGAGCGCCTGCGCTTTGAGAATTTCCTTTTCGTGCTCCAGCACTTCCTGCGGAACTTCGGCGGCATTGAGATACAGGGGTTTCGCGGCCGCTATCTGCAAAGCCACGTCGTGCGCGAGCTCTTTAGCCGCGTCGCAGGTACAGCCCGAGATTTCGACCAGAACACCCACTTTTCCGCCCATGTGGATATAACTTTCGATAATACCGTTATCGGTGTGATATTTAACGAAACGGCGGATAGCGATTTTTTCGCCTATCTTTGCGGTAACTTCTATGGTTTCCTGTTCTTTTTCTTTAACGAGCGCGTCTATATCTTTAACGTCGTTGTTGAGAATATAGTCGGCAACGCCGTCCACAAACGCTTTATACTGATCGCCCTTGGCAACAAAGTCTGTTTCGCAGTTGACTTCAACCAGCACGCCGTTTCCGCCGCATACCTTGGCGGCGACAATGCCTTCCGCCGCTATTCTCGAAGCTTTCTTGGCTGCGGTGGCAATTCCTTTCTCTCTCAAATAGTCAACAGCTTTCTCCATGTCGCCGTTGGTCTCAGTAAGCGCCTTTTTGCAATCGGATACGCCGGCCCCTGTCTTTTTGCGAAGTTCCATTACATCGCTGCTTGTAAACATAATCAATCTGTCCTCCCTGAGATTTTAGATATTATTCATTAACCTGCTGCTCTTCGGCGGCGATTTCTTCGACGCCTTCGGAAACTTCGAACTGCTCGCCCTGATTTGCCTCTATAACCGCGTCGGCAATGACGGACGCAATCAGTTTTACCGCCCTGATGGCGTCATCGTTGCCGGGAATGACGTGATCGATGAGATCGGGATCGCAGTTGGTGTCGGTAATGGCCACAATGGGTATATGAAGTTTTCTGGCTTCCTTTACCGCAATATCTTCCTGTTCGGGATCGACAATAAACATAAGTCCCGGAAGACTTCTCATCTCTTTGATGCCGCCGAGATTGGTCTCAAGCTTATCGCGTTCGGCTTTAAGTTCGCTGACTTCCTTTTTGGGAAGAAGATCGAACTCGCCCATCTTTTCCATGTTGTTGAGCTTGTTCAGTCTGTCTACTCTCGACCTGATGGTCTTGAAATTGGTGAGCGTGCCGCCCAGCCATCTCGAATTGACATAAAACTGACCGCATCTTTCGGCTTCTTCCCTGATGGCGTCCTGCGCCTGTTTCTTGGTGCCGACGAAGAGCACGCTCTTGCCCTGTTTTGCCATTTCGACAACGAAAGGATAAACGTCGTTTTCGATAAGATCAACAGTCTGTTCGAGATTGATGATATGAATGCCGTTTCTTTCGCCGTAGATGTACTTTTTCATTTTGGGGTTCCAGCGTCTGGTCTGGTGCCCGAAATGAACGCCCGTTTCAAGGAGCTGTTTCATAGTGATAACTGCCATAATAAATTCCTCCGTTTTTCCTCCCCGCAAGCTGTTTTTAAAAGCTACTTTTCCGATTTGCAATGTTTTTTTCGGAAGCACGAACGCTTTTAAGCCCGACGGGTGCGAATTTTTGCTTGTATATTTTAGCACAAACCCTCTTTATTTGCAAGGATTTTTGCGGGTTTTATCGCAATAAAGTCATATTTTTTTCGGCATAAAAATAAATTTCCGTTTATTTTAACCGCAAAATCATTCATAAATTACGCCGACAAGGCAAAGCCCTTTTGCCGGAAGAGTGGCTCCTCCGTCGGCACGGCTGCCGCTCTTCAGCATTTTTTCCGCGTCGCTTGCGTCGAATTTTCCCTGTCCCGCCTTAATCAGCGTGCCCGCAAGAATTCTGACCATATTGTATAAAAATCCGTTTCCCGTAACCGTTACGGTTATATCGCGGCCGATCTCTTCGACCGACAGCGAATAAACCGTTCTGACCGTACTTTTGGCGCAGCCGCCGCTGGCATTGAAACATTTAAAGTCGTGTTCGCCGACAAACGCCGCCGCAACGCGGCGCATCGCCGAAACGTCGAGATTTTCGTCTGTTCTCACTGCATAGCGTTCTTTCAGCGGAAGCTCTACAGAACTTTTGTACAGAGAATAACGATAGGTTTTTCTCTTTGCGCATTTTCTGGAATTGAAAGCGTCCGCAACCCGCTCGCTTTTCAGCACGCGCACGTCGTCCGGCAACAACGTGTTGAGCGCCCGCGCAAAATTTTCCGGCGGAATATTTATTTTCTCCGTACGAAAATCCGCAACCTGCCCCAGCGCGTGCACCCCCGCATCCGTCCTTCCGCTTGCCGTCACCGAGACGCGCTCGCCGGTTATACCGAACACGGCGTCCTGCAACGCCTGCTGTACAGAGCGTCCCCCCGGCTGGACCTGCCAGCCGCAAAAATCGGTGCCGTCGTAACTGACGGTGAGTTTTATTCTCATAATCCCACCGCAAGCAAAACGTAAAATTTATTCAGAAACACAATGCCCGTAATCAGACCGGCTATAAAAACAACTCCGATAAGATCGCGGTAAGAAAGTTTCATCTTTTTATAGCGCGTTCTGTTTTTACTGCCTGCATAACAGCGCGCGTCCATGGCGTCGGCCAGTTCGTCCGCACGGCGGAAAGAACTTATCAGAAGCGGTATGAGAACGGGAACAAGCGCTTTGATGCGCTTGAAAATATTGCCGCTTTCAAAATCCGCGCCGCGCGCTTTCTGCGCCTTTATGATCCTGTCCGTCTCGTCGAGAAGCGTGGGAATAAAGCGCAGGGCGATGCTCATTATCAACGCGAATTCATGCACGGGAAATTTGATCCATTTGAGCGGATACAACAGACTCTCTATGCCGTCGGCAAGTTCAACTGGCGTGGTGGTGAACGTCAGAAGCGAAGCCCCTACTACGATAAGCATAATTCTTGCCACTATAAAACCGGCATTCAGAAGCCCTTCGTCCGTGATTTTTATAAAACTCCAACTCCACAGCAGATTGCCGTCAGAATTGAAAAATATCTGCAGCACTGCCGATAGCACCACGAAAAAAAGCACCGCTTTGACGCTTTTCAAGACGCGCAAAAACGGCACTTTTGCCGTAAATGTCGCTATCAGCACAAAAAGAAGACATGCCGCAAAGCCGAGAAAATGAAAGGGCTTGACCAAAAACACCGCCACTATATAGGCGATAGATATTAAAATCTTTACCCGCGCATCCATATTGTGAACAAACGATTTTGCGGGATAATACTGTCCGAAAGCTACGTCTTTCATCTTCCGCCTCCCTTGCCGAATTTAAGAGAGACGGCGTCTATAAAACCCTGCACGGTCAGGTCGCATTCGATTTCCTTTCCGGCGGCGCGCAGCGCGTCGGATAGATAAGCCGTTACAGGTTCGTCCAGTCCCAGTTTAACCAGTTCGCCGCGCTTCGAAAAAACTTCTTCGGGCGTGCCGAGCGCATGAAGTTTTCCTTCCGACATCACCGCCACGCGCGTGCAGTTCTCGGCGACGAAATTCATGTCGTGAGAGACTATTATGACGGTTTTTACAGTGCTTCCGTGCAGTCTGTGCAGCAGTTCCGTAAACTCCCGTTTGCCCTGAGGATCAAGCCCCGCGACAGGCTCGTCGAGCACCAGTATTTCCGGCCGCGTGACAATAACTCCGGCAATCGCCGCACGGCGTTTCTGCCCGCCGGACAGATCGAAAGGCGACTTGTCTTTGACTTTAACGTAATCGAGCCCGACGATTTCAAGCGCCGATCTCACCGCGCTTTCCGTTTCTTCCGCGGTCATGGAAGGAAAAAAATTTTTCAGCCCGAAAGCCACGTCGTCACGGACGGTCTCGGCAAACAACTGATATTCGGGGTACTGAAACACCATGCCCACCTTTGCTCGAAGCGCCTTGAAATCGCATTTTTTATCGGTCAGATCAAAATCGCCTATTATTATCCTGCCCTTGTCTTTTCCGACTTTGATAAGTCCGTTAAGATGTTGGATAAGCGTAGACTTCCCGCTGCCGGTATGCCCGATAATGCCGAAGAACTCGCCTTCTTCGACGGTGAGCGACACGCCTTTCAGCGCCTGAACGGCAAGCGATTTGGATTTTTCACTGTACGTATAGCTTAAATTTTCGGTTACAATGCGCATAATTCCTCCGCAAGCTTTTCGCGCGTGAGAATGCCTTCGGGCAGCGGTACGCCGCGTTCTATCAGACCGTCGGCTATTTTTGCCGCGAGCGGCAGTTCGAGACCGAGTTCGGCAAGCAAATCTTTTCTCGCAAAAATCTCGCCCGGGGTGCCTTGCAGCGCTATTTCGCCGTTGTTTATGACGTATACCCTGTCTGCTTCCACCACTTCTTCCATATAATGGGTGATTGTTATGACGGAAACGTTTTTTTCTTTATTGAGCTTCTTCACCACGTCGAGCACTTCTTTTCTGCCCTGCGGGTCAAGCATGGCGGTAGACTCGTCAAGAACCAGAATTTTGGGCTGCAGCGCAAGAACTCCGGCTATCGCTATACGCTGTTTTTGCCCCCCCGAAAGACGCGACGGGGTTGATTTTTTAAAGTTTTCCATACCGACGGCTTTTAAAGCAAAATCAATGCGTTCGCCTATTTCTTCCCTCTTGATGCCGAGGTTTTCGGGGCCGAAAGCCACGTCGTCCTCAACCACGGACGCCACAAGCTGATTGTCGGGATTCTGAAAAACCACCCCCACGCGCTTTCTTATTTCAAATAAAGATTTTTTATCCGAAGAAGAGAAACCGTCCACGGTCACCGTACCTTCATCGGGTTTTAAAAGCGCGTTGAAAAGTTTGGCAAGCGTCGATTTGCCGCTGCCGTTGTGTCCGATCACGGCGACATACTCGCCCTCTTCTATAAAAAGCGACACGCCGTTTATGACCTTATTGACCTTGTCGTAAGAAAAACTGACGTTTTCAGCCGAAAGAAGCGCCATATTACCCTTAAACTCCGATAAAAATATTTTCAGACTTTGACGATAATTATAACAAATATTTAACCGATTTACAAGCAATATCGACAAAAAATCCCGTCACGCACGCAATGCACGTTAATTTTTATGAAAATTTTTTATATTTGCATTGACTATTGGAAACTAAAACTGTATAATAAGTGCGGACTATAAATTATAGTAATATCAATTACGGAGGATTTTATATAATGAAAAAGATGACTATCGACGGTAACACCGCCGCAAGTCACGTAGCTTACGCTTTCAGCGAAGTTGCCGCAATCTACCCGATAACACCTTCTTCGCCCATGGCGGAAGTTGCCGACGAATGGTCTGCGACAGGCAGAGAGAACATGTTCGGGGAAAAGCTCCGTCTTGCCGAAATGCAGTCGGAAGCCGGCGCCGCCGGCGCCGTGCACGGTTCGCTTTGCGCAGGTGCTCTGACAACCACATACACTGCAAGCCAGGGCTTGCTTCTGATGATTCCAAATATGTATAAGATCGCGGGCGAACTGCTGCCCACAGTCTTTCACGTCAGCGCCAGGGCGCTTGCGGCGCACGCGCTGAACATTTTCGGCGACCATTCCGACGTTATGGCCTGCCGCCAGACGGGCTTTGCCATGATTGCCAGCAATTCGGTTCAGGAAGTTATGGATCTGGCGCTCGTCGCGCATCTTTCCACTCTCAAGGCGAAAGTTCCTTTCCTGCACTTTTTCGACGGGTTCAGAACCAGCCACGAAGTGAGCAAGATTGACGTTATCGACTACGACGAAATGAAAGCGCTCGTAGATATGAAAGACATAGAAGACTTCCGTTCGAGAGCTCTCAATCCCGAACACCCCGTTCAGAAAGGTACCGCCCAGAATGCCGACATCTATTTCCAGAACAGGGAGACGGCAAACAAATATTACAAC
>CAUHGY010000027.1 GCA_959605945.1 uncultured Clostridia bacterium | reverse complement strand
CAGGGAACAAAAAAGGAAGCGGAGTTGTCTCCGGCGGGCTTTCGGTCACGGCAAGTCCGTTTTTGACGACCTTTTCAAAAAGAGACGCGTTGCTTTTAGGATAAACATTGTCAAATCCGCCGGCAATAACCGAAACAGGTCTTGCGCCGCAGTCTGTCGCGGCGGACAAAACCGCCGTGTCAACGCCTTCGGCAATGCCCGTCACTATGGTAAAACCCGCTTTTGAAAGCGCTTTCGTGTATTCCGAAGCAAGGCTGAGCGACAGCGGTAAGCTTTTCCTCGATCCGACTATACCGAACGCGCGGCTTTTAAGAAGCGACGCATCGCCTTTGCAGTACAACACCAGCGGCGGCGCGGATATGCTTTTAAGCTTATCGGGATAATCTTCCGATACGACCGTTACCGCAGCGATATTTCTGCGTTCAAGTCCGCCCATCAGAAAGTCCATATATTCCGCCGTTGCCGAAGCGTGCACGGTGTCGTAAACTTTTTCGGAAAGATTCGAAACGATATAGTCTTTGCCCCTTTCGATAAGTTTTCTGATATCAGGCTTGCCGTTTATATGTTTATAAAGCTGCTGCTTGTGAATGTATTCGAGTCCGATGAAACTGTCAAGCCACAGAAGGCACAGCTCTTGATTGGTATACTTTTTCATCAGGAATGTCTGTAACCGACCGCTTCGAGGATATGTTCGGGGCGGATGTCTTTTTCTCCCGCCATATCGGCAATGGTTCTTGCCACTTTTATGATACGGCTTCTCGCCCGCGGCGAAAGTTTAAGATTGTCATATGCGTTTTGCAGAATATTCTGACATTCGGCAGACAGGCGGCAATATTTTTTGATGTGTTTTTCGCCCATGGCGCTGTTCGTCAGAATATTGTCGTCTTTAAAACGCTCTTTCTGAATTTGTCTTGTTCTGTTGACGCGAATTCTTACCGTTTCGGAAGTTTCCGCATATTTATCGTCAGCAAGTTCTGCGTATTTTACACCGTCAACCTGCACCTGAATGTCTATCCTGTCAAGCAGCGGACCGGAAATTCTCGCCTTGTATTTGGCAATCTGCGCGGGAGTGCACGTGCACTCTTTGTCCTCCGAACCGAAGTTGCCGCAGGGACATGGATTCATACTGCCGCAAAGCATAAAGTTTGCGGGATAACAGGCGCTGCCAGACGCTCTCGAAACGCTTATAACGCCGTCCTCAAGCGGCTGACGCAGTGCCTCGAGCGTGGAGCGAGCATATTCCGGCATTTCGTCGAGAAAAAGCACTCCGTTGTGCGCCAGACTTATTTCACCGGGTTTTAATTTCGTTCCGCCGCCCGTCATTGCAACGGTGGTAGTTGTATGATGAGGGCTTCTGAACGGTCTTGCATACACTATTCCGTCGCCTTTAAGCAGCCCCGCCACAGAATGTATTTTAGTCGTTTCCAAAGCCTCTTCGAAGCTCATATCGGGCATTATAGTAGGAATGCATTTTGCAAGCATCGTTTTTCCCGTTCCCGGCGCCCCCACGAACAGCACGTTATGTCCGCCTGAAACGGCTACTTCCAAAGCCCGCTTTGCTACAGCCTGCCCCTTAACCAGCGAAAGATCGCTGTCATATCGGTTTTCGGCTCTGCCGGTTTCAAATATATGTCTGTCCGTCGGAGGCAAAACTTCCAGCCCCGAAAGGTGATCTATCACCTGTTTCAGATTTTTTGCCGCAACGACTTCCGTGCCGTCCACATAAGACGCTTCGTCGGCATTTTCAGCCGGAACGATAAATTTTTTATACCCGTCCGAAAGCGCAGAAATAATAATAGGCAGCACACCGTTGATGCGGCGTAAACTGCCGTCGAGAGAAAGCTCCCCGACAAGCACCGTATCGTCAAAATCGGCGACCAGCTGTCCGCTCGCTTTCAGCACGCCCACCGCCAGCGGCAGGTCGAAAGCCGAGCCTTCTTTTTTGACGTCTGCGGGTGCAAAATTGACTGTCAGCCGCTGTACCGGCATTTTTCTGCCGCTGTTTTTGACAGCAGAGCGCACGCGCTCTTTGGCTTCTTTGACGGCAGTGTCGGCAAGCCCCACTATCTCGA
Organism: uncultured Clostridia bacterium; assembly: GCA_959605945.1. Taxonomy (GTDB): domain Bacteria; phylum Bacillota; class Clostridia; order Christensenellales; family Borkfalkiaceae; genus UBA1259. The sequence goes on along the minus strand of CAUHGY010000027.1, from coordinate 19,338 downwards.
ACGCGGGAAGACCGTTATTGACGTCCACTTCCACGCTCACGGGGAAACCTTCAAGACCTATCAACGCATAACTGGTAATTTTGGCAATCATAATTTACGCCTTTTCATCAAAGCCCGCCGAGCACGTTCCAGAAAAACAGCGAATGCGGAGCCGTAAATCCCAGAGCCGCCGGCACCGCCAGCGCGAATGCTACAGACGCCGCAAACAGCACGACGGCGACAATGATATCCGTCGCAATAACGTCAGCGCCCGATATTTTAAATAGCGTTTTGTTGTTTTCAAGTCTGAACGACGCAACGAGAGTCACCGTCAGCCCGACGGCAAAAATACTCGACGCATAATAACCGCCGATTGCGGCGCTGCCGCCCGTAAGGCACAGAAGCCATCCGCAAAGCCACATGGAAAGAAAGAACAGATACGGCACCGCGAATCCGATCTTCTTTTCCGCCGAGAGCCCCGTTCCTTTCGCATCTATCAAACTCATAATGAGATAACATCCCCCGTATATCGCCGCAAACAGATTGAGGAAAGTTATAATTATATTTCCGAAAACAAACTTATCCGCTCCGAACTGCTGCGCCGACTGATTGACCGCCCATCCGAGCACTCCGCCGGCAGAATCGTAAGAAGTGGCGTTTACGGCGGTAAAACCTGCTTTCATATGCTGAAGCATATATATAAACACTCCGCTGTTTCCGTACTCCGCACTGAACGTGGGATAGCCGATCAGGAAAACCGCGCTGACCAGTATAAAGGGTAAAAATATCACTGAAATCACAGAAACGGTAACAGTATAAGTCGCTTTGCGCTTATATTCGGCCGCCAGAATTTTCTGCGCTTTCCCATTGCTTTCCGCTTTTCTGTTCCTGTAATGAAGGTATTGGCGTATAATGCCCGCCACTACCAATCCTATGACAGCGGGAGCAAAGAACAGTGCCCGCGACTTCGAAAGCACTGCAAAAGTAAACGCCGCCCCGCCGAGCAGAAGATTGACCAGCCCCGCGGCGGGTTTTTTGGAACTGATGCCTTTCCTGTAAAATTTGTACGCCGCGTACGCCGCGCAGACGACAAAAAACGCCGCCATCGTTTCCGCTCCGCCGAGCGTAGCAAATCCGAGCGCGAATCCGCCGATTGCGTATATGAAAGAAAACAGCACGCCGTAAACGCCTTTATTGAAGGCGAGTTTACCGAAAAAGTAAAGAATGGCTATCGTCGCAAGCGCAAACAGCATCGGCATCACGCGGAGCCCCACGGTGTTGGCGCCGAAAACGGTTATTCCCAGCCCCAGAATATACTGCGCAAGCGGATTTACCGTCTTGTCCGTAAAAGTACTTCTGCCCGCCAGAAGATCTCTTACTCCGTCGAGCGTATAGCCTTCGGCCTCGGTAAACAGCGAGTCCGGGTCGTTTTCGTAAGTTTTGCCGGAAATTCGATTCAAATCGAATTTATTCTGTTCGTCGATTAGCTTTGCCGCGGCGGCTATGCCGGCATCGCTCTTGTCAAGCGCATCGCTGCCCTCAAAACTTGCGTTAGAATTCTCTTTGCCGCCCGAAGCCGTTGCCTGCGCTTTTATCAGCGCTTTATCGCCGTTTTCATTGACGCTCACAAACGCAAGTTCGTTTATTTTGAGCGTGGCTTTTGTCGTTATGCATATATAAGTTCTCTCATTATAGGAATTATCTTCGCCGAGCGTACAAAGATTGACCCAGCTGCCGGAAAGAACTTCGGAAACATCGTTATCTATCTTTGCGGTAATTTCCGAATAGCGCCCGCTTGCACTGCTGGCAAAACCGACTTTTATGCTTACGCTCTCCGAATCGGTCGTCCGGTCGGGTCCGCCGAGATTTGCCCATACGCTCTCTATAACTTCTTCTTTGCTGCTGTCGAGAGTAAGGCGGTAGCATACGGCGTCGTAATAACTGCCGGTATCGCCTTCATCCGATTGAAGCACGCCTGTCTGATAGTATGTGGACGGCGCTTTGAAATTGCCCATCCCGAAAACGGAAAGGACGGCAAAACACAGCCCTATTGCAAATGCCATAATTCCCCAGATGTTCTTTTGCATAAAATTTTTCATAACTTCCTCTGCGCTTTTAAAGCACTAATATTGTTTTATTAAACATTATATATGTAAATGAATAATCTTTTTTATTATATAATATTTCCGACAATATTTCAAGAAAATTCCTACCCGTTTAATCAAAAATAAAATTAAAAAAATAAGGACTGGCCTTAAATCCGGCAGTCCTTTATCTTTGTGTTGAACTATCTTGCCACTTCTTTTACTTTGGCAGCTTTACCCGTTCTGGCGCGCAGATAATAAAGTTTGGCGCGGCGCACTTTACCGCGGCGAACAACCTTTATGTCCGCAACTTTGGGCGAGTGTATGGGGAAAGTTTTTTCCACGCCGACGCCGAAAGACATTCTTCTTACGGTAAAGGTTTCGGAAATACCGCCGTTCTTTCTCGCAATGACTATGCCTTCGAAAGCCTGCAGTCTCTCTCTGTCGCCTTCAATGACCTTGACCATAACTTTAACGGTGTCGCCTACAGAAAATTCGGGAATGCTTTCCTTGACGTTTTCCTTGTTGATAGCGTCGATTATGCTGTTATACATTTGCTTTAAACCTCCAATTAACCTAAGCGTTCGTTGCGCAATTTGCCAAGAGGAACGCCCGAAAGCCATACTATAATATCACTTTTTCAGCCGTTTGGCAAGCGTTTTTCACCGAAAACCGCTTAAAACGCCTTAAAATATCGAAAAAAATTTCCGCTCTCCGATTTCAGAAGCCGCCGAAACAGTCGCTGTCCGCGCCGCCGCTTAAATCGCCGTCCGAGCCGTTCCTTGCCGCCATGCCGTCCTCGTATGCGCAATACTCATTGATGACTTTAATTTTCTTTATTTCCGAATATATCGAATATCCCAGAGTTCCCAAAAATAACAGAAAAACAACACACCCGACTATCAAAGGAATAATATTTTCACTGTCAAATTCGAGTGCCGAAGCGGTCAGTTCGTCAAAACTATATGTAAGCGCGGTTCCTATGGCGTTCACTCCCCCGGTAAGGCGGCTTTGCATATCCCGGCGGAAATCGGAAAACACCGCGTCGGTAATTATCTTTTCGGTATCGTTTCCCGCCATATCCAGCCATAAATAATCTCCGTTTTCAAAAATCGCGAACACTATCATAAAGTGCCCTTCGTCGGAAAAAACATCCAGATAACGGTCGTACGCATAGTCTTCGAGAGAATATCCGTTAAGTTTTCCGTACACGAACTCGGGAAAAGACTGTTCGGAAAATATGTATATAAAAGGCTCTACTCCGGTTTTTTCGTAAAAAGCTCTCATAGACCTGTCGAAATTTTCCCTGTTGTCTATGACGCCGACTTCATCGGCTAAATACACGCCCGTTGCCTTGCATTTGCCCGCAGAAAGCCTTCTCGGAACCATATTGACCAGGAACACGCTGAATACTATGATCACAAAAAGCACGGCAAAGCACTTTACGATCACCGACGCGTATCCGCTCCTGTGCGGCACGCCTGCATAAAAGAAAAAACACGGAACGCCGCGGCTGTTTACGTAATCGTACCTGGTAGCCCCCTCGAAAGACCTGCTCGAACTGAATCTCGGCCCGCTTCTTCCGCCGCTGCCGCCCGAAGAAAAACTTCCTCTTCCGCCTCCGCCGCCGTAACCGCCCCCGTGAGATCTCGGCATTATCAACTTCTCCTTTAACTTTTCCTTTAATAAGATTTTACCTTAAATATTTAAAACCTGATTTTTTCTCGTCGGGTTTTCCGTCAGAAAGCTTTTCTCCTGCCGAAAAACTCATAAACATATCAATTAAGCAGAAACGCAAACCGCCGTTTTCGTTAACCGCACCGTAATACAACGGATGAAGATACCTACAGCCGTAAAGCATAGTGCTTTCTATTCGGAAAAAGCGTTCTCTATGTGGTTGATCTGTCCGTTTTCTATCTCCACCACGTCGAACCGACACGGCGATTCGGTCAGATCGTTGCGCTGCAGAAATTCCGAAGCGACTTTAAAATATTTATCCCGTTTCTTATACGTCACGGCCTCGGAAGGAACGCCGAATTCGTCGTCTGTACGGGTTTTTACTTCAATAAATACTATATATTCGCCGTCTTTGGCTATTATGTCGATCTCTCCGATACGGGTTTTGTAATTGACTGCAATAATTTTAAAACCCTTGTCTTTCAGAAATTCCGCAGCCTTTACTTCGCCTGCCCGTCCCAGAAATTTTTTATAAAAGTTTTTCTGTGCAATTTGCAAGGTCCCGCCTCCAAAATCTTCTCTATATGGCTTTTTGTGCCGTATCCTTTATTTTTTTCAAACCCGTAAACGGGGTAACGTTCGGCAAATTTTTCCATCAGCCCGTCTCTGTAAACTTTCGCAAGAATGGACGCGCAACCCACGGTATAACTGGCGGCGTCGCCTTTCACGACATATCTGGCATTTATCGGCAGATTTGTATTTATGCCGTCAACCAGCGTCACGTCGGGTTTTACGGAAAGCCCGCAAACCGCTTCGGTCATGCACTTTTTTACGGCATTTAAAATATTGATCCTATCGATTTCGTCCTGCCATACTTCGGCAATGCTGTAAGCAATGGCTTTTTCCCTTATCGATGCGGCAAGCATAACGCGTTTTTTTTCGGAAAGTTTTTTGCTGTCGTCAACGCCGTCGATAATATCGTCAAGCGGCATTATGACCGCACAGCACACAACCGGTCCCGCAAGCGGACCTCTGCCCACTTCATCCACGCCGGCTATCGAAGTGAAGCCTTCCTCCAGAAGTTTTCGTTCGTAAAAAAGTTTATCCATCCTATTTTTACCTTTTATTTGCGGAATAAAACGGTAAACGCAGTTGTCATTGCCTGTTTTTCACCCGTCACGGACGGCAATGGTAAATTACCGTTTTCAGTCAAGCATTATCTTACCGATGCGCCCTTTTCTGAAATCGTCGATAACCGCTACGGCGCATCTGTCGTAATCAAACTCTCCGCCACGCATAAGAAACCCTCTTTTTTCGCAGATGCCGTTTAACAATTCTATCGTCGGCAGCGAAAGGTCGCTTAAACCGTATTTTTCTTTCAGCAGCACGGGATATTTCTCCGCGAGAAATTTTATGAGCTCGAAAGCGAGATCGCCGAAATCCAGATTGGCGTCGTTCATGCTGCCGATAAACGCAAGATGCTTTGCCAGCGTCTGGTTATCAAATGACGGCGGCATCGTCCCGGGAGTATCGAGAAGCTCCAGTTCTTTAAGCCTCACCCACTGTTTGCCGCGCGTAACCCCGGCTTTGTTGCCTGTAACTGTTTTCCTGCCGCCGCACAGTGCGTTTATAACCGTCGATTTGCCGGTATTGGGAATGCCCGCAACCATGATTCTTACGGGTTTGAAAACTCCCTTTTCTCTGTTCTTTTGAAGTTTATCTTTAAGCAAAGCAAATATTTTCGTATACAATAGATCGACCGCCCGTTTATCCATGGCGCTGACGGCAACCGTCTCCCTTCCTTCGGCGATAAATTCCGCCGCCGTTCGCTTTGCGTCCTCTGCCGTCACCAGATCGCTTTTATTAAGCACATAAAGCACTTTTTTCCCGGCGAAAAGTTTTTCGAGTTTAGGGTTCAAAGACGCTCTCGGCGCGCGCGCGTCCAGCACAAGCATCACTCCGTCAACCAGTTTAAGGTTATTCTCCATCATGCGCACGGCTTTTGTCATATGCCCCGGAAACCACTGTAAATGTTGCATATCACTCCTTTCCGAGAAGATCCGGCCGTTTTTTCAAAGTAAGCTCTCTCGACTGCTGTTCCCGCCATTTATCCACTTCGCCGTGATTGCCTCCGACAAGCACTTCGGGAACTTTCAGCCCCATAAACTCCTGAGGACGGGTATAATGCGGATATTCGAGCATATTGTTTGAAAAGCTCTCCTGTTCGAGCGAACTTGCATTTATGACTCCGTCAACATATCTCGAAACGGCGTCGACGACAGCCATTGCGGGAATTTCCCCGCCGGTAAGCACAAAATCTCCGAGAGAAAGCTCTTCGTCTATGAACAGATCTATAACTCTCTGGTCCACGCCTTCATAATGGCCGCACAGCAGCAAAATTCTGTCGAGCGCGGCATATTCGGTAACTATTTTCTGATTGAAGGTTCTTCCTTTGGGCGAAAGATAAATGCGGCGGGCGCTGTGTTCGGCGTCAACCGCTTCTATCGCCGACGCAATCGGCTGCGGCATCATCACCATGCCGGCGCCGCCGCCGAAAGGCGCGTCGTCACACTTTTTATGTTTATCCGAAGAATAGTCGCGTATGTTTACGACGTTCAGTTCCAGCTTGCCGCCGCTGACTGCACGGCCGACTATGCTCGCCCTGAGCGGCACGAACATTTCGGGAAAAAGCGTCAGTATATCAATCCTCATAACAGCTGACCTCGTCTAAACGTTTTCTTTTTACACGGACAACCTTTTTTCCGACATCGACAGAAATCAGCAGATCTTTCAGAAAAGGAAAACGCATCACCCTGCCGTCCGAACAGCGCACGGTAAAAATATCGGTTTTTGCGGGCGTAACGTCCGTTACCTCTCCGACTGTTTCATCATCGCCTGTCAAAAGCGAACACCCTATGATATCCGCTATAAAAAAAGTATTCTCTTTCAGTTCGACCGCGTCGGCACGCTTCACGCACAGAAATTTACCGCGCAAAAGCTCTGCGCCGTTCCTGTCCGAAACGCCGGAAAGCGCAAGAAAAACAGCGTCCGAGCCGATTTTTGCGTTTAAAACCCTGTAGGATTCGTTCTCAATGAGAACTTCTTTTAATTTTTTAAAACGCAAAGGGTCGTCGGTCAGCGGCTGAACTTTCACTTCGCCGCGGATACCCTGCGGTTTAGTTATTAGACCGATTTTCAAAACGTCCATAGCAGTCATAAAGGGAAAAAAGAGGGGAAAATTATTCCATTTCCCCACGTTCTTTTATTTCGATATTATATTTTTTGTTCTCTTTTGCAGCCCCGGCTTTGACAAGCGTACGAAGAGCCTTTGCGATTTTGCCCTGGCGTCCGATAACCTTGCCCATATCGCTGTCCGAAAGCGTAACGGTAACGGTAATCTCTCTGCCGTTATCCGCCACGTCATATTCGATTTCGTCGGGTTTTTCGGCAAATTGACTGACCACGTACTTAATAAGCTCTAACATGTCGCACCCCGATTATTTGGATTTGCGGACTTTTGTTTTTGAAGGCGAAAGTTTTGCGGGCTTGGGTATGATGCCTTGGTTGATAAGAATAGCTCTTACGGTTTCGGTAGGCTGAACGCCTTTGGCAATCCAGTCTTTCGCCTTTTCCGCGTCGATAACAATCTCTGCGGGCTGCGAAATGGGGTTATAGTGCCCCACTTTGTCGATATAAGCGCCGTCGCGCGCGTTTCTGCTGTCCGTAATAACTATACGGTAGAAAGGGGATTTTTTATCGCCCATTCTGGTAAGTCTCATTTTTACTGCCATTGTTGTGTATCTCCTTGATTTTTAAAATCTGAACATTTTATTGTTTTTCATCTGTTTCATCATCTGCTTGGTCTGCTCGAACTGTTTAAGCACCCTGTTGACTTCCTGCACGCTGGTGCCCGACCCTTTTGCAATTCGCTGCTTCCTTGACGAATTTATGATCGCGGGATTTTCGCGTTCTTTCAGCGTCATGGACTGTATCACGGCCTTCATCGATAAAAGTTTCTTCTCGTCGATATCTTCTTCGCGTATCCTGAATTTATTCCCCATCCCGGGCATCATTGAAAGCACGTCTTTTAAACCGCCCATTTTTTTCATGGTTTCAAACTGGGTGAGATAATCGTCAAGCGTGAAAGAATTCTCCCTGAACTTTTTTTCAAGTTTTTTCGCCTGTTCTTCCGTCACGGCTTCCTGCGCTTTTTCGATGAGGGTAAGCACGTCGCCCATGCCGAGTATGCGGTTTGCCATTCGGTCGGGATAGAAAGGCTCCAAATCTCCGAGTTTTTCACCCACGCTGCAGAACTTTATGGGCTTGCCCGTAACCGCTTTCATCGAAAGAGTCGCGCCGCCGCGCGTATCGCCGTCGAGCTTTGTAAGCACCAGCCCCGTCACTTCAAGCCGCTTGTTGAACGTGTCAGCCACTTCCACGGCTACCTGACCTGTCATGGAATCCACTACCAGAAGAATTTCCGACGGATTGACTTCGGCTTTTATTTTCTCAAGCTCCTTCATCAGTTCTTCGTCTATCTGAAGTCTGCCTGCAGTATCTATGATAACGGTGTCGAAACCGTAAGACTTGGCGTATTCCACACCCTGTTTTGCTATTTTAACGGGGTTGCCCTGCCCTTTTTCGAAAACCTGGCACCCTGCCTTTTCGCCGACTACTTTAAGTTGGTTTATCGCCGCGGGGCGGTAAACGTCGCAGGCGACGAGCAAGGGTTTTTTGCCCTGTTTTTTCAAAAGCATGCCGAGTTTTCCCACCAGCGTGGTCTTGCCCGCGCCCTGAAGCCCTGCCATCATGATCACGGTCGGCGGCGTGGAAGAAACGGCAAGTTTGGAATTGCTGCTCCCCATAAGCGCAATAAGTTCTTCGTTGACTATCTTGATAACCTGCTGCGTGGGGCTTAAGCTCTTTAATATCTCCTGCCCGACCGCGCGCTCTGATACCTTCGCCACGAAATCCTTAACCACGGAAATATTGACGTCCGCTTCCAGAAGCGCTATGCGCACTTCGCGCATTGCGGTTTTTATTTCCAGTTCCGTAAGCCTGCCGTGCTTGGTGAGTTTGCTGAATATGTGATTTAATTTTTCGGATAAACCTGAAAAAAGTGCCATTATCTGCCTATAAGTTCCAATATTCTCCGAGACAGTTCCCCGTCCCTTTCTCCGAGAGCGGCGGCGACCTTTTCAAGCCCGTCGTTTCTCTCTTTAAGTTTCAGCGTTTTTTCGTATTCGTCAAGTTTCTTTTTAACTTTTCTCACTGCGTCGGAAACGCTCTGCCGCGTTTTCCCCTCAGGCTCGGCGATCTCCGAAAGCGAAAGATCGTAAAGATAATGCGACTCGAACAGCTTTCTTTGGTTATCGGTCAAAAGCCCTTTATACAACTCGAAAAGTTCAATATATTCCAAATCTTTGCGTTCCATACTGCATTCGTTTTCCCTGCGGTTCACCGCAGCTGACTTTAAAAGAACATCGGCCGCACGGCGCACATTTATTTCCGCGCCGAAACCGCAAAGCATAAAGCACATAAGTCTTGCAGCCGCATAAAATAAAATTTATCTGTCGCGGTATGTTGCTCCGCCGTATTTCTCTGCTTTATATCGAAAGCGTTCCGCAACTGCCGCAAGCCGCAGCAATCGGAACCGCCCGCCGCACAATCCCCGCGGCAAATAAAAAGGTGTAAAATAAATTTACTTTACACCCTGATATTATACAGCGCCTCTGCGCCTTTGTCAAGCGTTTTTATGAAATTGCCGATATTTACTTAAACGCTGTTAAAGTCCGCTTTTTTACTTCAACACTGCTTATTGCGTTTTAGTTAAATGCCGTAAATATAAACTTTAAATAACTCCGCACTTTACGCATTATTATATCCTTATTCTATCCGTTAAAGCGTTCCCTCTTTTATCGTATCGGGCGTTTCAGTGCCTGTGGATTCGATTGTCATTTCGTAAGACCGTTAATCTTTTAAATACGAATACGTATCGGCGTAAGTTTCGTAAGCGGCGGCGATAGCGGCGTTATCCGTCGGAAACGAAAAGTTTTCGGAAACAAAGAAAGCGCGTTTTTTCTACTATTTTGCCAAAATAACTTCCCGTATATTCTCTCTTCGGCTGATTTTAACAATCGCCGCAAAGGTTTACTCGATTGATTTTAAAATTCTTGCAGAATTCTGCCCGAAAAAATCCGATCGCTTTACCGCACGATATATAACGGCAGATAAACCGGGCATCATAGCGCCGCCGAAAAACCGCACGGCAAAAATTCAGAACAGGCTTTCCACGAATTCTTTGGCGTCAAAATCTTCGATATCGTCTATTTTTTCACCCGTTCCCACATAGCAGACGGGCACTTCGAGTTCGTATGAAAGCGAAATAATGAACCCGCCTTTAGCCGTGCCGTCGAGTTTAGTCAAAATTATACCGTCCACTCCTACTTCGCGGTTGAAAACTTCCACCTGATTATACGCATTCTGCCCCGTAGTGGCGTCGAGCGCGATGAGCTTATAAAAATTGGCTTCGGGATATTCTCTTTCGACTACTCTGGCCATTTTTTTCAGTTCTTCCATAAGATTGGATTTAACGTGAAGTCTTCCTGCCGTGTCTATGATAAGCACGTCCGTGCCCTTAGCCTTAGATGAAGAGATAGCGTCAAAAACCACGGCGGAAGCGTCTGCCCCTTCGGAATGTTTGATAATTCTCGCCTTTGCCCTTTCCGCCCAGACTGTAAGTTGGTCCGATGCGGCGGCGCGGAAAGTATCGGCGGCGGCAATGGTAACGCTTTTTTTCTCGCGCGCGAATTTATTGGCGAGTTTTCCTATGGTAGTGGTCTTGCCCACGCCGTTGACGCCTATTATCATGAAAACCGCAGGATAAGTTATTTCCGGTTTGTCCGCATAATCGAGCGTCTCGAAAAGCTCTTTCTTGAGAAGTTCTACGACATACTCTTTATCTCTGCATTTTTCCTTTATTGCCGTTTCGCGGATTTCATCGACAATTTCCACAGCCGTATTCACCGAAACATCGGAAGATATAAGAATATCTTCCAGTTCTTCGTAAAATTCTTCGCCGAGTTTGTTCCGTGCGAAAAGGTCGTTAAGTTTTTTTGCGATGCCGTCACGCGTCTTTGCGAGCACGGCTTTCAGTTTTCCGAAAAAGCCCATATTTAAAATCCTTTTACATGTTGCTCTCTTCCGCGTGACTATACCGCGGTCTCGTCAAACGCAGCCACATCGGAAAGTTTTACCGAAACGGTCTTGGATACCCCTTTCTCCTGCATCGTAACGCCGAAAAGCGCATCGGCAAGTTCCATAGTGGGTTTTCTGTGCGTGATGACTATAAACTGCGTTTCCTGACTGAATTTTTTCAGATATCTTGCAAACCTGTCGACGTTGGCTTCGTCAAGCGCCGCCTCTATTTCGTCAAGCACGCAGAACGGCATGGGACGCAGTCTGAGAATAGAGAAAAGTATCGCAATAGCCGTCAGTGCCTTTTCTCCGCCCGACAGGAGCGACAGTTTCTGAAGTTTTTTTCCGGGCGGCTCGGCAATTATCTCTATGCCTGCCTCCAGTTTGTCTTCGACGTCTGTATAATCGAGTTCCAGCATAGCGCGGCCGCCGCCGAACAACTCTTTGAATATTCTTTTGAAATTTTCGTTTATCTTATTGAATCCGTCGTCAAACTGAGAAAGCATTTCGCTCTTAATCTTTTCGATGGCCTCTTTAAGATCGGACTCCGCTTTTTCAAGATCCTCTTTCTGAGTGACCATTTCGTCATAGCGCTCTCTGAGCGCTTTGCTGTCCTCTATAGCCTGGGCGTTGATAGAACCAAGTGCGCTGCGTTTTCTGCGCAGACGGTTGATTTCCGTCTCTCCGGCTGCGGCGTCATAATTTTCCTGCTTTACTTTGACCGCGGTCTCGTAAGTCTCCTGATAATCTTCCCAAATGCTCTGCTGCAAATATTCGAGATCGGAATCTATCTTCGCGAGAGCGATCTCTTCCGAATGTTTTCTTTCCGAAAGATCGGCGATTTCCGAACTCAGCTTCTGTTTTAACGCATCGTTGGCGTTCAGCCGCTCTTTGAGTTTCAGTTTATAGTCCTCTATTCCTTCTATTTCTTCGCGGATGCCGTTGATCTCGTCCTGCTCGGCTTTGGTAAGAGCCACCTTTTCCTGATCGCGTTTCAAACTCTCTATGATTTCAGCGGCGCCTTCATTGCTTTTGACAAGCCTTTGCACGGTATTTTCCGCCTCTTCCGTGGCGGCGGAAAGTCTTGCGTTCTCATCTTTGAGCGCGGAAATCTTCGCTTTCAGCTCGGTGCACTTTATTTGCAGTTCAGTGCTTTCGGCGCTCAGAATTTCCCGTTCCTTTTTAAGCGCCTCGAATTCTTCCTGCTGTTTTCCGGCAATGCTTTCGGCGCTTTCCCTGTCGGCTTCAAGCTTTTTGCCGCCGCTCTGCACGGCTTCGAAATCTCTGTCGATTTTTGCGATCCTTGCATTCACCGTCTCAATGGCCTCTCCCGCGGCTTCTATCTCTTTTCCGAGTTCGATAAGTCCGCTTTCGGCGACCGCCTGTTTTTCGCGTTCCAAAAGTATCTGCTGACGTTTTCCGTTATACATTTCGTTGAGTACGGAAAGTTCGTCAAGCGCCTTATCGCGCCTGCTTTCAAGAACGGCTTTTTCGGCTTTCAGCGTTTCCATTTCGCCGCGCTTGATTTTAAGCTGTTCGGCATTTTCTTCTATTTTTCTGTCTCCCGACAGCAGTCCGACGGTATCCTGTCTCCTCGAGCCGCCCGTCATGGCACCCTGCGTAGAGAACACGTCGCCGTCCAGCGTGACCATTTTAAATGCAAAACGGTATTTTGCGGCAATTCTCGTTGCGTTTTCGAGAGTATCCACTATAAGCGTATTGCCGAGCAGATTGGAAATGATATTTTTAAATTGCGGATCATATTCAACAAGTTTATCCGCAACGCCGAGCGCTCCCCTTTCTCCGAGAGCTGCCGTAACGGACGAATTTTGCTCGCGCGGTTTGACCGAAGATACGGGCAGAAACGTAATTCTGCCGAATTTATTGGCTTTTAGATATTCGATAAGATATTTGGCGTCGTCAGGCGTAGCGGTAACAACGTTCTGAGCGGCGGCGGCAAGCGCCGTTTCCAGAGCGATATCGAATTTCTTATCGCTTTTTATCAATTCAGCAACCACGCCTTTTATACGCTTCTGCAATTCCGGAACGCTCTTGGCCCTGCCTAAAAGGTTCTTGACAGACGGCATATAGCCTTCGTAACTGTCTTTAAGTCCTTTATAAAAATTATCTTTTGTAACCAGAGACGTTATGACGGAATTAAGGTGATAAATGTCGTTTTCGACGCCGGCAACGCTCTCGTTGCATTCACGCACCTGATTTTCCTTGTCGGTTATTGAATTTTTAAGCTCGTAAACCGCTCTGTCAAGATCGTTTATTTCCTTATCGCATTTTTCCTTATCGTTGAACTGTTTTTCGCGTCTGACGGAAAGCTCGTCCAGTTTTTCCGTAAGCTCTCTGAGTTTTTCCGAAAGATTGCTTCTTTCGATGGACATGGTGCCTTTATTGACTTTAATATCCGTCAGAGATTCCAACGACTCTATGACCTTTCTGCGGTTTTTATCCGCCAATTCTTCGCCGAGTGCTATTTTTTCGGAAACGGCAAGCAGTTTTTTACTTGTTTTTTCGGCTTTACCGTAAACTTCCGCAAGAGTTTTTTCGGTTTCCGCGCGCTCTTTTTCGTTGAGAGAAAAGCTGTTCCGACACTCTTTTATCAGTTCGCGGTTTTCTTTAATTTCGGCTTCCGCGCGTTCGACCTGATTGTTTATAAAAGAGATCCGCTGTTCAAAAAGCTGCTTTGCACCTGAAGATTTTTCCATTTTCAGGCGTTTTTCCAAAAGCTCTTCGTTAAGTTTTTTAAGGCGCGCGTCGGCATCGCTTATGTCTTTGAAAATTTTATCATATTCTTCCTGTGCCCGTTCGGCGTCGCTCTGGCGGAGCGCGGACTGCTCATCGATGCCTTTTATACGCGTGTAAATTTTATTTTTGGCGCTTTCAACGCCGTCAACCTTGGCGATATAAGTGTTGAGCTCGTGAAATTTAAGCTGTTCGGAAAGAGCGTTGAATTCCCTTGCCTTTTCAGCCTGCCGTTCAAGCGGCGCAAGCTGATTTTCTATTTCCGAAATGATATCGGCGTAACGCACGACGTTTTCGTGCGTACGTTCGAGTTTTCTTTCCGACTCGTTTTTTCTGGTTTTGAATTTGGAAATTCCCGTCGCTTCTTCAAAAATGGCACGGCGGTCTTCGGGCTTTGCGGACATGATCTCTTCGACTTTGCCCTGTCCGATTATGGTATAACCTTCCTTGCCGATGCCGCATTCGTGCAATAAATCGACTATGTCTTTAAGTCTCGCGGGCTGTTTATTTATGTAATACTCGCTTTCCCCGCTTCTGAAAAGTTTACGCGTGATTATAACTTCATTGTAATCGATGCTGAACATCTTCGTCGAGTTGTCGAAATAAAGCGACACTTCGCAGTAAGAAAGAGACTTTCTGTTCTGCGTACCGCTGAAAATAACGTCCTGCATGCTCGACCCGCGCAGACTTTTCGCGGACTGCTCGCCGAGCACCCAGCGTATGGCGTCGGCAACGTTGCTTTTCCCGCAACCGTTGGGTCCGACGATCCCCGTTATACCGTTGCCGAATTTAATCTCAGCTTTATCCGCAAAAGATTTAAATCCGTATATTTCGACCTTCTCGAAATTCATTTTTTACCGCCCTGTCTTTTAAGTTTTTTAAGCGCGCTTTCCGCCGCAGCGGTTTCTGCCGCCTTTTTGCTTTTTCCCTTGCCTTCCGCCAGCCTTTCGCCGTTCAAAAGAACGGCGGAACGGAATTCCGGCTTGTGATCCGGCCCCGTTCTTCCGAGCAGTTCATATGCAATGCTGCCCAGTTTAACCCCCTGAACATATTCCTGCAAAAGCGTTTTGGCACCTTTTTCCTTGCGTTTTTTAATCTCTGCCGCCGAGCGCTTTTCTTCATAGTTTTTGATTATGGTATTTTTTACGAATTTTTTTACGGCAGTCATTCCGCCGTCCAGATATATACCGGCGGCAAGCGCCTCGTAAAGGCTGGAATACAGCTTTTCTTCCTTGCTTCCGTCCCCGGCAAGCCCGTTGCCGAGCAGCATATATTCATCGAGTTTAAGTTTACCTACCGCTTCAAGCAAAGGAGCTTTCGCTACCATTTGCGCTCGCTCGGCGGTCAGTTTCCCCTCGTCGCCGTAAGCACAGGTATAAAGATATTCGGTGACAATGAACTCTATTACGGCGTCGCCGAAAAATTCCAAAAGCTCATTGTTTTCCCCGCCATGCTCGTGCGAGTAAGACGAATGAGTGAAACATTTGCGCAAAAGCATCTTATCTTTAAAGGTATAGCCTATGATTTTTTCGCATTCGGCTATATCAAAAATCATATATCTCCCCCGCCATCGACTTCAATCGCGGCAAACTTTTCTTTAAGATTTTCCGAAAGGCCCTTTTCGACATAATCCGCGGCCTGAAGAACGGCGTTTTTAAATGCATCCCTCTCCGAAGAACCGTGCGCTTTTATAACGGGTTTCTCCACGCCCAGAAACAGCGCTCCGCCGTTTTTATTGTAATCCATTTTGTTTCTTATTTCATTGAACGATTTTCTAAGAAACAGCCCTCCGAGCTTGCCCGAGAAAGAACCGAATATGCTTCCCTTGATCAGTTTAAGAAGCGAAACAATGGCTCCTTCGAGCGATTTCAGCGCGATATTGCCGCTGAAACCGTCGGTCACTATAACGTCGGCAACGCCCGTGAGAATATCGCGCGCCTCAATATTGCCGATAAAATTTATGCCTTTCATTTCTTTAAGCATGGGGAAAACTTCGTGATTCAGCGCGTTGCCTTTCTCGTCTTCCGTGCCGTTTGAAAGCAGCGCCACTTTGGGGTGCGCTACGCCGAGTACGTTTGCGTAAACGCTGCCCATAAGCGCAAACTGACAAAGATTTACGGGTTTGCAGTCGGCATTTGCGCCGCAGTCGACAAGCAGCACTTTTTTGTCCCCCTCGACCGTCGGCAGCACCGGGCAAAGCGCCGGGCGGTTCACTCCTTTTATTCTCCCGAGTTTCAGCGTTGCGCCGACAAGCACCGCGCCCGTGGATCCTGCGGAAACAAACGCCCCGGCTTCCGGATTTTCTTTAAGTTCTTTAAACGCCACGCATATCGAACTGTCGGGTTTTTTTCTTATTGCGGCAGTCGGCTCCTCTTCACAGGTAATAACGTCGTCGGCGCCGAGAATTTCCACCCGCGATCTGTCGTATTTATACTCTTTCAGTTTTTCTTCGATCACATTTGCTTTGCCGACAAGCACCGCCGTGAAATCTTTTTTTTCGTTCAGAGCTTCGACGGTGCCCGCAATGATCTCTCCCGGCGAATTGTCGCCGCCGAAAGCGTCTATAAGAATTTTCATAATCAATAAACCTCTTTTGTTTCAGTTCTCAAGGTTGCCTACCGTTCTCGGGAAAGGCAGAACGTCTCTGATGTTGGATATGCCGGTAAGATACATGACCATGCGTTCGAAACCGAGGCCGAATCCGGAATGTATCACGCCGCCGTATTTTCTCAAATCGAGATACGATTTGTATTCCTCTTTATTCAGCCCGCACTCTTCCATGCGTTTTTCAAGATATTCGGGCCTCTCCTCGCGCTGACTGCCCCCGATGAGTTCTCCTATTTCGGGAACAAGCATGTCGCATGCGGCGACCGTCTTTCCGTCGTCGTTCAAACGCATGTAAAAAGCCTTTATTTCCTTAGGATAGTCGATCAGAAACACGGGTTTTTTAAAGACCTGTTCGGTCAGATACCGCTCATGTTCGCTCTGCAAATCTACGCCCCAATATACCGGAAATTCAAATTTATCCTTTACCTTTTCAAGAATAGTTATGGCTTCGGTATAGGTAAGGCGCTTGAACTCGCTGTTTTTAACGTTGTTTAGCCTGTCTATAAGGCCGGTATCCACAAATTTATTTAAAAACTCTATTTCATCGGGACATGTACGCATAACGCGTTCTATAACGTATTTTACCATGGCTTCGGCGCAGTCCATATCGTCGGTAAGGTCGGCAAAAGCCATTTCGGGTTCTATCATCCAGAATTCCGCCGCATGGCGCACGGTGTTGGAACGCTCGGCGCGGAAAGTCGGACCGAAAGTGTAAACGTTGGAATAAGCCATCGCAAAGTTTTCTACGTCAAGCTGTCCGGAAACGGTGAGACTGGCTTTTTTGCCGAAAAAGTCCTGTTTATAATCGACGCCGCCTTCGCTTTTGGGCACGTTGTTCAAATCCAGCGTGGTAACCTGGAACATTGCCCCCGCCCCTTCGCAGTCGCTTCCGGTAATTATGGGCGTATGCACGTAAACAAATCCGCGTTCGTTAAAAAAACTGTGGATGGCAAAAGCCGTTTCGCTTCTTATTTTAAAAACCGCTTTAAATGTGTTCGTGCGCGGCCGCAAATGCGGAACAGTGCGCAGGAACTCCATTGAGTGACGTTTTTTCTGCAAAGGAAAGTCCGGAGTGGAAGTACCGAGCACCTCGATTTTTTCGGCATTTATTTCGAACGGCTGTTTGTTTTCGGGCGTGAGCACAACAGTGCCCGTCACCGAAATGCACGCACCTACGTTCTGCTTTGCAACCGCATCGTAATTTGCTACTTTTTCCCTGGTAAAAACTATCTGGCAGTTCTTAAAATGAGAGCCGTCGTTAAGTTCTATGAATCCGAAAGATTTGGAGTCTCTGACGGTTTTTATCCAGCCGCATACGGTGACGTTCTGTCCGCCGAGTGCGGAATAACCGCCGAATATCTTTTTTAGCTCAGTTCTTTCCATAAGACACACCTTCTGATAAAATATAATTTATTTGCACGTACTTTACACGCTGCTCTCTAAACCGCAAATGACAAACGAAATTCTTACGCGCTTTTCCGCTCCGTTCGTCAACCGCTGTTTTTTACAGCGACTGAATAAAGCGAAAAGTCAGAAAAAAGCACGTCTGCCGCAACCCGATTTATTAATACACGCATACTCGGACCGTTTATATAATAACACATATAGCATTATAGCATTTTTTCTTCTGTTTTACAAGAATTTGCCGCAGATTATTTTTGTCAAAAATGCTCAAAACCGAACATTTCGGCAATTTTTACGGCAAAACGGACCGTAAAAAATTCTTACCCCCATACAACAGCCGTTGCTCCGGATTTTAAAAACCTGCGCACGCCGCGTTGAAACCGCGGCGTGCGCTGCGCTTATACTTAATAACATTTATATAATTTTAAAGACCGCAAGCGGACGACGGCGAATACGTTCTCAATATTCGGGTTTTATGACGGTAACGGCTTTCCCGGTGTCAAACAGCGTCCACGGAACAACGTCTTTCGGGGGCTCAATGCGGAAAACCATTCTTTCTTTGCTGACGGGATGCGTAAACGACAGGTAATACGCCCAAAGCGCAAGAAAGCCTTTTTTGGCTTTATCGCCGCCGTAACGCATATCGCCGTAAACGGGAGTGCCGTTTGCATTCATCTGTACGCGTATCTGGTGACTTCTGCCCGTGTGCAGTCTGACCTCGGCAAGAGAAAGATCTTTTTCTTCATTATACTCCAAAACTTTATATTCAAGCTCTGCGTATTTTGCGCCCGTCTCGGTGGGCGTGCACACGTAAACCATGTTATTGACCGCGTTTTTCTTCATGTAATTTTTAAGAGTCGCCTTCTCTTCTTTGGGCCTGCCGACAAGAACGGCGTAATATCTCTTTTCAAAATCTCCGTTTCTCATCTGTTCGGACAGTCTCGCCGCAGCCTTGGAACTCTTCGCAAACACCATTACGCCGCCTGTGGGTCTGTCCAATCGGTGAACAAGCCCGAGATATACGTTACCCGTCTTGCGATATGTCACTTTAATATAATCCTTGATTATCGAAAGCATGTCGGCGTCCCCGCTCGAATCCTCGCAGGAAGGGACGTTCTGCGGCTTCAGCGCCACGATTATGTGATTGTCCTCGTGCAGAATAGTAAGTTCTTCCATAATTTAACCGTTTATCCAAATCCCGCTGTTTCCGCAGGGCAGTATGACGCCTTTTTCTTTGGTTTTAAGGCCCACTTCATAAGCGTCGGTCACGCCGCCGCGCGAAGACGCCAGCGTTATATTGAGTATATTTTTCAGCACCTGCGGCTGTAATCCCGTGGTGTAGCTGTTGATCAGAAAGAAAAGCGGATTTTCGCTGAGAACGCCCGTACAGAGCTCTACCAGTCCGAAAAGTTCGGATTCGAGTTTCCACATTTCGCCGTTCGGACCGCGCCCGTAACTCGGGGGATCCATGATTACCGCATCATACTTTCTGCCGCGGCGGATCTCTCTTTCAACGAATTTTCTGCAATCGTCCACAATATAGCGCACGCGCGGATTCTCCACCTGTGAAAGCCTGACGTTCTCCCCGGCACGCTCCACCATGGCCTTTGCGGCGTCCACGTGGCACACGCAGGCA
>CAUHGY010000026.1 GCA_959605945.1 uncultured Clostridia bacterium | reverse complement strand
TGCGCCCTCCCCTAAAAAAGCTGGGGCTGGGCGCACGGCTTAATTTGTATTGTCTATAGAGAAAAAATATTCAGAACTGACTTAGCGTATCCGTTTTATGCGGGAAGTAAAAGATTAATGCTTCCGATAGAGAGAAAAATGATAAATCAGTCGGGAAGGGTAAACCATCTGAATTGTTTTTTTATGAGCACCCCGGATAAAATGACAAAACCGAGAGCCGCCAGTATTCCGCTTGTTTTGAGAGTTTGCATTATGTCAGGCTGAGTTTCTATTATAAAATAGACCACTCCGACGATATATGCCAAAAACATCAGCATAATGGAAAACATTATTATTCCGGCGATGATGCTGAACGTTCTGCACAGAATACGAAAAAAATTGATCCTGAAAATCGCGAGAAAAAATGCGAGAATTATATCGGCGGCAAGGATAATGAAATATGCATAGACGCAGAATTTGAATCCTTTAAAAATATATTCGTAAATTTCAGGTGTTATTTGCGGAATAATACTGCAAAAACTTGAAATGAACGCAGCCCCGGAAACAAAAATTGATGAATCGCCTATAACCGGAAGCGTTTTATATGTGAATACCAAACCCGAGTCAGTGAATGCGAAGGGGATAAAGCCCACGCATGCCGCGATGATTGCGCCGATTATGGTAAAAATGCATTTTCCGACGGAAACGTAGCTGACGGTTTCCGTAGTTTCTTTGCTCATAATGTTCTCCTGATGAAAATTTTTCGTTAAGTTTATTTTGCTTTTAAGGTAAAAGATTACCTGATTTTTAGAGTTTTAAGATATTGTTTTTTTTCGTCGTCTATTCTGTAACTTTCCAGCGCTTTCTGAATCGATTTATTGTGAATGAATTTTTTTAATTTCCCGCTTTCAAACAGGAGAACGGTTTTATTGTAATGTTTCACGAGAAGGACGCTGTAAAGCCAGCTTACGGCCATTTCAACGTAATAATTTTCGTTTTTTATGCCATCAAGCAGAGTAAATATTTCGTCAAAAAAATTATCGCCGCTGAAATAACATAATAAACTTACGACTCCGACGCGCACGGTGTAAGTATTTTCCGAAGTTAGCCATATTCTTACTTTTTCAAGAGTTTTATCTGTGTTTTTTGCGAGTATTTTCATGGATGAAACGGTGGTGTCGCATATAGCCCAATTATCGATATGAGGCAAAAACTCTTCAAAAAGGGCAACGGCGCTGTCGTATCCGCGCTTGGAGAAGGCTATTAAAAGCCCGTGCAGCATCCATTCTTCATAATAGCGGTGACTTTCTTTTAAAAAGCATTCGTAACTTCCGTCGGAAACAGCCGCTTTTGCAAGCTGTTTAAGTTCAGGAATCCGCACGCCTATAATTTCATATGACGTGTCGGGGACGAGTTTTTTATGAAATTCCCTGTATTTATCGTCTTTCAGAGAAAAAAGTTTTTCTGTCAGTATATGCATGGTTTAATTTATTTGTTCGAGGATTGTTTTGATGACGTCGGGGAAACCTGCGCACACTTTTACAAGATTTTCGTAAAATTCTTTTGCGGGATGGGAATAGGTATCCGTAACGCCCTTTATCATTACGAGCGGAATATTGTTCGTTTCGCATACTTCGGCAATGGCGCCGCCTTCCATATCGCGCAGGCTGCACTTCATTTTCCGAACTGTATCGATATCGGGCTTTCTGTTGGAAAATCTGTCTGCCGTTGCAAGATTTTTCGTGGCGAAGCCGTTGATATCTTTTATGAATCCGTCAAAATATATTCTGTCGTACCATTCCATATATCCCACAGGCACATCGTCTATGTCCGTGACGTCAAAATCGTACTGACAGGCTTTTTCGATAAGGTAATAGGAAAAAATTTCCACACTTTCATCGGCGCCGCCGGCGGTGCCGAAGTTTATCACATATTCCGGGGCATATCTGTCTATAAGGGCTTGTGCGGCGAGCGCGGCATTTACTTTGCCAACGCCGCAAACCGTTAAGGCAATTTTTTTACCGAAGAGATCGCCTTCGACGGTTTTTTTCCCCGCGAGAGTGAAAGACTTTTTATTCTGTATCAGTTCGATTACTTTTTCTGCCTCGATGTCGAGAGCAACTATAAATGCAAACATAAAAACCTTCTTTTATTTTTTTAATTATATCATACAGCGCCTTCTATGTCAAACGGATGCTTTGCCGTTTGCACAGGCGTGATCTGTTTTGCTTTTTGCCGAAGGCCTATTGTTTTCAGGAGTTGCGGAAAAATTTTAAAAAATATTTTTTAAGGCGTAAATTTTTATCATCACGATTTAAAAAACAAGAATGATTTAATCGGAAAGGTGCTATTTAAACGAAAATAACCCCTTGATTTTAAAATCGTGTTTTGATAAAAAACGAGTATTTTTAGTTCAAAAATGTTTAAAAGTGCCGTTTTTATAAAAAATGTAAAAAATAAAATACTTGACAAAGCCAAAAAATACCCCTAAAATATAAAATCGTGTAACACAATAAAAACCCGCCGCATAAAATGTATTCGGAGGTAATTATGAAAGTAAAACACGGTAAGAATTTTATTGTTAAAAGCAAGCGTTCGGTTTTTATAGATAAGTCCGTTGTGATAGGCGACAACGTTACGGTATACGAAAATAACCGTCTTGAAGGCGATACCGTGATAGGAGACGGCGTTACCCTTTATCCGGATAATCGCATAACCGACGCGGTTATCATGGCAGGCACCACCGTAGAGAGAAGCATAATAGAAAATGCTACGGTGGGCGGCAATAACAAAATAGGTCCCTATTCGAGGCTGCGGCCGGGTGCTTGTACGGGAGAAAACGTCAGCATAGGCAACTTTGTGGAGATAAAAAACGCGTTTGTCGGAAACGGCTCCAAAGCCGGACATCTGGCATATATAGGCGATGCGGACATAGGGCAGAACTGCAATATAGGATGCGGAGCGATATTCGTCAATTATAACGGAAAAATAAAACAAAGAAGCAAGGTCGGCGACAATTGTTTTATAGGCAGCAACTGCAACATCGTTGCTCCCGTAAAAATTGATGATTTCTCATACATATGCGCGGGTACGACGGTTACCGACGACGTTCCGTCCGAAGCTTTCGTCATCGGCCGGGTAAGACAGGAGACGAAAGAAAAACGGGCGGGAAAATATTTAAAAAATCATAAAGGAGAAAATTAAGCATGGGACTTTTTTTCGGCACAGACGGCCTGCGCGGCAAAGTAAACGAAGATCTGACACGCGAAGTGGCGTTCAAAGTGGGCAATGCTCTTTCCATATTGAAATATAAGCCTAAAATAATAATCGGTTCGGATACCCGAATTTCGAATTCGTATCTGACCTTAGGGCTCGCGTTAGGGGCGATGAGCGGCGGGGGCGATGTAATCGATATCGGCGTTGCGCCGACTGCCGGAATAGCTTATATAACCAAACAGTGCGGCGCCGATTACGGCATAGTTATAAGCGCGTCGCACAACAGCGGAGAGTATAACGGCATAAAAGTTTTCGACGGTAACGGCTATAAGCTGTCCGATAAAGAAGAAGAGCGCATAGAGCGCTGCTTTATTCATGAAAAAAATAACGACTTTCCTGACATAGGTAAATATTCGCAGAATTTCAATCTTACCAAAATTTATAAGAAATTTTTAATTTCCGCAAGCGAAAACCGATTAGACAAAATGACGGTCGTTCTCGACTGCGCTTTCGGCGCCGCGCACAGAATTGCTCCCGAAGTGTTCAGGGCCCTCGGGGCTGACGTAATTGCCGCAAACAGCACTCTCGACGGTCTCAAAATCAACGCGGGATGCGGAGCTCTTTATCCTGAAACTTTAAGAAAACGCGTTTTCAGATACAAAGCAGATATGGGATTCGCATTCGACGGCGATGCCGACAGATTGATAGCCGTGGACGAAAAAGGCAATATCATCGACGGGGATAAAATTATTTACGGATTGGCGGTTTATTTTAAAAAGCTCGGGAAACTTAAGTCCGATACCGTTGTGGGAACCAGTCATACGAACATGGCTATCGAAGAAGAGCTTAAAAAACAGGGAATATCGCTTATAAGAACGGATATAGGCGATAAATACGTTCTCGCAAAACTCGTTGAAAAGGATCTCTCTCTCGGCGGCGAGCAGAGCGGACATATAATTTTAAAAGATGCCGCCACGACAGGGGACGGCATTCTTACGGCAATTACGCTTGCAAATATGGTAATAAATGAGAAAAAGAGTTTTTCGGAAGCTCTCGAAATAGAGCTTTACCCGCAGGTAAACAAAAACATAACCGTCGATGATAAATTCCGAATTATGAACAATGAAGAACTTACCAAAGAGATCTCCAAATATAATGCCCAACTAAGCGGACGCGGCAGAATAATGCTCAGGGCGTCGGGCACCGAACCTAAAATCAGAGTAATGGTAGAAAGCAAGGACAGAGAGCTTAACGAAAGCATAGCTTCATCTGTAGTTTCCATGATCAAAAGAATAAACGCGGAGATTTGATAAAATATGCGATGCCGCGTCTTTATGGCATTTTAACCCGAAAATTTTCAGTACGCGCCGCCTGTGCGGCTGGCATGTTAAAAATTATGGCGATAATATTTGAAATATGCCGAAAGAAAAAAAGAATGTATTAATTTGCGAGTAATTAAAAAATTATATTTACAAATTTTTTTTATTGTGATATACTGAATAAAACAGGAGGTGGGTATGAAAATTTCTAAAAAGCAAATGGCTGTCAGCATAGCGTCAGCCGCGGTGGTTTTGATTTCGCTCGCGCTTATGATATGCGACTGGGCTATTCCGTTGAATATCTATGTGCATCCGATATTGACTTTTTTAATGTGTCTTTTTATAGGTTTGGGCATTATATGCATAGCCTTGGGATTTGCGAATAAATCGCCCTGGTATTTTCTTCTGTCCGCAATTCTTCTCGGACTTTCCGCGTTTTATATCGTCATGCAGTATATTCCTTGGTGGATTGCTTTGACGGTGGTTTTTGTCGTGTGGATATTGGCGGCAATTTTCAGTTTTGTATCGGCAGGCAACAAGACGGAAGCAATAGCTCTCAACAAGTCTCCGGATTATAAAAATTACGAACAACGCCGGGCGGAAAAAGCTGCCGCAGAGGCGGCGGAAGAACCCGAAGAACTTCCGAAAATCAAATCATTTAAAGATAACGGAGCAAACGAAAAATAAAATGCCCGAAAGAAATCTTACTCTGTTGACCGACCTTTACCAACTGACCATGATGAACGGTTACCTCAAACAGGGCCGAAAAGACGAAACCGCTGTTTTCGACGTTTTTTTCCGTCAAAACGGCATGATTACTTATTCTCTTGCCTGCGGGCTTGAGCAGGTTGTTGATTATATACTGAATCTTCATTTCGGGAATGAAGAAATCGATTATCTTAAAAGTCTGAAAATTTTCTCGGAAGAATTTCTCGAGTACCTGAAACATTTCAGATTCACCGGCGATATTTACGCCGTTCCGGAAGGCACTGTGGTTTTTCCCGGAGAACCTATACTGACCGTCAAAGCTCCCGTAATGCAAGCGCAGCTCGTGGAGACGGCAATACTTAATATAATTAATTTCCAGACCCTCATTGCGTCAAAAGCGGCAAAAGTCTGTTATGCGGCGAAAGGCGATTCAGTAATGGAATTCGGTTTAAGGCGCGCGCAGGCTCCCGACGCAGGCATCTACGGGGCGAGAGCCGCCGTCATAGGGGGCTGCGGCTCTACTTCAAATGTTCTTGCCGGTAAAATGTTCGGCATCCCCGTGGCGGGAACGCACGCCCACAGTTGGGTAATGAATTTTAAGGACGAGTATACGGCATTCAAGGCTTATGCCGACGTTTATCCCGATAACGCTCTTTTTCTGGTGGATACTTACGATACCCTTAAAAGCGGCGTTCCCAATGCGATCAGGGTTTTCGGCGAACTTAAAAGAAAGGGCTTTAAGCCAAAGGGTATAAGACTTGATTCGGGCGACCTTGCATATCTTTCTAAAAAAGCAAGAGAGATGCTCGATGCCGCCGGATATACGGAAACGGTGATTTGCGCGTCGGGCGACCTCGACGAATATTCTATTAATTCACTCAAAAACCAAGGAGCGAAAATTGACCTTTGGGGCATAGGCACCAAACTGATAACAAGTGCGGATATGCCTGCTCTCGGCGGAGTTTATAAACTCGCTGCCGTTCACGACGAACAGGGCAGAGAAATTCCCAAAATCAAAATATCAGACAATGCCGCAAAGATAACCAATCCCGGATTTAAAAACATCTTCCGTGTGTATGATAAAAGAACGGGCAAAGCCGAAGCCGATTTTATTGCGCTCAGAAGCGAAAAACCGGTCGATACCGCCAAGCCGCTTGTTCTGACTCATCCGACGGACAGATGGAAAAAGATAACGTTCGAAAATTATGAAATAAGAAGCCTGCAAAAAGATATAATAAAGAACGGCAAACCGGCTTGTCGGCTGCCGTCATTGCAGGAAATAAAAAAATACGCCGAAAGCGAACTTAACAGTTTTTGGGACGAGTATAAGCGTCTTGATAATCCGCATGTCTATAAAGTTGATTTATCGGATGAACTTTATGAACTGAAACGCAGCATGCTCGATAAATTGAGGGGAGAGTAAGGCGTAAAGGAGAGACTCTTGTATCTGTCAAAGAAAAAATATAAAAGGGAAGAAGTCGAGCAGTTGATAAACAGCGTAAGCGCCGAATATGAAAGCAAACTTCTTTCTCAAAAAAACAGAATAAGCCTGCTTCTTGACGAAAACAAGCGTCTTACTGCCGAACTCGGAATGTATGAAGATAAAGAAAATCTCATTCTTTCGACGCTTAAAGACGCCGAAGAAAAAGCCGAAGAGCTTAAAGAGAACGCAAGGCTGCGTTATGATCTGACCGTTGAGCAACTGAAAAATTTTTCCGAGAGATGGAGGCATTATTTCGATTATCTGCTTGAAAAATATCCGCTCTATCCGGAAATAGTCAAGGCGACGGAGATAGTTGCCGAATTGAATAAACATTTAAACAGCGGCGAAAGCCCTGAAATGACTGTAAGTGCGGCAAATACGGCGATTGAAAGGGCTGAACGCCGGGCTGTTTTTAATCCGAAAGAGAAAATAGAAGCATATTTTGCATCGGAAGAAAAAACCGGATTCAATATGGAGGAAGTGCTCAATCCGGGAGAACTGAAACTGGAGGACCTATGCAGAGAATTAGGGTTGACGGAAGACGACTGATTTATAATATTTATCCTATACTTCTTTTCGTCGCTTTCATACTGATAGATCAGATAACGAAAACGTATTTCGTAGTGCGGCTTGCCGGCGGGGAGGTTTGGTCATCCGGTAAGGAAAGGATAACGATAATAGAGAATTTTTTCTATTTTTCATATACTTACAATACCGGCGCTGCATGGAGCTTTTTATCGGATGCTTCCTGGGCGCAGATATTCTTTAAAGTCCTTACGGCAGTAGCTCTTGTCGCGTTTTTCTTTTTTTATGTTTACGCGCATAAAAGAGGATACGAATGGCTGAAAGTGTCGATGATATTTATAATGGGCGGCACCGTCGGAAACTTTATTGACAGAGTGGCTTACGGCTGCGTCGTGGATTTTATAAGTTTTGTTTTCGGTTCATACAGGTTCCCCATTTTTAACATGGCAGATGTTTTCATGACTGTCGGAGTGATCATGTTGCTTGTTCATTACCTGTTTTTGGATCATAACGCTCTGTTCGGAAAAAATGGAAAAGATAAAGCTGTCGATAGCTGAAGGCGACGGAGGAAAAAGGGCTGACGTATATCTGACGGAAAGAACGGGAATGACGCGTTCCCGTATCAAAAATCTGTGCGACTGCGGCCTGCTTTCCGTGAACGGTAAACCTGCAAAAAGCAATAAGATATTAAAGGTTTCCGACGATATAGAACTTGTTGTGCCGGACTGCAAAAATCTCGATATCGTTCCGGAAAACATACCTTTGAATATAGTATATCAGGACGATGATCTCGCGGTTATAGACAAGCCGCAGGGCATGACTGTGCACGCCGGAAACGGTACCAACGGTTCAACGTTGGTGAACGCGCTTTTGTATCATCTGGATAACCTTTCCGGAATCAACGGTGTAATTAGGCCTGGCATAGTTCACAGAATAGATAAAAACACTTCAGGACTGTTGGTCGTCGCTAAAAACGACGCTGCGCACATAGCTTTGGCTAAGCAGTTGGAAAATAAAACTTGCCGCAGAATTTATCTTGCCCTTCTCGAAGGAGAGATAAAAAACGATTCGGGCAGGGTTGAAACGTTTATAGGCCGCAATCCCAAAGACAGAACGAAAATGGCAGTTCTGCCGTCGGGAAGGAAAGCTGTGACGGACTATAAAGTGATAAAGCGGTATGACGGATATACTCTGTGCGAGTTTTCTTTGAAAACGGGAAGAACGCACCAGATCCGTGTGCATGCCAAATATCTCGGGCATCCCGTGGTGGGAGATAAGGAATACGGTTTTAAAAATTCTAAATTCAAGCTCGAAGGACAGTTGCTGCATGCCGCAAAACTGCAGTTCATTCATCCTGCAACAGGGAAAGAGGTGTCGTTTGAAAGTCCTTTGCCTGAATATTTTCAAAAAATTCTGTCAAAACTCAGAATAAAAAAGCAATAAAAATTATAGGAGATATAATTATATGGGTAACTCAAACAAAAACATTCTTAACTTATTTTCCTTCATTGCGCTTATTATTGTGGCGGTTTTGATTGTTATAAACAATCTTTTGCCTATCGTCGGCGTAAACATAACAGGCGCTTTTTTCAGCATTCTCAATACCATTAAAGAAGTGCTGATATTAATAGTCGTCGGAATAAGCGCATATAATTTTGTGGCCGGAAAAAGCAAGACTTATAAAATTATATATTGGATAGCAATAGGACTCTTCATAGCAGGAATAATTCTTATCTGGTTTTAATTAAAGGAAACTGTTGTGGCAAAACCGCTTGTAGCAATTGTCGGCAGACCTAACGTAGGAAAGTCAACTTTTTTCAACAAGGTCGTCGGAAAAAAAATATCTATAGTGGAGAATATTCCCGGGGTAACGCGGGATAGGCTTTATGCCGACGCAGAATGGTGCGGCCGGCGCTTTTCCATTGTCGATACCGGCGGGCTGGAACTGAAATCTGCCGACGAAATGTGGGTTCATATACAGAAACAGGCGGAGATTGCCATTGACACGGCGGATGTTATAATATTTTTTACCGACGTAAAAGCAGGGCTTAACGCGGCAGACGAAGACATTGCGTTAAAACTTCGCAAATCGGGGAAACCCGTAGTGCTTGCGGTCAATAAACTCGATAACTACAATGCCGAAAAATTATATGAATTTTATAATCTCGGGCTCGGCGAGCCCTTCGGCATTTCGGCAGAACACGGTACGGGAATAGGAGAACTTCTTGACGAAACGGTTTCTTATTTTGATAATCTCGGAGATACCGACGACAGCGAGTATATAAAACTTGCCGTCGTCGGCAAACCGAACGCCGGCAAGTCGAGTTTATGCAATAAACTGCTGGGCTTTGAACGCACTATCGTTTCGGATATAGCGGGAACCACGCGTGATGCGGTTGATACGCCGTTTGCCTATAACGGCAAGAATTATATGCTTATCGACACAGCGGGAATCCGAAAAAAACGCAGCGTTGAAGAGGACATCGAATATTACAGCGTGCTGCGCGCATTGGGCGCAATCCGCAGAGCGGATGTGTGCGCCGTAATGATAGACGCAAGCGCGGGGATAACCGAACAGGATGTTAAAATTTGCGGATATGTTCATGAACAGGGCAAACCTTCGGTTATAGTCATGAATAAGTGGGATTTGGTGGAGAAAGACACCAATACCGTGAACGAATTTAACCGTATGGTCAGCGAACAGCTTAAATTCATGGATTACGTAAAGACTGTTTACGTTTCGGCTAAAACCGGTCTCCGTACGGATAAAATTCTGGATCTTGCCGACAAAGTGCTGGAAAATGCGGGGCGGAGAATTTCCACAGGGCAGCTCAACGACCTTATTTTGGATTGCGTAAAAGCAAGCGAGCCGCCGTCCGTGAACGGAAAAAGACTGAAAATTATGTATGTGACGCAGACGGGAGTTAATCCGCCGCATTTCGTGTTTTTTGTCAACGAAGCGGCTCTCATGCATTTTTCTTACAGAAGATATCTTGAAAACTGTCTCAGACGTGCTTTCGATTTTTCGGGTACGCCGATTAGACTTTCCGTAAGAGAAAAAGAAGATGACTTTTAAAATTGTTTTACTGGCAGTGTTTGCAGTCGGAAGTTATCTGTTCGGTAACATAAACTGGGCAATACTGATATCCAAAGCAAAAATGAAAAATAGCGACATAAGAAACGTGGGCAGCGGCAATCCCGGCACTCTGAATATGAGCAGAAATCTGGGGTTGAAATTCGGTTTGCTCACATTTTTTCTCGATATAAGCAAAGGCGCTGTTCCTACGCTTGTTGCCTATTTTGTTTTTCGCGGATACGGCAATTTTTCCGGCACGGAATTCGCCGTCAGTGACTTCGCAATTTATCTGAGCGGATTCTCGGTTGTTTTAGGGCATATTTATCCTGTTTTTTATAAGTTTAAAGGCGGGAAAGGCATCGCGTCTACCATAGGCGTGCTGGCGGTTTGCGAATCGGTTAACGGCTGGGAGTGGGCTATGGTTGTCGTCATGGCGCTTGTTGCGGCGCTGGTTTTTATTTATTTTACCGAATTCGGGGCGATGGGCTCTTTTATAGCTATAACGCCGCCCGCAATTAGCGGAAGCATACGCTTGTTTTTACGTTACGGCGGAGACAGGCTCGATAGTTGTTTAACATTTTATATTCTGACAAACCTGTTGATTCTTGCCATTTGCTGTTTTACATGGTTTGCTCACAGAAAAAATATCGAAAGGATGTTGGCAGGCGATGAACATCCGACTTCCATCAAGGAAATGGTTGTCAAAATGAAAGCCAAAAAAGCTGCGGAAAAGAAAAAAACTGCTGAAAAGGACCAGAATCGCGATATTTAATTAAAAAAAGAGCCCCGGCAGAGCATAGTTTTTTCTTGAAACGACAGGTTTTTCAAAAAATATCGAAAATTTTTCATAACGGAATAAAACCTCTCATATATTACTTGTGTAACGTGTGGGAGGTTTTTTATGGAAAAATACGATATCTATAAAGATATTTCAACGAGAACCGGCGGGGATATATATGTGGGGGTAGTGGGTCCCGTCAGAACGGGCAAATCCACATTCATAAGCAAGTTTATGGAAAATATGGTTCTGCCGAATATAAGCAATAAATTACAGAAGCAGATTGCCACTGATGAAATGCCGCAATCGGCGGACGGAAAAACTATAATGACCACGCAGCCTAAATTTGTTCCTGCAAACGCTGTCAAGGTTCAATTCAAAAATAAAGCCACCGCAAACGTGAGGCTTGTCGATTGCGTAGGCTATCTTGTGGACGGTGCCGTCGGGCACGAAGAAAACTCCAAGCCGCGTCTTGTTCAGACGCCGTGGAGCGACGAAATGATTCCCTTTGAAAAGGCTGCCGAAATAGGGACTGAAAAAGTTATAAAAGAATATTCTACAATAGGTATAGTCGTAACGGCAGACGGAAGTTTCGGAGAAATTCCGAGAAGCAGTTACGTTTCCGCCGAAGAACGCGTTGTCGGCGAGCTGAAATCGCTCAAAAAACCTTTCGTCATTGTGCTTAACAGCAGCGCTCCCGCTTCTGATCCCGCAGTCAAGTTATCGGCAAAAATGGAAGAAAAATATGGCGTTCCCGTGTTGTGCATGAATGTATCGGCTCTCGGCAGCGACGATATAAGCGCAATCATGGAAAAAGTTTTGTTGGAATTCCCCATGTATAATTTCAACATTAATATTCCCAAGTGGATGAACGCTTTGCCTGCGGAAAGCGCAATCATTTCCGAAATGCTGGATAATATCAAGGCAGCTTCCGCCAACGTCGTAAAAATGAGAGACTTTGACCGGATCGGCGACGTTTTTGAAAACAACGACAAATTCAACAGGCCCGAACTTGCAGAGCTTAAACTCGGCGAAGGAATAACCGAATTTAACATGACGGCAAAAGAAGGATTGTTTTATAAAGTTCTTTCGGACGAATGCGGCGACGAGATCAACGACGATTATGAACTTATGACTTTCATTAAATCGTTTGCCGACTCCAAACGCCATTACGCAAAGGTAAAAGACGCGCTTAAAGAGGCAGAAGAGAACGGTTACGGCGTCGTGCTTCCCACGCTTGAAGAAATGAATCTTGAAGAACCCGTTCTTGTCAAACAGGGAGGGAAATTCGGGGTCAAACTAAAAGCGTCCGCACCCAGTCTGCATATCATGAAAGTTGACGTCGCGACCGAAGTGGCGCCCATAGTCGGCACAGAAAAGCAAGGTGAAGACCTGATAAACTATCTCATGGGACAGTTTGAGGATAATCCCGCAGGTATATGGGAAACAAATATGTTCGGCAAATCTCTGCATGATCTGGTAAATGAAGGTTTATCCAGCAAATTGGTCGCAATGCCCAAAGAAGCCCAGGGCAAAATAAGAAAAACTCTGACTAAAATAGTCAATGAAAACAAGGGCGGCATTATCTGCATTCTTCTTTGATAATAAAAAAACAACTTAAAAACACCTGTCTTTCCGTGCTTTTCGGAGACAGGTGTTTTGTTTTTTGGCGCTGCGTTTTTTTAACGTGTAATTTTTAAAATCATTCAACGGTCGTTTTGACCATTTGAGAAATACTTTCCGGAAGCGGAATGTCGCAGAAACAGTAATCTATATCTTTTAACGAACAAATTGTATACCATTCTTTTTTGTAGAGTTTGGTGTTGTCTATCATCAGCACTTTTATTCCGGCGTTTTTTATATATTGTTCTCGCGTATAGCTCATTTCTTTCGATTTATCGGTCAAAAGTCCGTTTTCGCTGAGTGCGTCGCACGAAAAGAAAAGGATATCCGCGTTGTATTTTGAAAGCATCTCTATGGTGTCGTACCCGTTGCAGGAAATGTTTGCCTGAGAAACGTCGCCGCCGAGACAGATGGTTTTTATGTTAATTTCCGTGGCGGCTATTGCCGTTTTTAAGTTGTTTGTTATGACGAGAAGATCAGAATAGTTTTTAAGATAGGGCAGAATATGAAAGGCAGAGCTTGAAGTGTCAAGAAAAATTTTTGCTCCGTTGAAAAGAAGTTTGGAGGCCTGCATGGCTATTTTTTTCTTTTCGTCCGACATATAAGATATGCGAATATAAATCGGAATATCGTTGGAATTAGCGGAATTGTTGTAATTCATTATTGCTCCGCCGTGAGTTCTGACGATAAGTTGTTTTTTTGCAAGCGAATTCAGATATCTTCTGACAGACGGTTCGCTTAAAAAAATTTTTCCCTTTATTTCACTGATAGTGGCCGAACCGTTTTTATTGGACAGAAAATTCAAAATCTCCTGCTCTTTTTCTGAAATAAACATTTCATTATTCTCCTTTTATGACAGGATAAGTACAAATGTATTTTACAATTTTTTTAAAAATATTTCAACAAAAAAACATTTTTAAAATAAAAATTTTAAGGTTTATTAATCATATTAATCAAAAATTGCTTTAAAACGATTAAAAATTAATCGTTTTGTCTGATTAATGGGTTAAATATTGACAAATTTGATAAGCTGTTATAAAATTTTAGCGTATCATTTAGAAATCAAGATCGAGGCAGCAGAATGAAAAAAGATTTCAGAGGAGAAATTTGGTATAACGTTAATAGAGGTATTCTGGCGGCCATGTATGACGCGAACAGCGAAGCTGTCGACGGCGGATACGGCAAAGACAGTCATTCTTTGAAAGCCGAGCAGCTGATGCAGAAGAATTTTAAGGACAAGATCTGGGCTACTTTTGCGATAAGCGGAACGGCGGCCAACGTGATGGCTTTAAAATCCATGCTTGGTAGAGCAGACACAGTGCTATGCGCGGCGCAGACGCACATTAACTGCTATGAATGCGGCGCCACCGAATATACGCTCGGCAATAAGATAGTTTCTATTGATAGCCCCGACGGCAAAATGACCGTGGATCTTTTGAAAAAATTGATGCTCGGTACAAAAAAATATAAATATTGCCATAAAGTTGTGGCGATAACGCAACCCACTGAATTCGGTACGGTATATACGGTAAATGAATTGAAAGAACTGACCGACTATGTTCATTCTCTCGGCATGTACGTATATCTTGACGGAGCCAGGATAGGAAACGCCGCCGATGCTCTCGGAGCGGGGCTTGCCGAAATGATCGAATATCCCGGTATCGACGCATTTTCTTTCGGGGGAACCAAAGCAGGCGGAATGTTCGGAGAAATGGTTGTTTTCAGAAGAAAGGAATTCGCAGCGAATCTCGAATATATGCAAAAACAATCGCTCCAACATATGTCCAAATCTAAATTCTTGGGCGTACAGCTTGAATACATATTAAAAAACGGTTTGTGGTTGAAAAATGCGCGCATCGCCAATGAAAGGGCAAAATATCTGCAGTTGAAACTCGAAGAAAAGGGAATAAAGCCGTTTTACGAAGTGCAGAGCAACATGGTATTTGCCGTTCTTACCGACAGCCAGCTTGAACGAGTTACGGAAGTTTACGACCTGCACTATTGGAACGAATTCGATAAGACGGTCAGAATAGCCGTGACTCATGAGACGACTACGCAGGCAATAGACGAGCTTGTCTCGCTGATATAAAAAAGCAACAGAGGAGAGAATGTATTATGAAAAAATTTGTTAAGGCGCTATTGTGTTCGGTATTGTGCTTTGCCGTGACCTTGACCGGTATAGCCTGCGGCGACTCCGCGGAGCAGGTTGACGAAACAAAAACGCAGCTGTATGTAGGCTACATAAACAACGGACACGGCAAATCGTTTCTTGAAGAAGCAAAAGTTCTTTTCGAAGAAAAATACAAAGGCACATCCTTCGAAACGGGAAAGACGGGGGTGCAGGTATTTTTCGACGAAGTGGAATACGGTTCTAAATTGCAGTCCACTATAAAAGGCAGCAGAACCGAAGTGTTTTTTGTTTCCGACATGGATTACGTAGGTTATGTGAACGACGGTTTGCTTTATAATATAGAAAGCTGGATAAACACTCCGCTTGAAGAATACGGGGAAGGAAAAAGTATTTTGCAGAAAATGAATCCGGAAAGCGCCAAGTTTTATAATTTTGACGGGGAAGGATATTACGGTTTGCCGTTTGTTACCGCAGGGTTCACTTTTATGTACGATGTTGATTTGTTTGACACAAAAGACCTGTATTTTATGGCGAACGATCCCGATAACGAAGATTATAAGGCAAAAAAGACAAACGGAGAGTATCAGTTTATAAATTCCAATTCCAAAAATCCCGCTCACAAAGTAAAGTCGGCAGGGCCCAACGGCAGGCACGGCGATTACGACGACGGTCTCCCTGCTACAAACGAACAGTTTATAGCGCTGCTTGATAAAATTGACGACAAAGGACTTAATCCGATTACCTGGTCGGGGAAATATCAGGATTACATGAACGACCTGGCGTATTCGCTGTGGGCAAATTACGAAGGCGCAGAAAACATGCGGTTAAACTTCACGTTCGACAGTTCATCGACGGGTCCCGTTACCAATCTCATCGACAGTATCGACGATAACGGCAATATTACCTATATGCCTGCAACCGATATAACCAATGATAACGGGTATCTTTTGCAGCGTCAATCCGGAAAATATTACGCACTGAAACTTTTAGAGCAGATTATTGACGGCGGAAGCAAATACTATAAAGAGGATGAAGCAATAAAGGAAACAGTCGACCATCTCACCGCGCAGAACAATTTTCTTGCAAGTAAATTTCTTTATCCCAACAGCCCGACGGCTATGTTTGTGGACGGTTTTTACTGGGAAAACGAAGCTACCGCCACCTTCGATAAACTCAGCCAGGCATACACTGCAGAAAAAGCTTCCAAATATGCGAGAAAACTCGGGGCGATGCCGCTTCCGCACGTAGACGATACTCAAATCGGCAATAAAAACGTCTGGCTCGACGGTTCTGCAACGATGGTCATGGTGAACGGCAATCTTAAAGATAACAAAGTAGAGGTGGCAAAAACGTTCCTGCGCTTTATGCACACCAACGAAGCGCTGGTTAAATTCACGCAGTCAACTTCCCTGATCAGACCTTATGAATTTACCGCGATCGAAAGCGATCTTTCGAAAATGACGTATTATGGCAGAACCTGTTACAATCTTTACCGCGATTCCGATTTGCTGATAACCAATTCGCTGAATCCGACCTATCTCGCTAACATTTCCATGTTGCAGGCATCAAGCTACGACTTCTTTTCAACTAACGTTGACGGATCGTCTTATAAACTTGCAACTAAAGCTTTTCGTTCCGGAGTATCTGCGGAAGACTATTTTACGGGAATTTTCGATACGTTCAGCGAGACTTTCTGGAACAGTATAAAACGTTAACAAAAACGCCCCATAGGGCGTGAAGGATAAAGGGATGATCAACGCAAGGCAAAAAAGTGAAAAAAACAGCTTTAAATCGGCATATTACAAGTCTCTCGGCTTTTATGTGTCGGTTGCCGCTCTGCCGGTTATTCAGTTTGCCGTATTTTACATATACGTCAATTTTAATTCCATAAGTCTCGCGCTTAAAACGTACGATCCGTTGACCCGTGACGTGATAAGCATCGGTTTTAAGAATTTCAGTCAGATATTTTTCAACTGGTCCAATTCGGCCGAGCTTAAAACGGCTGTCACAAATTCCTTGACCATGTTTGCGGCAAACACGCTTGTAGGCCTTACCTGCGGAATGCTTTTTTCCTATTATATATTTAAGAAAATGCCACTGTATAATATGTTCAAAGTTTTTCTGTTTTTGCCGACGATTGTATCCGTCATCGTCATGGTCGTTATATACACTTATTTTGTAGACGGAGCCATACCCGCTATACTGGAAAAGACGCTGGGCGTGAAAATTTTGGGACTTTTAAGCAGCGATAATCACAGAACGGTGTTCGGAACGCTTGTATTCTATAATATATGGGTAGGATTCGGCTCTCAGGTACTTCTGTATGTCGGGGCAATGAACGGCATATCTCAAAGCGTTATCGAAGCCGGAAAAATAGACGGGGCAAATGCCGTTAAAGAATTTTTGTTTGTTGTGTTTCCGAGCGTATATCAGACGTTCATAGTGTTTTTTACCGTAGCACTCGCTAAAATTTTTACCGACCAGATGGCGTTGTTTTCCTTTTACGGAAAGGATATAAAGGATGAAAGGCTGATAACTATCGGTTATTATCTGTACGAAGGCGTTCAGGACGGAACGATTGTGGAATATCCGTATTTTTCGGCGATAGGTATTCTCTGCACAATAATTATTCTTCCGCTTACACTTGCGGTAAGATGGGCTTTGAATAAATTCGGACCGTCGGAGGACTGACCATGAAAAAGAATGCGATCAAAAGCGAGAGGGCGGCGGGAACGCTCATATTCAAATTAATTTGCTGCGCCGTACTTTGTCTGTATGTTTTAAGCCTTATACTGACTTTCGGGTGGGGGCTTATAAATTCGGTAAAAGATTCTCTGTTTTTCAATGTAGATCCTTTGCTTTTTTCAAAAAACGGCACGGAATTTGCAGGCAATATGTTTAATTTTGCCAATTATATCGATGCAATTAACAACTTTAAAGTGACTATCGCTTCCGGTATGGGGCAGAAGGTGATCGGTTTTCCCTTAATGGCGCTGTATTCGGTCATTTATGCCTTCGGTGCGGCGCTGCTGCAGACGGTTTCATGCTGCGCCATGGCCTATATTTGCGCAAAATACGATTTCAGGTTCAGTAAAGTAATTTATGTAGTGGTCGTTTTCACCATGGTTATGCCGATAATAGGCGCACTGCCATCGGAATTGCAGGTGCTGACCGCACTCGGAATTTATAATTCATTTGCCGGAAGTTTTGCAATAGCATTCAACTTTCAGGGATTGCATTTCATGGTCTTTCATGCGATGTTCAAATCTGTCCCTAAAGATTACACCGAAGCTTCTATGCTTGACGGTGCGGGACACTGGCGTATATTTCTCAGCATTATTCTGCCGCTTGCAAAAAATGTTTTTCTGACGGTGTTTTTGCTTAAATTCATCGTTTTCTGGAACGACTATCAGACACCGCTCGTATATATGCCGAGTTTTCCGACGCTGGCTTACGGGCTGCAAAGATTTAATTTCGCCGCAGGACCGGTAAGCACAGTTCCTCATAAGCTAGCGGGTTGTTTTATAGTTTTTCTGCCGATTTTTATAATATTTATATTTATGCATAATAAGCTTATGGGTAATATATCCGTCGGCGGAATTAAAGGTTAAAAATTTCGCCGAACAATACATATTTAATTTGCCTGATCGAAATTTAAAATAAATCAAGGAGACTATCGATGAAAAGTTTAATTGTCAGAAGATGCTTAAAAGTTCTTTTGCTGTTTTTGCTTTTGGCGGTTATCGGATTCTGCGGAGTGCAGCTCAACGGCTCATTCGCTGCAGGAGAAGGCGGAAATACTCTTAAGTCCGAATATTATTTCGGCGACACTGTAGAGATTCCTTCGATGACCATAGAAGGCGAACAGGCGGAAATCGTCGTTTACTATCCGTCTGGCAAAGCCGTAAAAACAAACAGGCTGCAGCTAGACCAGGCGGGGCGTTTTACCGTTGAATACCGCGTTGTTAAAAACGGCACGCTTTATAAAGAGATCAAAACATTCGACGTTAAACAGGGGGTGTTTTCATTTTCGGGGGACAAATCGAGTGCAACTTACGGTGTCGACGATTCAGTGTACGAAACCGGAAAAGAAGGGCTGAATATAGCGCTTGCCACGGGGGAAACCATAACTTTTAACACCATAGTGGATCTTAATAAGTTCAACGGCAGGGATTTTATCAATTTGTATGTCAAGCCGGCTGTGCCCGATAAACGCGAAGTTTCGGGAATGATAATCACTCTGACCGATGTTTATGACGCATCTAACTTCATAAATGTGCGTTTTAAGTGCGTTTCAGAAACGGGTGCCATGTGGGAAAAAGCCGCATCCTATGCTGACAGCTGCTACGGCAACGAAATATACGTTGGATGGGGAAATAACGGCACCGAATATCTTCCGCGCCGCGATAAATACGGCTCAGCCGTAAATATTTCCTTTTTCGGGTATCTTGACAGCTGGAACGGAGCAAGCGGTTCCCGCCCCGTTGAAGAGCAGTATGCGTCTTTAAGTTTTAACACTGAAGAAAAGACGATGTATGTTTCTTCTCCGGGCGTAGCGGGAGCGAAAATTGCCGATTATGACGATGTGCTGTTCTTTTCGAAACCTTGGGGCGGTTTCACCACCGGAGAGGTAAAAGTAAGCATAAAAGCCTACGGTTATGTGGATACAACTTTCAATTTTGCGGTAACTCAGCTCGGCGATCAGGATCTGAGCGCCGAAGATATAGAGAATGATAAGCTACCCGAAATAGTAATTGATACGGGAGATTACGAGCAGTCGGAAATGCCGGTCGGCATAGTCGGAAACGATTATCCTGTGTTCGACGCAGTTGCATACGACGTGAACGACGGGATAATCATACCTTCGGTGTGCGCTTATTTCGCTTATAATTCGGATACCGCGGTGAACATAAACATCGCAGACGATAATACCGTAAAGCTTGACAAAGCGGGAAAATATTCATTAGTTTACACGGCAGTTAACAGTCTCGGATATAAAGCCGTAAAAGAAGTTTCGTTTCTTGCCGACGTCAGCGAAGGCAACGAAATAGTAGTCGGATATGAAAGGGATGACTATACCACGGCCTGTAAAGTAGGCGAAAGAGCAGTTCTCGGAGGAATGAAAGTTATTTCCGGAGGAAGAGGCAATGTTACCACTTCTCTCGAGATAGACAAAAAACATAAATTCGATGAGATAACGGGCGAGCTCATTCCGTTGGAAACAGGAAAGTTTACAATAACCTATACCGCGCAGGATATGGCAGGGCAGAAAAGTGTTCTTACGTACGACCTTAATGTTGAGAACAATCCTAATCCCGCGGTGATCGACAACGTAGCTTTGCCAAACTATCTGATACGCGAATGTTCGGTGCTTTTTGACGCTGTGAATGCTTACGATTTCAGTACAGGCAAGTATGTGGAAACCGATTTTTACGTTAACGGAAAGCTTATTGCAGACCGCAGATTTACGCCTGCAAAATCAGATGAAAACGCCGTAATAGAGATAAAATCCAAAGGCGGAGCGACGCTATACACCAAAACTATCGAACTTATAACAGCGTATAATGACGATTATGAACTGATTCTCGAAAACTATTGGAAAGAGACCGAAAATTCAAGTATATCGCTCGGTAGCGCTTTGATTGTCAACAGCGTGACGGGTGAAGGGAATGCAGCGGTATCGTTTGTAAATCCGCTTCTTTACGGAAGTTTTTCCGTAACCGTCGCAACGACTGCGGGAAGCACTAATTTCGAAGGGCTTTCCTTGGTGTTTTCGGATTATGTAAATCCCAACAATACGATGACGCTTACGGCATATAGAGACGCTTCGGAAAACCGTACCGTATTGAAAATCAACGGGGAAACTACATCTTATGCGTTTGACAATAATATCTTTGCCGAAGCGGGAGATTTGACGTTAAACATAACTGACGGTGTTCTGATCAGCGGATCAGGGATAAACCTTCCGCTTGATGAGTATTTCAACTGTGAAAGCGGAAAAATCTATCTGAAAATCGTTGCGGAAAACCTTTCCGCTCAATCCGGTTTTTCGGTAAAAAGTCTCTGCAACCAGAATTTTAACGAATCGATAATTTTTGACGAAGTTCTGCCTTCGGCAATTATAGACGGACAATATCCGGTAAACGGAAAAATCGGCGGGACGCAGCAGATTTTGCCGCTGATATATGCAGACGTTCTCGATACGGAAGTTGTTATTTCGGTTTCCGTTACCCATGTCGAATCGGGCAGAGCGGTTCTCGCCGAGACCGATATAGCTGACGCCAAAGAATTCAAAACCGATGAATACGGCACCTATCTTATTGTTTATGCGATAAGCGACAGTTCAAATGCGCCAATAGAGATTTACAGGAGAATCAACCTGCAAAACGATGTTAAACCCGTTATCACCGTTAACGGAGAATTTAAATCGGCTGTAAGGTTCGGAGACAAAATAACTCTTCCCGACGCCGTCGCAACGGATGATATCGACGGAGAGCTTGAAGTTGCTTATATTATAGTTCAGCCGTCGGGAACGCTTGTCCATGTTACCGAAAATACCTATCAGCCCGACCTGCCGGGAAGATATTATCTCAGAATTTACGCCATCGACAGCAGCGGCAACATTGCCATAAATAATTTGCAATTCACTGTCATAGCGGAGGGTTAATATGAAAAAGCTTTTTACAAAAATTATTTCGCTTGTTTTGGGTTCGATACTTCTGTTGTCTGCGGCAGGCTGCGGAGATGACAGTGCGGTGCCGCAGTTACCTGCACAGTCCGAAGATCACAAAGCCATCGTGACAGAGACGGATACCTATTTCGTACAGAACGGCATTTCCGATTATGCGGTGGTGTATCCTTATGAATCGAAGGATTCAAAGCTTATTTCTTTTGCCATCACGGAGCTCACGGAGTTTTTCCGCCAGGCTACGGATTCCGATCTGTATGTTTATGCGGATAACGATACTTCTATCGAATGGAGCAGCAATGCCAAAATAATTTCCATCGGAGACACATCTTTCGTCGAAGATTCGGGAGTAGACATAGATAAGTCCAAACTTTCGCCTACGGGATTTGCAATAAAAAGCAAAAACGATTCTGTTTTCATAGTAGGGGGAGACGACAACGGCGTGCTTTTCGGC